>CAZNXK010000159.1:0-7366 GCA_964576835.1 uncultured Treponemataceae bacterium | reverse complement strand
TGAACGTGACATCTCCGTCAACCTGGCTTCCATGGGTCGCTTCGTTCTTGGCAGAGGCATCCTGATACTCCAGATTCACGCCTGTCGCGATCGGCTCATAGACCCCGCCATTGGTAGCGCCGTCAACAAGCCCCGCCTTGACCATGTCGACCATGACGGTCGAGGCGCTTATATCGATGCTGTCGGGAGTATAGCTTTCGCTCTTGGCGGGAAGGTCATACCAGTAGCCGTAGTAGCGGAAGTTGTTCGCGTTGCCGGTGTAGACTTCGCCGTAGAGCAGGAGGTCATCGCCGGCGGCCGCGATTCCCTTAATGTGGTTTCCGCAGACTTCCTTGGGACCGGTACCCGTATAGTATAGGGCAGCCCATTTGAGGGAAAGATCAGCGGTCGAGAATTTTGCGATCATTCCGTCGCCGAGGCCCGTGTCGAGACCCGCTGTCCCGATTCTTCCTCCGGCATATACCGCATCGCCAATGACTTTTACGACCTTGGCATTGTTGTTCCCTCCGGCGGTTCCGGGGATGGTCGTTCCGCGTACCTGCTTGCCGTCGGGGCTGACCTTGATGACGCTGAAATACGTCGTGGCTCCGCGCCTGTCGGCGGAAAGATAGATATTGCCGCTCGAGTCGACATCGATGCCGTTGAAATTGCTGCCGGTTCCCATGCTGAAGCTCTTTGCCCACTCGAGGGTGGGTGATGCCTTGATATTCCCGAGCTTCGCAAGGAAGGGCGAGCCGGTGTTTTCCCCCTGCCAGCCCGCGATGATGAGGCTTCCCTTGCCGTCGGCTTTGATAGCGTAGCCGCGGTCATTGTAGTTGTTGCCGTTGGGGTTGATGATCCGGCTCCATACGTGACTGCCGTCGGAGGCGGAGAAGGCGCTTACGAAGACGCCCTGGATATTGCTGCTCTGGTCCTTGCCCTGGCCGGTAATGAACACCATGCCGTCCGCGGTATCGATTGCATAGGCCTCGGAGGAGTCGGTGAACTTGAGGCGGCCGGTGTCGGCGAACCAGTATTTTCGCCATACCTCGCTTCCGTCTTTTGGATCGATCTTCATGATGAGGGAAAGATACGAGCTGTTCGAACCGTTTCCGACGCTTCCGGTAATATAGAGGAACCCCTGGCTGTCCATGCAGATCGCATGCGCGCTGCCGCCGGATTCATCGTTCTGGCTTGGATCGGGCATGCGGTCGTTGAATTTGGAGTGATAGACATTCTTCCAGCCCGCGCTGCCGTCCGCGTTGATGCGCCCGACGAAGATGTCATAGTAGTAGGTATCGCTTGAAAGGAATTTTCCGTTGCCAGCGAAGAACATATTCCCCGCGCTGTCGGCGACCATGCCGGCGGGGCGTTCGTCCTGGTTCTTGTTGTACCCGCCCCAGACTGTATTCATGGTCATGTCGGCATTCGACGCGAGTTTGAACTCTTCCGGTCGGCCACGCCCCTTGACGGTAAATTTGAACGTTTTCCCGTTATCGTATCCGATGGAGACGGTCGCCGTTCTTTCTCCGCCGCTTAATGGGCAGTAATCCAGATGAAACACAAAACTATCGGCGACTTTCTGGTCTTTGACCACAAGGGGTTTTCTTTCCCACAGGCTCAATCCTGAATCGGCTGTATTGATGCTGAAATCCGGGTCGCCGCTTATTACGACGCTATTGACAATGCTGGCTCCGCTGACGGTAATACCGCGGTATTCCGGACTGGAAATGAGATGCACGCCCTGGAAGCCAATGGGGATAATGGTGTCTCCGTCTTTCACCACTGTCTGGTCGCTTGTTTTTACGCTGATTTGCGCGCCAAGGAATGCCGGGGAAAGGATAAAACCAAGAAAGATGAAGGAAAGAATTACTTTTTTCATTCATTGCTCCTGTGCTGCAAATTGATTGATAGAAACTATCGTTGCCGTCGATTGCCGATTTTTCCAATGCAATTTTCCGACAACGCCTCTATGATTTAGCATATGGCCATCGTTACTTTGCTGTCAAGGTTGAAAAAACAGGGGATTTGACGTTATTCAGTGTGACGCCAACGACAAAGTGCCTCCAAGAGCTCCAAAGCCGTCCGATTTCCTGGGTTCATCATACTGACCTGGGCATTATGATGAGCCTTTCGTGCAATGTACTTAAAATATATTTTTAACTATTGGAAAGCTATACATTTTGAGTCCACTTTACCATGAGACATTTTATTCACGCCCGCAGGATAAATCCAACATACGCCTTACCGGCAAGCCTGTCCCGCGAAGCGGGTTGTCGCGGTTTGTACGCAGCGAGCGAAGCGAGTAGCACAAACCGTGACAAAAGGCGCTGTCCGGTTGAAGCGATTGTCAGGCGCAATTTTCCTCTACGATTCTTATAAATTCACCTATTGATTCGCTGTTTGCATCAAGAAAGTCCATATGGCCTCCTTTTTCAATTTTTGCTATTTCAATTTCTCCATTTAAATCTCTTACTCTTTTTATATATTCTTCGATTTCAACTACTGGCAATACATCGTCTTTTTCACTATAAACAATTGCTTGCTTAATGCTATTCGATATCAGCCTGATTGGTGATACTGTCTTATATAGTTCATTATTTTCAGTTGGACTGCATTTTAATAAGTCATAAACGAAGTTTTTTCTATCGCTGCTTTCATAACATTTTTCTAAATCAACTACTGGTGCTAATCCAATCACCATTTTTGGTTCGACATTTAACATTTCAGTATTTGCGCCGAGCCATAAAGTTAATTGCCCGCCGGCTGAGTGCCCAGCTATGATTATTTGTTGCTTATTCAATTCATACTTTCTTATTATTTCTTCCAAATAGTTTATTGCTCCTACAACATCGTTGAAAGTTCCTGGATATCCTGCACCAGGGTAGCCTAATCTACGATATTCTATATTCCAAACAACAAATCCAATTTTCGCTAATTTTTCTGCAACATTATTAAACTGTGCTTTATCATACGGTATTTTCCAAAAGCCTCCATGAAAAAGGCAAACGATACCTCTTCCAATACAACCCGGAATGTATATATCTCCAATATTGTTTATATCTGCTCCATATTGGATGTTGCAAATCCTGCGGTACCCATTATTTTGTTCCAACTATTGCCCCCTGCTAGTAGAATTCCAATTGCCCGAAGGGTCCGCTAACGCTCCGGTTCATCGGCGGGCCGCGCAGCGTATCGTCCGCTGCAACTAGTTGTTAGGCCGCCTTCATTGACGCACATATCGCAGGTGTGTGGCGGCTGAACCATCAAAAACTGTTTCAATGCGAAACTGCGGCCCACTCTCGCTCAGGTTTTCGAAGAGTCGCCGCCCGCCGCCGAAGAACACGGGTGCCAAGGCAATTTCCAGCTCATCAACAATACCGAGATTAAGGTACTGCTGGATCACATCTGCGCCTCCTGAAATGCGAATGTCACGACTACCAGCCATCTCCCGAGCCAGCGCCAGCGCACGCTCAGACCCTTCATTGATGAAGTAAAACGTCGTTCCGCCAGGACGCACCCAAGGGTCTCGTTTCTCGTGGGTAAGAACGTACACTGGCGTGTGAAATGGAGCCTCCTCTGGCCAACTGACCTCGCCTTGGTCGAACATACGCTTACCCATGATGTTGGCACCGGTGCGCTCGAAGGTATGGCGAACCATGTCATTGACCGTGCCTGTCTCTCCCCCGGGACCGAACTTGAGCTTCTCGCGGAAGTACTGTTGATTGATTATCCATGCCATCAATGCACCCCACTTGGCACCCCAGTTCTTGTACTCGGGCTTGCCCATGGTCATTCCATCCGGTGCCATGTAGCCATCAAGGCTAAGCCCAATGTTGACGAATACTGTATTCATGATTCTCCTCTGCACAGGCCGGAAGTCAGCCTGACAACAATATGTCCCGTCTGTCCATTTCCTGAATATGCTGTTTTTCCGAGGCTTTCGACCGGTCGAGTGGCAGCGGGGCTTCTTCAGTTTCTGATTTACGCGGATAGGCATAAAAGAGTGGGGTAGGCTTGAGCAGGAATCGCGTGCAGGAGGAGGCGTGGGGTACAACGCGGGAGGCGGCGACAGGAAAAATGGCGGTATTCGTCATGTAACGGATGGAAACCAGCAAGAACTGACCCCCTGTTGTTCTGTATGGTAAGCATCTTAGGATCTTTTTCAGTGCTTTGCAAGGAAAATAGACCGCTTGATTGTTGCGGCAGGCATCCCGCGCGCCTAGCGATCTGAGCTCTCCGGTACTTCCATCGAGACAATGATTGAAAAAACCAGATGAAAGCAATATGCTGTCACTATCAAAGCGCCTCACATCATGGATGTGGATGCGCAGGTCATGCAGTGGATAGGCATGTTGACCCGACTTTACCGGCAAGTGTCGAGAGAGCACGAATAGGGATGCAGCGCACCGCGCGTGGAGGGATGCGATGACATATATTGTATTGTTGCGAAAAATCAACGTCGGCAAAGAAAATAGGATCGAGAAGCATAAGCTAATAGAGCTGTTTGCGGATCTGGGATATGCGGACGTAGAAGCATACATAAATTCTGGAAATGTAATCATTAAAACAACCAAATCGAAAAATACTATCAAGCAAGAAATCGATAATGCGTTGTATGGTTGTTTCAATGAGAGAATCATGTTTCTGGTAAAGACCGCTGGAGAGATGAAGGCAATTTCAGAGGCGATTCCTTCCGGCTGGGAGAATGATGAAACTCAGAAAACCGATATAGCTTATCTGTCTGGCGAAGTGGATGACGAAAACGTCATAAGCCGCATTCCGTTCAAGAGTGAATATGTCACAATCAAGTATGTAAAAGGCGCGCTTATCTGGAATGTCAAAAGGGAGAACCAGGGGAAAAGCCAGTTGACGAAATTGGTAAGCCAGGAGATCTATCAGTACATGACTCTGCGGAATGTCAACACGGCTCGTTACCTGGGAAGCATAATAGCTTGAATAGTGTGCTGGCTTATATCGGATTTTGTATTAACGGCTATGCAAAAAAAAGGCGCAGTAAGTCAAACATACACACGCCTATCCACGTTCGACTATAAATTGAGCCTTTTTAAAGGCGCCCGCCGCGCGGGCCATCAAGGTCGGAGCGGAAAAAAGGGCTTTTTTAGTACCCTGATTCCGAGGGGGGCACGGTAAAGGAGGTAGAAGCAGTCGGGGGCATGGGCAAGGACTCGCCGGGCACGAAATACAAATAGTCGCGAAAATCCTCATCAGGATTTCTGTCCCCGTAGGGATGCTTTTCATTCGCGTTTTCATGGCAAGTAATGCAGAAGTTACCTGTGAACACCGTCTCCTGACCGTCCGGCAGGGACTTCGTGATCCAGAGCCAGCCGCCATTGGACCTTTTGTCCTTCGGGTCTTTGGCCATGATGGTGAGTTGTATAGGTTTTTCTCCCGGAGAGGGCTTCGCGCTTGAAAAGACTTCCTTGACAATTACGGTGCCCTCGGGGAAATTCCAAATTAGCCTGTTACCCGTCTTCGCCGGAGAAGCGGTAAAACCTATAGCGTTCATACGCGGAATACGCAGCCGGTTTTCGTGGCCGGGAATAGGATAATCGAGGACCGTATCGGTCGTGCGTGCCCAATCCGTATAATCCGCGGGCGCATAGATCTCGGGCTCGGGAGAGCAGGCCGAAAAGGCCAGGATCGATGCCAACGCGAAGATGCGGAATCCACCCTGAAGCACGCAAGGCTCGCTTCGACTCATCGCTTCCTCTCTTCGCCCTCGGCTGTCCCCGCCGAAAGGAGCCATACCTTTTGGGCTGCTGACTTCCCCTTGAGCTTGACTCCGAAGGGCCCCTTGAACGCGAAGACGTCGCCCACGGCGAGCTTCGTCGCATCACTCACCATGATCTGGCCGGCTTTGGCAATTGAGCAGAGCCTACTCGCGATGTTCACCGAGTCGCCTATGACGGTGAAATCGGCGCGGCGTTCGGAACCAATCATCCCCTGGATGATTGAACCGGTGGAGGCCCCAACCCCGACCGATAAGCCATCGAATTCCGCGGCCCTCAAGGCGCAGAGCCTGACAATGTCGATAGCCGCCTTGCAGGCACGGATCGCCGCGTCTTCGCCGGTGAACACCGAAACCACCTCGTCGCCAACGAATTTGTCGATATCTCCGTTGAACTCGTGGATTATCTCTGACTGCTTTTCAAGAAGGCGATTCAAGACGCTGACTACGCGCTCCGGTTCATTTTTCTCGGTATAGGCGGTGAATCCACGAACGTCGGTGAAGAGGAGGGTCTTCATCGACCGCCTGGGTTTCTGGCCCTCGCTGAGCGCGCCTATCGTCCCCTGCGATACGTATTTCGTCAGCTCGAAACGCTCCCGCAATCCGCCCACCATCTGGTTCACGGTCCGGGCCAAATCGCCGATTTCGTTCTTCGCCGCGAGTTCCACCCGCCCCTCGAAACGCCCTGAGGTGACTTGGGCGCAAAGCTGGCCGATGGCCTGGACGGGCGAAAGGACGAGATTGTGGAGGAAGGTGCTTATAAAATAGGCAAGGAAGCCCACGACCAGGAAGAAACCGAGGAACCCCGCTCCGATCGTGATGTTCTGGGTCCGAATGATCGTCGTTACGTCGGTCCTGATGTCGATTACGCCTCTGACAGTGTGGTCGGAGCCATGGCAACCAGTGCATTTGGGCAGGTTGATGAGGGGACGGTAGGCCCTGAAATACGTGTGGCCGCCTGATGTCTCCCGAAAAAATATTTCCTTCGGCGGACTCGCGGAGGCTTCTTTGAACAGCGGCGTCTCGGGCGGGGGAGCCTGGTGGAGAGGTTCAATCCTCTGAGCGAATTTTTCTTTCTTAAGATTCCGGTTGACCGTCTCTATGGTGGTGTTGTCCGAAAAAGCGAGCGCGCCGCCTCGGCGGAAGAGCGTAATAGTCGATTCGGGGCTCTCGACGGCAATCTGGCCGACGAATTTGACGGCCAACGGCGCTTCCCCGGGCAACATGAAATTGGCGAGCGATGCGTAAATTATGTTTCCCTGCTGGCGGAGGTTTGTTCGCGTGAGCGTATCGCGTGAGGATAGCAGGGAATAGGTGAAAGCAACCATGACAAGGCTCAGCCCCGCGGCGAGGGCTAAAACGAGGTAGGAATTCACCGTGAAAGTGATAGACCGAAAATGGTGCTTAGATCGTGCCATGGGCTGAGTATAGTCCACGGCCAAATGGCGCGCAAGCAAAAAAAATGAAAGGAAATAGCATCGAGGAAGACAATTTATTGGTAAATTAGTAATATTAGAGCATGGACGAATTCCTGGAAACTCTCTCGCGGCCTTGGAATTTGTCCGGCGAATCGTCATCGAAGGAGGCGTTTCATGCATACTCTCGTGCTCGTTCGGCACGGCGAAAGCGAATGGA
>CAZNXK010000158.1:0-7427 GCA_964576835.1 uncultured Treponemataceae bacterium | reverse complement strand
TCATCGTAAATAAGCCCGATGTGGGCATGAGTGTCGAAGTATCGCATCTGTCTTCCGTTGGGATTAGTGATGATGGAGCCCGTAATGGGATAGGTTGAATGTAACACACCCCCACCGCGCCGTCAAGTTTGACGCGAGAGGGTGCCGGAACTGCTCCGGCCGCGAGGAATAAGGCTGCACGTTACATTCTGAACGTCTCTCCCAAGTATATCTGCCTTGCCAGCTCCGATTCAAGTATGACGTCGCGGTCTCCGGAGACCAGTATCTCGCCCTTGTTGATGATATGAGCCTCGTGTGTTATCTCGAGGGTATCGCGGACGTTGTGGTCGGTTATAAGCACGCCTATTCCTTTGGACGACAGCCGCCTGACGATGCCCTTGATCTCGTGCACCGCTATGGGGTCTATCCCGGCGAACGGTTCGTCGAGCAGCAGGAACTTCGGCTTGATGGCCAGTGCGCGGGCAATCTCGGTGCGCCTCCGCTCGCCTCCCGACAACGTGTAGGCGTATTGCCTGCGGAGCGACGAAATGCCGAATTCCTCGAGCAGGGATTCCAGCTCCTGCTTCCTCGAGCGTGTGTCGAGGTCTGGCCTCGTCTCGAGTATCGCGCGCACGTTCTGTT
Organism: uncultured Treponemataceae bacterium; assembly: GCA_964576835.1. Lineage (GTDB taxonomy): Bacteria > Spirochaetota > Spirochaetia > Treponematales > UBA12059 > SZUA-370. The sequence continues at coordinate 6,806 of CAZNXK010000158.1, read as the reverse complement.
CGACGGTCATCTTTCGGAAAACCGACGGTTCCTGGGGCAGGTAGGCAATGCCCAGCCTTGCTCGTTTGTACATCGGCATCGACGATAAAAGGTGTTTGTCCAGGATGACCGATCCGCCGTTCGGCCGTAGAAATCCGACTATCATGTAGAAAACGGTCGTCTTGCCTGCGCCATTCGGCCCCAGGAGCCCGGTTATCTGTCCGGTGCGCATCGAGAAGCCGACGTTCTTGACGGCCACCTTCCTGCCGAAGCGCTTGAACAGGTCACGGGCCTCGAGCATGTGCCCGGGACCGTCTTCGACGGCTTCGACGGCGGTCCCGCCGGTTTCGCGCTCCGATTCTTCTATTATGTCTTCATCGCTCATGGCTGGACTTCCCCGGCTGGCGCCTTCTTGTCGGCGCCAGCGCTGCCGACGGCAACATTCCCGGAGACGGCGCCATCGAGGACGATATCCTCGGTATCCAGGTCGACGAGTATTGTCGAAGCGCGGTACTCGTCGCCTTCGCGCCTGACCATGGGCGAGCCCGTCAGTTCCAGGGTCTTGGCGGCCCTGTCGTAGCGCGCGAATTCCGCCCGGCACGACAGGTTTTCCTTGAGTATCCGCACGTTGATCTGCACTATGGCTATCTTCCGCTGGTCATCGTTCTCTATGTAGTCGCCCTTGATGACCACCTTGTTCTGGCGGTCTTCCATCACGGACGGCCCGGTGAGCCGCGACAGCTTGTCGCGCCTGTCATAGAAGAGGCGCTCGGTCGTCAGCCTGAGGCCGCGTTCGTCGTCGACGACGAGTACCCGGCCCGAGCATTCGGCAAAGCGGAATTCGTCACCGTAGAGCTCTATCCTGTCGGCGGTGATGGTCATGTCGCCGGAGACGACGACGGCGTTGCCTGAAAGGATGGCGCGCTCTCGTCCCTTGACCATGGCGCCCGACATCGTGTCGGCGGAGAAAGAAAAGTCTTCCGCGAAAGACGACAGGCAAGCCGCCAAAGCAAGCGCCGCGGCCAGCGGCGCCACGCGCCGTATCATTGCCGGTCCTCCGGAGCAACGTAGCGGCCGTCCACGCGGTTGCCGAAGCGGAACGAGCGCCGCGTCGCATCAGCTGAAAAGCCGGAACCCGAAAGACTCGTGCCGTCGTCGTCGCGCAGCGTCGTCACCGTTTCGGCGCGGCTTGCCAGCTGCTTGGCCTCGCCATCCCAGGACAGGTAGCCCGACTGTACCGTCACGGCGTCTCCGGAAGAATGGAAACGCACCGAGCCGGACAGCTCGGCGCTTTCGGTATCGGTGTGGAAGGTGGCCAAATCAGACTCGCCGTCTGCGTTCACAGCACCGGTTCCGTCGGCGGCGTACTCGGTGAAGCGCACGGCGGACAATTTCAGCACTTTCAGGGACTGGTACGACTCTCCCCGCTCGGCCTCGAGCCGAAAGCGCGGAGAGCCATTTTCGACCACCGTATGGGAGAACCCGAACACCACGGTGTCAGGCACGCCAGCCCCGAGATCCTCGGCGAGCGGGGTACCGTAGTCGAGGCTGCAGGCGGAGAGCAGCAGCGCTGCCAAGGCGGCACCGACTCTAGCCACGGGCCCTCTTCTCGCCGTACGCGATCGAAGCCTTGATGAAGGCGGCGAACAGCGGGTGCGGCGCCAGCGGCCTGGACTTGAATTCTGGATGGTACTGGACCCCGACCCCCCATGGATGCCCAGGCCACTCGAGGCTCTCGACGAGCTCGCCGTCGGGCGTCAGCCCGGCTATGACCATGCCGGATTTCTCGAAATCGGCCCGGTAGACGTTGGAGAACTCATAGCGGTGTCGGTGGCGCTCGGAAACCTTTGTCGCGCCGTAGGCCTGGGCTGGCTTGGAGCCTTCCTTGAAAAACGTATCGTTGCGGCCAAGGCGCATCGTGCCGCCGAAATTCTTTATGTCGACCTGGTCCTCCAGGAGGCTGACCACGGCATGGCCGGCATCCTGGTTGAACTCGGCGGAATCGGCATCCGCCCAGCCGAGCTTCGTCCTGGCCCATTCTATGGCCATGATCTGCATGCCAAGGCACAGGCCAAAATAGGGCATGCCGTTTTCACGGGCCCATCTGGCGGCGGCGACCATACCGTTGATGCCGCGCTGGCCAAAACCGCCCGGGACCAGCAAGCCGTCAACGTCAGCCAGAAGCGCGCCGATATCGGCCCCCACGCCTTCGAACTGGCTCGAGTCCAGCCTGACAATCTCGACGCCGGCATCGTTGGCTATGCCGCCGTGGTACAGGGCTTCCCAGACGGATTTGTACGCGTCGTGCAGCTCCATATACTTGCCGACGACCCCGATGCGTACCCGGCGCTTGGGCTCGGTGAGCTTGCGGACGACCTCCGTCCAGGCCTTGAGGTCGGCATGGCGGCTCTCGACGTTCATCTTCTTGAGGAGGAACTGGTCGAGCCCCTGTTCGTGGAACACCAGTGGAATCGCGTAAATAGTCGCCGCGTCGCGCGCCGATATCACGCCTTCGTACTCGACGTTGGTGAAGGCGGCGAGCTTCCGACGCAGGGACTCGTCCAGCCCGGCGCCCGATCGGCATACCAGGACGTCCGGCTGGATGCCGACTTCCTGGAGTTCCTTGACCGAGTGCTGGGTCGGCTTGGTCTTGAGCTCGCCTCCGGTCACCTCGGGCACGAGCGTTACATGGACGCTCGCGGCGTCCTGCCTGCCGTATTCATGGATCAGCTGCCTGGCCGCCTCCAGGAAGGGCACGCTCTCCATGTCGCCGACGGTACCGCCAATCTCGACGATGGTGAAGTCGACGTCGGGGTCCTTGCCCACGGCGACGATGCGGGCCTTTATCTCGTCGGTGATGTGCGGAACGACCTGGACCGTCTTCCCGAGGAAGCGGCCTTCGCGTTCCTTGTTTATCACCTCGCGGTAGACCTGCCCGGTCGTGACCGAGTTCGCCCTTGAAATCGGCGCGTTCGTGAAGCGGGCGTAGTTGCCGAGGTCGAGGTCAGTCTCGGCCCCGTCGTCGGTCACATAGACCTCGCCGTGCTGGTAAGGGTTCATCGTACCCGCGTCTACGTTCAAGTAGGGGTCGATCTTGATCATGCGGACCGATAGTCCGCGAGCCTCGAGGAGGCTGCCGATCGATGATGCGGTGATGCCTTTTCCCAGCGAGGAACAGACGCCACCGGTCACGAAGATAATCTTCTTCATGGGAATCCATTATCCGCCGGGACCGGCACGAGGGTCAAGCGCCGCGAGCACGCTCGCGATTAATCTTCCTTGAGCATCCTCACGACCTCGGCGGGGCTACGGCATGCGGCCAGCGCCGAACAAAAAGCCTTGGATCGCGACATGCGCGCGATTTCAGCCAGGGCCTCGATGTGGGGACCCGCCTTGTCCGGCGGCGCCAGAATGAGGAAAAGGAGCCTGGCCGGCTTTCCGTCCATCGAGCCGAATTCCACGCCGCCCGGCGATACGCCTATGGCAATCGTCAGCTCGCGCGCCGCTATCGTCTTGCCGTGGGGCACCGCTATGCCTTCTTCAAGCCCCGTGGAGCCCCTGGCCTCGCGGTCCAGGACAGAGCGGTACGCCGTCTCGGCGTCCAGTATCTTGCCTGCCTGAGCCAGCGCGTCGACGAGCTCGCGTATCGCCGCTTCCTTGCCGGTCGCCTTCAGCGGAGCCCGGACGACGGTTTCTTCGATCAAATCAATCAGTGCCATAGCCGCCTTCCTATTCCAGAGCCTCGTAGAGGTCCCATATCTTGTCTTCGCCCTTGGCGACAAGCACCGGGCACTGGACATTCCTCATGGCCCGTTCAGTCTCGTTGTAAAGTTCGTCGCGCCTGCTGCGTATCTGCGATATCTCGCCAAGCACCAGGAGGTCGACCCCGAGTTCAGTCACCTTGGTCTTTATCTCGATGTGCACAGCGCCGGACGATTTCTCCGTGGTCACCGGCACGCCCTTGCGCCGCGCCAGCTCGCGCACGTGGTTCAGGTACCGGCTCGCGTCGCCGTCGAGATCCCTCCGGTATTCGTCTTGCTCCGACTCGAGGAATATCCTCGACTTCACGAGCTCCGCCAAGGCCCTCGTATCGACGACGTACAGGGCGTAAAGCTCCGCGCCGAGGGCCTTGGCCAGCACGATCGCGTACTGGGCCGCGGTTATCGACTGCTCCGAGCCATCGACGTAGACCATGATCTTGCGTATTGGCCTCGTCATTCTGCTTGTACCTCCGGATCCGATCTCGACAGCCTGTCCTTGACCATCTTCATGAGGACGAACATGTCGCGTTCGCTCTCTTCCAGCCTATTCTGTATATAATGCAGCGATTCGTCCAGTTCGGGTATGGCTATTTTCTCGAGGGCGTTGACTTTCCTGATGGTTTTGCGCACTTCGCGCGCCAGACGGACTATCGACACCTTGAGCTCGGCCATGCGTCCCAGGAGCCCGAGAGCCTCCCTGAACGCGACGACTGCCTCGTCCATGCTGGCGCTCGTGTCCATAGGGCTGTAATACGGCGCTCCGTCGATAAAGGCGGTCTCCACGACCGGAAGGGCGACGCCCATCACCCTCCGCTGCCTGAGAGTGATCGTCGACCGCACGTCGATGGCGCTCGCTAGGGCCCCGACCTTGAGGCGCCCCATCGCCAGCACGGAATCCTCGAGCCCGGAATATGCCTTGGCCAGCGCTGCTTCCACCCTGGACTCGTATTCCACAGCCTGGTCGACCAGGTTCAAGAGTTCGAGCACCAGGATGTTCCGCTTCTGATCGAGGAGCTCGTGCCCCATCTTCGCGAATTTTAGTTCGTCGCGAAGCCTGATCAGGTTTGTCTTGGTCGGCGCTACGTTCTTCACTGCTCTTCGTCTCCGTGGTAATGGGTGTTCAGCTCTTCCTCGGTGACGCGGTGCAGCTCGTCGGCGGGCAGGAGCCGCAGGGCTTCCCAGCCAAGGTCGAGCGTCTGCTCGATGGTCCTCTCCTCGTCCTTGCGCTGGCTGACGAACTTGCGCTCGAAATACTCGCCGAACTCCATGTACTGGTGGTCGAGGGGCGTCAACTCCTCTTCGCCGATGACGGAGGCAAGGTTGCGCACGTCCTTGACGTAGCTGTAGGCGGCGAAGAGCTGGCTGGCAAGGTGCGGGTGATCCGCCCTCGTCATGCCCTCGCCTATGCCGTCCTTCATGAGGCGGGAGAGAGAAGGCAGGCCCGCTACCGGCGGGTAGATGCCGCGCCCGTTCATCTCGCGCTCGAAGACTATCTGGCCCTCGGTGATGTAGCCGGAAAGGTCCGGTATAGGGTGGGAGATGTCGTCGTTGGGCATCGTCAGGATGGGGAGCTGGGTGATGGAACCCTTGACCCCCTTGATCATGCCGGAACGCTCGTACAGCTCGGCCAGGTCGGAGTAGAGGTAGCCCGGGTAACCCTTGCGCGAAGGTATCTCTCCGCGCAGGGTGGAAATCTCGCGGAGAGACTCGCAGTAGTTCGACATGTCGGTCATCACGACGAGGACGTGCAGGCCGCGGTCGTAGGCAAGGTGCTCGGCCAGGGTCAGCGCGGTGCGCGGCGTGATGATGCGCTCAATCGACGGCGCGTCGGCCAGCGACAGGAAGAGCGCCACGTTTTCCAGCGCGCCCGTCTCCTCGAACGACTTCGTGAAGAAGCGCGCCACGTCGTGCTTGACGCCCATCGCAGCGAACACGACGGCGAAATCGGTGGCGCCGCCGCGCAGCTTGGCCTGCCTGGCGATCTGCGCCGCAAGCTCGTTGTGGGGAAGGCCGTTGCCTGAGAATATCGGGAGCTTCTGGCCGCGGATCAGCGTGTTCATGCCGTCGATCACCGAGATGCCGGTCTGGATGAAGTCCCTCGGATACTCGCGGGCCGTCGGGTTGATGGGCCTGCCGTTGACGTCGGGTTCGGCGTCGGCCATGGGAGCCGGGCCGCCGTCCGTGGGGCGACCGAGTCCGTCGAACACGCGCCCGAGCATCTTGTCGCTTACGCCGACCGTCAGGGGTTTGCCGCGGAACCGCGTCTTGGTGTCGGGCATCGTCAGCCCGTGGGTGCCTTCGAAGACCTGGACCACGACAACATCGTCGCTCGTGTCCAGGACCATGCCCAGCCTGGTCTTGCCCTCAGCGTCGACGCATTCGACGAGTTCGCGGTAGCCTACCGGATGGGTGCCGCGCACGAACACCAGGGGTCCGTCTATCCTGGATGCGCCGACGTATTCCCTGCCGGCCATCAGCTTTCGCCTGTCGAGTTCAGGCATATATGGCCTCCAGCTGGTCTATGCCGCGCTCGAGCCTGGCCAGGATGCGGTCGAACTCCTCGGGAGCCTCGTTGGGCACGGTGAACTTCATCTTGACTATTTCCTGGACCGCCTTGACTCGCTTGAGCTTGACGAGGGTGACGCCGCGCTTGATCGCGGCCTGGCCCCGCCGCCAGTACGTCATTATGATCGAAAGCATCAAGAGCTGCTTTTCGACCGTCGAGTAGCGGTCCACGTCGTCGAAGGCGTTCTGCTGGAGAAAGGCGTTCTTGAACATCGTGCATACTTCTATGACGAAGCGCTGGCTGTCCGGCAGGGCATCGGGGCCGACGAGCTTGACAACCTGCAGGAGCCTGACTTCCTTCTGGAGCAGCTCCATGATCTCCTCGCGCTCTGTCGCCCAGGTCGGGCCGACGCGCTCCTCCCACCACGGCTTTACGTCCTCGAGGTATTCGCTGTAGCTGTCCAGCCATGAAATGGCCGGGTAGTGGCGGGCGTTGGCAAGCTGGCGGTCAAGGCCCCAGAAGCAGCGCACGAAGCGCTTGGTGTGCTGGGTAACCGGCTC
>CAZNXK010000157.1:0-7478 GCA_964576835.1 uncultured Treponemataceae bacterium | reverse complement strand
GGGCTGTTGTCGTACCTCCTGCCCTACTTCACCGAAGACACAGGCTATACGGTCGACGTCGTCGCGGTGGGAACCGGCGCGGCCATGAAACTCGGAGAGAACGCCGACGCCGATGTGCTCCTGGTCCATGCCCGAGCTCTTGAGGATGCCTACATGAAGGCCGGCCATGGAGCCGCCCGCCGTGACGTCATGTACAACGACTTCATCGTGGTCGGTCCCAAGGCGGACCCCGCCGGACTCAAAGGCTCGCCCGATTCAAAGACCGCCTTCTCGAAGATCGCCGCAACGCAGACGTCGTTCGTATCCCGCGGCGACAAGTCGGGCACCCACGTCAAGGAACTTGACATCTGGAAAGCCGCCGGCATAGTCCCGGGCGGTACCTGGTACAAGGAAGCCGGCCAAGGCATGGAACAGTGCATCATCATGGCGGACGGCATGCAGGCATACACACTCACCGACCGCGCCACCTGGGTCGCGGTCAAGGACAAGACGAGCCTGGACATAGGCTACGAAGGCGACGCCGGACTCTTCAACCCTTACGGCGTGATAACCGTCAACCCGGCCAAGAATACCGCCATCAACGCGTTCGGCGGCAAGGCTTTCCTGGAATGGATCACCAGCGAGCGCGGCCAGAAGCTCATCGAGGGTTTCAAGCTCGGCGGCCAGACCATGTTCTTCCCGAACTACAGGCCCTGATCCGTTGGATTCAATTCTTGAGGCGTTCTCCCTTCTCGCGGGGGGAGAACGCGAGACATGGTGGACCATCGCGACGAGCCTCCGCTTTTCCCTGTGGTCCACCGTGTTCGCGGTCATCCCCGGCGTGCCTCTCGGCGCCGCGCTTTTCCTGGGCAGGTTCAGGGGAAAGCGTGCGGCGGTCGCCATGGTCAACGCGATCATGGCCGTGCCGACGGTCGTCGTCGGGCTTTTCGTCTATTCGTTCATATCGAGGTCGGGCCCCTTTGGTTCCCTGAACATGCTCTACGCTCCCGCCGGCGTGATCGTGGGACAGGCCATACTCGCGTTTCCGCTTGTCGCCGCGATGAGTTACACGGGGCTGCAGAAGCTCGACCCCCGCTACAACGAGACCCTGCTCACCCTCGGCGCCGGACCGTGGCGGCGCATGGTCGCCATCATCCGCGAAGGCCGCTACGTCATCGTGCAGGCGGTGCTCGCCGCCTTCGGCCGCGTTACCGGCGAAGTGGGCGTCTCGATGATGCTCGGCGGCAACATCCGCTGGTACACGCGGACGATGACGACGACCATCGCCCTCGACGCGGGCAAAGGCGAGTTCGAGCGCGCCCTGTCCCTGGGACTGGTCCTCCTCGTCATCGCCCTTGCCGTCAACTTCCTCTCGCACCTGGCGGTTCGCGATGCACGCTGACACGGCGCACAATGACGCGGTGCGCACTGACGCGGTGCGCACTGACGCGGCATTCTCGGTATCCCGCCTGTCGTTCCGCTACGAGCGCAAGCCGGCGGTTTCATGCGATTCGCTTGAAATACGCATCGGGGAGGCAGTCGCCTTTACCGGGCAGAACGGCTCAGGCAAGACGACGATGCTCAAGCTCCTGAACGGCCTCCTGGGGCCGTACGACGGCAGGATAGACTTCCTCGGGCTGCCGCTGGCGCGCAACCCGCTCCTGCGGGAGCGGAGCGTCTTCGTGCACCAGCACCCCGTCCTGTTTTCCGGCACCGTAAAGGAAAATTTCGAGTATGCGCTCAGGCTCAAGCGCGTCCGCGGCGCCGAGGCGGCACGGCGCATCGCCCTGGCCGTCGAGCGCTTCTGCATCGGTCCCCTCCTCGAGAGGGAGGCGGGGCGGCTGTCGGGAGGCGAGACGCAGCGGGTGGCCGTGGCGAGGGCCGTGGCTGCCGGCGCCGACGTGATACTGCTCGACGAGCCGACGTCGAGCATGGACGCGGCGAGCGAGTCTGCTGTCCGCGCCCTTCTCCTTGAACTGAGGCGCGGCGGTTCGACGCTGGTCTTCAGCACCCACGACGCCAGCCTCGCGCGTGACGTGGCTGGAAAGTCGGTCCGTTTCGAGTCCGGCCGAGTAATCGATGAACAAAGCAGCGGAGGAACACTGTGATACACCCTGACGAGGCCGTCGCGATGATGGCCGGCTTCATGCGGACGCCGCGACTCGAGACGGTGCCGCTCCAGGGCGCGCTCGGGAGGATTCTTGCCTCCCCGGTACACGGCCGCATGGACCAGCCGCCCTTCGACAAGGCGGCGATGGACGGATGGGCGTGGCAACCCCTGTCCGGCGAGGCGCTTCCCGAGAAGCCGCTGCGCATCCGGGGCGTCATCGCCGCCGGCTCCGGCGCCATAGACGGGGAGCGGCCGGACGAAGCGGTCGGCCGGGGAGAGACGGCGCGTATCATGACCGGGGCTCCCCTTCCCGCCGGCTCTAGCCGAGTCCAGCGCGTCGAATGGTCAGAGACGGCGGGCGGTTTCGTCACGTTCACGAAGCCTGAAAGCCTGGACAACGCGATACGGCGTGGCGAGAACTCACGCTCGGGCGACGAGCTTTTGTCCCCGCGAAGGCTGTCGCCGCAGGACATCGCCATCCTCGCCGCCGACGGGAGACCGGACGTCGAAGTGGCCAGGCGTCCTGTCGTCGGGGTCATTTCCACAGGCGCCGAGCTGGTCGATCCTGGACAGCCCATTTCCGGCGCCATGATATACGACTCCAACCGGCCCCAGATCATGGCGCAGCTTTCCTCGCCAGCCTTCGACGCCCGCGACCTGGGCCGCCTGCCCGACGACTTCGACGAGACGCTCCTGGCTGTCCGCGCCGCTCTTGCGACCTGCGACGTCCTCGTGCTTTCCGGCGGCGTCTCGATGGGCGATTTCGATTACGTGCCCCGTGCTCTGGCGGCGGCCGGCGTCACCGAACGCTTCCACGGCGTGGCGATGAAGCCCGGCAAGCCGACATTCTTCGGCGCGACCGACCGGGCTTTCGTCTTCGGTCTTCCAGGCAACCCCGTCTCCGTCTTCGTCAACACCGAACTCCTCGTCAAGGAACTGCTGTACGCGCTTTCCGGCGTCCGCTACCGGCCGCTCGTCGTTCCCGTCCAGGTCGCCGAAGCCATAGGGCGCAAGGCGACGGAACGCGTCGAATTCCTTCCCGTCCGCATCGACGGCGACGGGGCGCGCGCTGTCCGCTACGGCGGATCGTCGGGAATACAGGCCCTGGCCGCGGCGGACGGCTTCGTTCGCCTCGAAACAGGCCAGGCATCGATGGCGAAGGGAGAGACAGCCCATGTTCGACTCGTACGGTAGGAACATCCACTACCTCCGCGTATCAGTCACAGACCGCTGCAATCTCCGCTGCACCTACTGCATGCCGGAGGAAGGCGTGCCCTTCGTGCCGCACGAGCGGATCCTGAGCCTCGAGCGGATCGCTCTCGTCGCGCGCGCGGCTGCCGGACTCGGCTTCGACAAGATACGGCTGACAGGCGGGGAGCCTCTCGTACGCAAGGGATTGCCCGAGCTGGTTTCGATGATCTCCGGCATCCCCGGCATCGCGACCATAGGCATGACGACCAACGGCACCCTGCTGGCGCCGCTCGCCGCCGAATTGCGGCGCAGCGGCCTGACGAGCGTCAACGTGTCGCTGGACACCCTCGACCCCGCCCGCTTCGCCCTCGTCACCCGGGGCGGCGACATTCGCGACGCCATCGCCGGCGTCCGCGCGGCGCGCCTGGCTGGATTTCCCGTCAAGCTCAACGTCGTGGTCGCCGACGACGAAAGCCAGGCCGATCTCGAGTCGGTGCGCGCTTTCGCCGAAGCCGAGGGTTGCGCGGTACAGACCATCAGGCAATACCGCCTCGACGAAACCAAGTACGACGACGAACGCTACGAACGCCCCTCGCCGTGCGCCATATGCGACAGGATACGGCTCCTGGCGACAGGGGAACTCAAGCCGTGCCTCCACGGCGACGCGGCGATAGCGGTCGACTGGAACGACATACCAGGAAGCATACGCGACTGCGTGGCGCTCAAACCGGCGTGCGGAAGCCACGCCAGCACCCACCTCGTGAGCGCGATAGGAGGCTAGATGGCGACAGGAACGGAACTCACCCATATCGACGGAGCCGGCAAGGCCAGCATGGTCGACGTCTCAGGCAAGCCCCGCGTCAGGCGGACCGCGCGCGCCTGCTGTTCGATCCATATGGCGCCCGCAACTGTGGCGCTTGTACGCGCCAACGGCATGGCCAAGGGCGACGTGCTTGCCGCGGCCCGCATCGCCGGCATCATGGCCGCCAAGAGGACAGCGGAGCTCATACCGCTGTGCCACAACATAGAGATAGACCGCGCCGCAGTCGATTTCGTCGTCGGCGACGACCGCATCGACATAGAAAGCCTGGCGGTCTGCACCGACAAGACGGGCATCGAGATGGAAGCGCTGACCGCCGCGAGCGTGGCGGCCTTGACCATATGGGACATGTGCAAAGCCGTAGACAAGAAGATGAGGATAGACAACCTGACCTTGATCGAGAAGACGAAGGAGACCAGCGATGGAAACAGCCGCTGACAAGACAGTCCGTGAAGGGTCGTTCGAGATAGTCTCCATAAACGTTTCCGCCGGCGTCGGTACCCGCAAGGATCCGGTTGACGGGGTCGAGCTGCGCGTCGACCACGGCATCGTCGGCGACGCCCACGCCCGCAACTGGCACAGGCAGATATCGTTGCTGGCCGACGAGGATGTGGAGAGCATGCGCGGCAAGGGCGTCGACCTCGACCCCGGCATATTCGCGGAGAACATCACGACCCGCGGCGTCGACCTGTCCAGCCTGCCCGTCGGCACCCGGTTCTTCGTGGGCGACGCCGAACTTGAGCTGACGCAGATAGGCAAGGAGTGCCACCACGGATGCGCGATTTACCAGGCGGTGGGCGATTGCGTGATGCCGCGAAAGGGAATATTCGCCAAGGTCATCAAGGAAGGATGGATAAGCCGTGAGAGTAGCTGTCGTTACCGTATCTGACCGCGCCAGCCGGGGCGAATACGAGGATCTTTCCGGCCCGGAGATGGAGAGCGTCTTCCGCGCGCTCGTGCCCGGCATCGAAATAGAGCGAGCCATTGTCCCCGACGAGAAGCCTGCTATAGCCGCCGCGCTCGTGCGCTTTGCCGGTTTCGACTGGATATTCACCACTGGCGGCACCGGCCCGGCTCCCCGCGACGTGACTCCCGAGGCTACAGCCGGATTCATAGACCGGGAAGCCCCGGGGCTTGCCGAGTACCTGCGGCTGAAATCGCTCGAGGAGACGAGCCACGCCGTCTTCAGCCGCGGCATGGCCGGCCTCCGCGGCACCACCTACGTGGTGAACGCTCCGGGTTCTGTCAAGGCTGCCCGCCTCTGCGCGACCATCTTCGCGCCGCTCCTCGAACACGGCGTCAAGATGGCTCACGGGACAGGACACTGAATCCGACCTGCGCGGAAAACGCGCTTCAGGGCATTGAATATTCCTACATATTTGTAACATTATCAATTCAATGAAATCGACCACCGATACCATCGCGAGCGCTGGTTCGCATAGGGAGTTCGAGGAACTTACCGTTCTCTTCGATGTAGCCAGGACGCTTGACCGGCATGTCGAGCTACGCGAGGCTCTCGGCCCCCTGCTGGCCTTGCTGGAAACAAGGGTCGGCCTGACGCGTGGCGTCGTTACGCTGCTTGATCGTTCCGTGGGTATGCTGAAGATCGAGGAGGCCCAGGGTCTCAACCGGGCCGAGATGCAGCGCGGCTATTACCGGTTGGGCGAAGGCCTCATCGGCAGGGTTTTCGAGTCGGGCAACGCGATCCTGGTGCCGGACCTGTCCACAGAACCTCGCTTCCTGAACCGCTCCGGGGAGCGATTGCCACGGGACCTCGCCGGGGTGTCCGGCTGCTTCGTGCCGATAAGCTCCGGCTCGTCGATAATCGGCACTCTGAGCGCGGAACGCCAGGGAGGCGCGTTGCCGGATGACCTGGCGTTCCTCGAGCGTGTCGCGGCTCTGATAGCGGATTCCGCCAAGCTACGCGAGCGTATCCTGGAAGAACAATTGAGCCTCCGCTCTCTCGACAATTGCCCCGACCTGTCGACGATGCTCGGCGCACACCAGCCCGGGCAAGAATCGAGCGTGCTCATCGGTACCAGCACTGCCCTGCGCGCCGTCTTTGAATTGGCCAGCCAGGTCGCTCCAAGCGACGCGACGGTCCTCATCACCGGAGAGAGCGGCACTGGCAAGGAACTCGTCGCGGCTGAGATCCACAGGCTGTCGAAACGCTCGGAGGGCCCGTTCATCAAGGTGAACTGCTCGGCACTGCCGGAATCCGTCATAGAAAGCGAGCTTTTCGGCCATGAGCGTGGGGCATTTACCGGTGCCGCGGGGCTCCGCAAGGGCCGGTTCGAACTTGCTCACGGCGGAACGCTCTTCCTGGACGAAATAGGCGAGCTGTCCCAGCAAGTGCAGGTGAAGCTTCTGCGTGTGCTCCAGGAACGCGAGATCGAGCGAGTTGGAGGCACAGAGACCATTCCGATCGACGTGCGGGTCGTCACCGCTACAAACCGCCATCTCGAAAGCGAGGTGGTGACGGGCCAGTTCCGCGAGGACTTGTTCTATCGCCTCAACGTCTTCCCCATCCGGGTGCCGCCGCTCCGTGAACGCAAAAGCGACATCGTATTGCTGGCGGACCATTTCGCCGAAAAATATTCCCGCAAGAACGACAAGCCCATCAAGCGTATCTCGAGCCCGGCACTCGACCTGTTCATGAGCTACCATTGGCCCGGGAACGTTCGCGAGCTGGAAAACTGCATCGAGCGGGCCGTAATACTCTCAACGGATATGGTCATACATTCATACCATCTACCGCCTAGCCTCCAGTCCGCCCAGTCGACGGATACGGAACCGACGACGACCCTCGAAGCTGCCCTATCCAGGCTGGAGAAGGAGCTGATCATCGAGGCGCTCAAGATATCGGGTGGAAACATGGCGGCTGCATCCAGAAGTTTGGGGATCACGGAGCGGCAAATCGGTCTGCGGGTACATCATTACGGTATCAATTGGAAATTGTATCGAACTACAATTGCGTAGGTTTTCAATTAATTTGTTACATCCAAGTAGTTATTCTATTAATAATCGAAGAATAGTAGTATATAGCTCATCGCTTTGGGTTAAAACGACAGTATTCATGAATAGTATTTTTCAATCTACATATATGTAGCGTCACTAGATAGATAGATAGCAAAGATTTGGTTCCTTCGATCCTTCTATGCTTGGCAAGGTTCATGCATATACGACGGCAAGCATCGAATGAGGAGGATCCAACCATGCTGAAACGAACTATCGTCCTGCTTGTGCTACTCCTCTGCGCCGGCTTTTTTGCCGGCGCAGAGGAAGCCGTCATTGATCCGGCTTCGGCCGCGATAGACATGCTCTGGCTCGTCATCGCAGCCAGCCTGGTATTCTTCATGCAAGCCGGCTTCGCGCTTG
>CAZNXK010000156.1:0-7557 GCA_964576835.1 uncultured Treponemataceae bacterium | reverse complement strand
TAGGCAATCGCTGGGCCTCGTGCTCGCCGAGCGGCGCGCTCGCCTTCAACTGGAAATGCATGATGGCCCCCCAGACCATCATCGATTATATCGTCGTCCACGAGCTTTGCCACTTCTATTACGGCGACCACACTGATGCCTTCTGGAACGAGGTCGACAAAGTGATACCGGACTACCGTGAGCGGAAGGAGTGGCTTCGCAAGAATGGTGCGGGGCTGGATATATAAGCTAGCGGACTGCTCATGGTCAAGTTTGAATTTTTCCCAATATCAGCGCTCAATATTTTAAGTGAACTTAGGGTGGTTCACGACGCCCTCATTTGGCTAAAAGGCTCAGCAAGCCGAGGCGTCAAGCATCATGCGCAGGATTTCCACGTCGGTGCCTTTCATTCCGAAATTGCCCATTCGTCCGATATTCGCTATCGTCCCTTCTATGGTGTCCGTAACCAATCCGTCCCCAGAGCTAAAGACCTTGCCGTCGAAAGCCATGTCCAGGGCTAAAATTGCCGCGTCTACGGCTGAGGCGATCTTCGCCGCGCACGATGGCTTTGCCCCGTCGCATACGATTCCTCCGACATTGGCCAGGGTATTCGTGATCGTGTCGCAGATATGCGCATAGCTGCCCCCTCGCAAGAAGGCGATTCCCGCCCCGCTGCCGCTTGCCGCGCTCACTGCCCCGCAGAACGCTGAAAGCTTCCCGATCAGCGACTTCTGATGTATGGCAGTCAAATTGCTAAGAATGAGCGCGCGTAGCAGTGCCTCTCGAGACGATCCCATCTCCTTGGCGTATTCGATGACCGGGAGACTGACGGTCAATCCCTGGTTGCCGCTGCCTGAGTTGATGACGACAGGCATGGAGCATCCGCTCATCCTGGCATCGCTTCCCGCGGCGGGTCTGGCCACCGCGCGGGTTCTCCCGTCACAACCCCTGTACTTCAGCAGGGTCTTGCCGACATCGGATCCATAAGGATGCGCCAGTCCTTCGTCGGAGATGGCGGTGTTCATGGCTATCTGTGCTGACAGGACTGGCTCCAGTTCGATTAAATCCACGTTCTGCGCAAAATCCAGAATGCTTTCGATGTCGAGAAGGGTTGTACCCCGGTCGATTGGGGACCGGTCAACGTGGCCCCCCGAGCCGGATACGGCTTGAGGCACGGCGGCCAACGTCTGGAGATCCACCGGAACCCCGTTCCGGGCGGTAAAAACGATGTTCATATGCGAGTGTTCGATCCTCACCTCGGCGCTATCGTCGTTTGCGTAAACGCGGGCAAGGATATACAAATTTTCGACACCTTCGACAAGCGAGACTGAGCATAGACCGTCAGCCAACAGCCGCTCGATCTTCTGATGGTCAGCAGGCTTAACGCTCTCCAGAACCTCGAGCCCGCGATCAGCGTCACCGGCGACGATACCGGCGATACCCGCGGCACGGATTCCCTTCAAGCCACCGGTATTTGGAACCTTCACGCCTTTCACATTCTTGACGATGTTTCCGGAACAGGCTATTTCCATGCGATCGGGCATCCGTCCAAGAATTTTTCGCGCAACCGCCGCCGCATAGGCGATCGCTATCGGCTCGGTGCAACCGAGAGCCGATACTAGCTCTTTGCGCAGAATCGCGATGTAGGCATCACTCTTCTCTTTCGTCATCATAGGTCGGCTATTCCTTTCTGGCCTCCGTGAACCCCATCAACTACCTTGTGCCCTGATTCACAAGCTGCTCCTCCAATCGGCTCTCGTCGAGATTCCATTGCCGCGATGATCGCGAGCGCCAACTGGTCCGAACAGGAGGTTCCCCTGGTTCCGCATTGGATGCCCCTCAGCTTCTCGACAACTTCATCGACATCCGTACCGTCGAGCAATTTTGAAAGCGTCTTGAGATTCCCGTCGCAACCGCGGAAAAAGTGAAGGTTGCGCAGCTTGTTGTCTTCTATCGAGAACATGATCTTCTTGGCACACGTTGCCGTTGGAAAGAACTCAAACATGACCGATCTTCCTTGAGTCGCAAAATTCCGCCGCCTTGCCGGCGCGGATTTAAAACATACAATGCGTTGACCACGCATGGACAGGAGAGCATCTTGCGAAAGCCATCGTCACCATCGTAACATCAGCCAAAGAAACGGAGAGCAGGTCATGAAAACGAATCATCGTCGGTTCTTGGTGTGGGCCACATTGTGCATCGCGGGATACCTCGCGGCAGGAAAGGACAGTGTTGGTACGACGATATCGGATACATGTTTCCTGGTTGGTATCGCAGCCTTGATTTCCGGTCTCTGGAACCTCATACGCAGAACGGGATTCTTTTTTTCCCCTCGGTACAGCATGCAGCGATTCCTCGCCGTAATCGCGAACAAAAGATGGTCCCCTGAACCGATGGGAGAAAGCTATCAAAAATATCTTCGTTCTTTCAAAACCGATAATACGCACGGAGCGACCTTGCTCTTCGCCGCGGCTATGTTGATGACCTCGGCGGTTTTTACCCTGTTCTGACTGTTTGCGCGCGTACCATCAGTCTCGCCTCTCGCCTCTCACCGCAACCGTTTCCGGTAGCTTTCCGCCTCTGAGGGTGAGGCGTATACAAAATGCCCATCCGTGATTTCTATTAGACTGGGCTTCTCGATCGTGTAATCATGTTCCTTCTTTGGGTCATACTCGATGCGCACCCTCTTCCTCTCCGAAATCGGGTTAGGCTGAGGTATGGCTGAAAGAAGAGATCTGGTGTAGGGATGGATTGGATGACGGTATAGATCTTCGCTTGACGCTATTTCCAGAAGCTTGCCGCAATACATGACCCCAATCCTGTCCGAGAAATACTTGACGACCGAAAGGTCATGAGCGACAAAGATCATCGTCAGACCCAAATCCCTTTTCAGATCATTGAGCAGATTGATCACCTGAGCCCGGATCGAAACATCCAGGGCAGACACCGGCTCGTCCGCGATTATCAGGGAAGGATTCGTGATTATCGCTCGCGCAATTCCGATCCGTTGCCGTTGTCCTCCGGAGAACTCATGGGGATATCTACTTGCGTGCTCCCGGGTAAGTCCTACCTTGTCGAGCATTTCGTAGACCCTGTGATCCAGTTCTTTCTCGTCCTTGACTCCCCTTACTTTCAGTCCCTCGCCCACGATTTCCCGAACCGTCATCCGGGGGTTGAGCGACTCGACCGGATCCTGGAATATCATCGCGATGTTCGAGGTTATGAAGTTGCGCAATTCCCTGGTCATCGTCCCGCCGATTTCACGTCCCTTGAATTTGACTTCGCCGGCAAGCGGATCATACAACCGGATGATAGCCCTGCCGGTGGTGGTCTTCCCGCATCCACTCTCACCCACCAGGCCGAAGGTTTCGGATTGGCGCACGAAGAAGGAGACATCGTCTACAGACTTTACAACGGACTTGCACTGACCCTTGCCCGTGTCGAAATGCATGCTGAGGTGCTCCACATCGAGCAGGACATCGCCTCGGGGATCGTTCATAAGCCCACCCTTTCAAGCTCCATCCGATCGATCCTGTTGCGCAGGATCTCGGGCAACTTCACCTTGGGCGCATCGGGATGCAGGAGCCAGGTGGCCGCGGAATGCGTATCGCTTATGCGGAAGAATGGCGGTTCCTCTTCCAGGTCGATCTGCATGGCGAAACGATTTCTCTGCGCAAATGCGTCGCCCTTCGGGGGGAAGACCATGTTCGGAGGTGTCCCCGGTATCGCAAGCAATTTCTCCTTGGTCTCAAGGTCGGGCATGGACGACAGCAAGGCCCAGGTATAGGGATGGGCGGGGCGGAAGAAAATATCCTCGCAGGTTCCATGCTCCACGATCTTTCCCGCGTACATGACATAGACCCGTTCCGCCATGTTGGCAACCACGCCCAGGTCATGGGTGATGAAGACGACAGACAATTGCCTTTCCTTCTTGATCTTTTCAATGAGTTCAAGGATCTTCGCTTGTACTGAAACATCCAGCGCTGTCGTGGGCTCGTCGCAGATCAGGATTTCGGGGTTGTTGGCCAAGGCAATCGCGATGACTATCCTCTGTCTCATGCCTCCGGAGAATTGAAAAGGGTACTGGTTGAAACGGACTTCGGGCTGGGATATTCCCACTGCCTCCATCAGATCAATAGCCTTGGCTTTGGCCTCTTTCTTGCCTATGCCCTTTCCCAGAGTCAGGACCTCCGTTATCTGCCTGCCTATTTTCATTATGGGATTGAGGGCGGAGAGCGGGTCCTGGAAAATCAGCCCGATCTTCCTGCCACGGATCTTGTGAAAATCATCTTCGCTTGCCTTGACAAGGTTCTGTCCGCCGTAGGTTATCTCACCTTCGTCTATCACGGCGTTCTTTGAGAGGATTCCCATTATCGCCTTGACGCTGACCGATTTCCCGGAGCCGGATTCTCCGACGATGGCGATTGTCTCGCCGCGCCTCACGTCAAACGACACTCCCCTTACGGCATGCACGTCGCCTGCGTAACTCCGGAAATGTACCTTCAGATTCTGAACTTTCAAGATCTCTTCGCCAGCATCATTCATGGCCGCCCCTCTTCATTCTTGTCCGCGCATTGTCGGGTTGAGCGCGTCGCGCAAACCGTTCGAGAATAGGTTGAAACATATCATCAACGCCGATATCAGTATGGCTGGAAAGAGCGTTTGATAGGGGTACAGAAGCAACACCTTCTGCCCGTTTGAAAGCAGGATGCCGATCGAAGGCTCGGGAGCCTTCAATCCCAATCCGATATACGCCAGAAAGGACTCGGCGAAGATGGCTGCAGGCACCGCTATCATCATCCGGGTGATTATAGGCCCCATCGAATTCGGCAGGATATGCTTGAAAATGAGGGCGCTGTCCTTGACGCCTAGCGTCCTGGCTGCGAGGACATATTCCCTGTCCTTGAAGCGCAGGAACTGCGCGCGCACCAATCTCGCCACGGGTACCCAACCCCGGATGAGCAAGGCCAGGACAATGGATGTGATCCCGGTGCCGAATGCCATGATGAACAGGGTGACGACGACTATCTCGGGAAACGCGCTGATGATTTCCGTGATACGCATCATCACCATGTCCGCGGAACCGCCATAGAAGCCAGAAATCGCCCCGTAGACTATGCCTATCACGGTATTGACGGCTACTGCGATGAGAGCGATGAGAAGGGACACGCGAGAGCCTCTCCACAATCTCGCCCAAAGGTCCCGCCCCAGATAGTCGGTACCCAACCAGTAGTATCTATCGCCCGCGCCGACGAACTTGTAGTAATCCACGACTACGTCGACCATGTCGACACCGTTGATGACCCTTTTGTTCCTGATCGATATGATGGATCCTTCCGGGTATTTTGCCGTGTTCTCCAGGCTGGTCATCCGCTTGTTGGAGAGCACGCGCGTCCCACCGGCGATACCTATTGCCTCCAGTCCGGGAATCCTTGGCGGCATGTTGGTGAATCCCAACTCCTGATCATTGAAGCCATACGGGGTCATGAATGGACCAATAATCGATAGAAAGGTGATAAGGCATATTATGCAAAACGAGACAACCGAAGCTTTATTGCGCTTGAGCCTGATCAAGGCATCCTGGAAATAACCTATGGGCCGCGTTTCGAACTTCGCGTCGCGGATGGATTCGTCCCCGTTGACGAATTCGAATTTCCCCTTTGGCGCGCTATCTGGCAAGTTCATCGCGACTTCCTTCCCAACCTGATTCTCGGGTCGACTATTCCGTATGAGATGTCCACGATCAGCATCGTAGCCAGCGAGACGAGCGAGTAAAAGATCAGTACGGCAACGGTCAGCGAATAGTCGTTCGCGTTGATCGAATTGATCATGATACCGCCAACGCCCGGAATCGAGAAAATCGTCTCCACGACAAGGGAGCCGCCCAAGATGTTGGTGAACATGGGAATGACGATATTGACGAGGGGAATGCAGGAATTGCGGAATGCGTGCCGCACCGTCGCCTGCACCCTTGTCAGCCCCTTGGTCTGCGCCAGAAGCATGAAATCGGAACCGAGCGTCTCGACAAGCTCGCCGCGAAGGTAGCGGGTGATCGTGGCGATGGGACCGAGCGCCAAGGCGACCACCGGTAGTACTATGGAACGTAGCATGAGAGCGGGGCCGCCTGATGCCTCGTACAGGAGGGGGAACCATCCCAGCTTGTAAGCCAGTAAATACTGGAGTAACGCGGCGAAAATGAAGGAAGGGATAGAAATGCAGATGACGACCATGAACGAGATAACGGTATCGGTCATCTTGTTTTTTTTAAGGGCCGCCGCGGTACCGGCTATGATTCCCAGGGGGATCGAGATGAAAAGGGAGATCAGGTTGACTCCAAGGGATGCGGGAATTCTTCTCCGCAAGACCTCGAACGCGGGAACCGAAGGCTCGATCTTGACCGAGGTTCCCCAATCATTCTCCAGGACCACGCCCTTCAGAAAGAAGCCATATTGAATTATCAAAGGCTTATCCAGATGAGCGTTCTTCTCCAAGGCCTCTATGACGCTGTCCGGCAATTCCGGATTGTCGTAGACACTGCCGGGCATCAAGCGCACGACGGCGAAGGCTATGGTGAGTATTATGAACAGGGTGGCGATCATCGCGAGCAGCCGTTCGACGATGTACCTGGTCATGGCTTCTTGCTCCTGCTCGAGAGTGGGAACAGCATTGAAACGCCCTCCTCGGAACGTAAGATATATCGAGAGCCCGGAGTCTCGGCAAGAAGGCCATCGACGCGATCGGGCTCGCCAGGCGGTGCGGGATAAACGCCATGGTTTATCCCGCACCGCCAGCGAAGCTCATGGAGTCATCAGTTCACGATATCGGCGAATTCCCAGCCCCACGTTGCGAAGCCAGGCTGATTGTCGATGCAGGCGGTCTTGATCCGCTCGGAGATCAGCACGAAATTCTGGACTTGGATGACTGGCACGCTCAGCACCTCATCCCGGAATATCTTCTCCATCCTCGCGGCGAGTTTCGCGACTTCGTCCTTGTCGCCCCGGATTTCATCGCTTATCGATTTGGCGTACAGCGTGTCGAGCTCTTTGTTTCCGTAGTTGGCTACCCTGCGGCTAGAGTCGCTCGTATAGACTTGAAACTTCGCGGCCGGCGAGAAGGCTTCCGCGGTCAGAGACCAGCCCATCCAGGAAAGCTCGTATGATGCCGGCTCCTTGGCTATCGAGGCCTTCATGATATCCAGGGCCTTTGTGGATCCTTGCAGCTTGAGCTCGAATTTGTCCGCTCCGAAAATCTCGACGAGGCGCTTCTGTAAATACTCGGACATTACCTTGGTCGCTTCGATCTGTTCAAAATAGTTGAGCTGCAGCGTGAGCCTGGTGAGCTTCTCCTCCGCCATGGCCTTATCGAAATACTCTTTGGCCAGTTTTGGATCGTATCCATGGCTCGCGGGAACGTTGGCCTTTGCGATAGCCATGTTCCGGTACTTCGTGCCGTCATCCAAAGCGAGAGCCCTGGTGGAGACAATGAGCGGCGCGGGAAGCCCGTAGACGAGCTTCGCCATCGCTTGCCTGTCCATGGCGTAGTATAGGGCTTTCAGGAAATTCTTGTTGTGCAGGATAG
>CAZNXK010000155.1:0-7646 GCA_964576835.1 uncultured Treponemataceae bacterium | reverse complement strand
CGCTCTTTGGCAGCGCCCGAGCATGCCGCGCCGGTCGAGACCAATATGCCTTCGTCGTTCAGAAGTCTGGCCATCGTTTCTCCGCCGAGTCCGGGGAAGGCCACGCAGACTATATACGGGCTCCATCCAGGTTCGCCGGCTGTCCGTTCCTCCGGTATCACCGCGGCGCCCGGTATCGAACGTATGCCTGCGAGGAGCATGGCTTCAAGTTTCCGCGCGTGGCGGAGCCCGGCATCCAGAGCCTCGAGCGCCCGCTCGGCCGCCTTGGAGAAGGCCCAGGCGCCCGCGGTATTCTGGGTACCGGAGCGTATCCCGTTTTCCTGTCCGCCGCCCTGGGCCAGAGGACGGATGGCCTTGCGAAGGTACAGCGCTCCGGCTCCCCTGGGGCCGCCGAGCTTATGGGCGCTGAAGGCGGCTCCATCCACGCCGAGCGCGCCGGCATCGAAGGGTATCTTGCCGAGGGCCTGTACCGCGTCGCAATGAACAAACGGCTTCCGGCCGGTACCCGCCGCCAGTTTGACGGCGGCCGCTATTTCGGCTATCGGCTGAATGGCGCCCGTCTCGTTGTTGACCGCCATCACGGCCACTATTGCCGTATCGGGGCGGACAGCGTCGGCGACGGCGTCCGCCTCGACCCTGCCGTCATGCCTTGGCCTGACCAGCACGACCCTGACGCCGAGCTCCTCGAGTATCCGGGACTGTTCGTGCACCGCTGAATGTTCCATGGCGCTTATGACGATTGACCTGGGGCCCGGGCCTGTCAGCGCCGACAGAAGGACGATGGAGTCAGCCTCGGTGCCGCCTGATGTCAATACGACTTTGTCTGCCGAAGAGCCGACGGCGGAGGCCAGCCTGGCTCGGGCTTCCTCGAGAATCCTCTTTGCGTCGCTGCCAGCGGAATGGAGGCTGGACGGGTTTCCGAACGCACGGACGGCTACAGTGGCCGATTCCGCGGCTATGTCGGGATAGGGAGGAGCTGTGGAGGCCCAGTCGAGGTAGTGCGTCGTCATGAATCAGGAGAACCGTCTATCCTTTATGCCGCCGGGTACGCCGCCCGAAGCGGAGAAGCCGGAGCGGAGGTACAATGCGCAAAAACAATGGCCGAACTCCGAAACGTCGGCCTTGGCGAAGGTGCAGGGGCAGACCACTTCTGCGTCGGCTTCGCGGGAGCCTTCCGTGTCACGGCACGGACAGAGGTAGTACCCGTACCTGTTCCAGTTTACCGTCAGGCCTTCGAGGAGGCTGTCGGTGAATCCACCGTCAGGATTGAGCTCCCAGCCTTGCTTGGCGGCGACCATCGTCGCGAAGCGCTTCGTGTCCTCTTGCGATTTTTGCGGCATTGTCAGACCCCCAGCGTGCGTTTCCAGTCGGCTTCTATGAAGCCGACCAGATGGTCTGATTCCCCGACCGTGGCGAACGGGAAGGCGATGTCGACCTTGTACTTTTCCTTGAGCGCGCGCTTTGTATCGTTCTTTGTTGCAAGAGCGATGGTATCGACGTAGATGTATCGGTAGGCGTAGCCATTCTTCTCGAGGTACGTCATGGCCCTCTTGCAGAAGCCGCACGTGGACAGGGCATAGATGGTTATGGCGGGATTGGTCCTGGCGCCGTTCACTGGAGTATAGCTAAGGGTATCAAGCATCGTTCGATTCTCCTTATTCCGGTATACTAGACTTCCAACGCGAATTTGGCAAATGGTTCGGAGCCCATATCCACAGCGTCATTGAACTGCGGAGCCGTTCCGGGGTACATTCGACGCATGCACGACATCTCGAGAACCCGCAATTTCTGCATCATCGCCCATATTGACCACGGCAAGTCCACGCTTGCCGACCGCTTCATCGAGAGGGCGAAACTCGTCGACCAGCGCAAGCTCCAGGCCCAGATGCTCGACAATATGGACATCGAACGCGAGCGGGGCATAACGATCAAGAGCCAGGCCGTGACGCTGGCGTACCGCGCGAAGGACGGACTCGACTATACGCTCAACCTGGTCGATACGCCCGGACACGTGGACTTCTCCTACGAGGTGTCGCGCGCCATCAGCTCGTGCGAAGGCGCGATACTCCTCGTCGACGCCACGCAGGGCGTAGAGGCCCAGACACTGTCGAACATGTACATGGCGCTCGAGCACGACCTGGAAATACTGCCGGTCATCAACAAGATAGACATGCCGGCTTCCAACATTCCCGACACGAGAAACCAGATTAGTCACGACCTGGGGCTCGACGGCGACGAAGCGCTCTGCGTCTCGGCCAAGATGGGTACGGGCATCGACGAGCTGTTCGAGGCCATCGTCGCCCACATTCCCGCCCCCTCGGGCTCACCCGACGCAATCCTGCGCGCCCTGATTTTCGACAGCCACTACGATCCGTACCGGGGCGTGGTCGTGCACATGCGCGTTTTCGACGGCACCATCAGGCAGGGCATGAAGATCAGGCTCATGAACAACGATTCCGAGTACGAAGTCGAGGAAACGGGCTGCTTCAAGCTCGCACTTTCCAAAACCGACGATCTGTCGGCGGGCGACGTCGGCTACTTCATCGCAGGCATCAAGACGGTCTCCGACGTCAGGGTGGGTGATACTGTCACCTCGGCGGACAGGCCTGCCTCGGAAGCCCTCCCGGGGTTCAGAGAGGTCAAACCGGTCGTCTACAGTTCGATCTACCCCATGGACACCGTCGATTACGACGAACTCAAGGTCGCCATGGAGAAGCTCAAGCTCAACGACGCCTCCCTCATCTACGACAAGGACAGCTCCGCCGCGCTTGGTTTCGGCTTCCGCTGCGGCTTCCTTGGCATGCTCCACCTCGAGGTGGTCCAGGAGCGGCTCGAGCGGGAATACGGCCAGGCCATCATCATGACGGCTCCGAGCGTCAGCTACCGCCTGACTTTGAGCCATGGAGGAGAGGTCATCATCATCGACAATCCCGCGGACTATCCCGATCCGTCGAGGATTGACGCAGCGGAGGAGCCGTACATAAAGGCGAGCATGATAACTCCGCTCGCCTACATCGGGAACCTGATCACCCTGTGCATGAACAAACGCGGCACGCAAACCGGTTTTACCCACCTCGACGAGAAGCGCGTCGAGCTGACCTTCGAAATGCCGCTGGCCGAAGTGCTCTTCGATTTCTACGACAAGCTCAAGAGCACCAGCCGGGGCTACGCGAGTTTCGACTACGAGTTGCTCGATTACCGGCCGACGGAACTGTCAAAGCTCGACATACTGCTCAATTCCAAGCCCGTGGACGCCCTGGCGCAACTGGTATACCGGCCGTCGGCGATGGAGCGCGGGCGGAAGGTCTGCGAGCGGCTCAAGGATTCGATGTCGAGGCAGCAGTACAAGATAGCCATACAGGCCGCAATCGGCGGTTCCATCGTCGCGCGCGAGACGGTCAATCCCCTGCGCAAGGACGTTCTGGCCAAGTGCTACGGTGGCGACATTTCCCGCAAGCGCAAGCTCCTCGAGAAACAGAAGGAAGGAAAGAAGCGCATGAAGATGGTCGGCGACGTCGAGCTGACCCAGGAATCCTTCATGGCGGTGCTGCGCGAAAACGAGAACGACGACAAGCGTTAAAGCGCTGCCGTCAGGCGGCCACGCCAGTAGGCTGCCTCGACGGCGACGCGCTGGAGGGCGTCTGTTTCCAGCGCCAGCACCCGTTCCGGGTCGGGAAAGTGCAGGTAAAGGAAATCCGCGCCGGCAAGCATAGCACGCAGGTCGTCATCAGCGGCGCCATGGCGCAGCGCCAGGGAAACCTGCCTGGCGCGGGCAAGTTCCCCGGAGAGGAATGCTGCGGCCTTGGCACGGCAGGCTTCGGGCGATCCGGTGTCGCCACATGCCTCGCCAGAAGGGCCGGCGCCTGGTCGCAGCGGCGGCCGGGCAGGTCTGTTCCTCTCGACGAGTGACTCCAGATCCTCCGCCGACAGCGGGCGTGCGGGCAGGGGAGCGCCGTAACCTCCCCGCAAATCCCATGCTTCCAGACCGTCAAGTTCGGCGGCCGCAAGCGACGCGTACATCGAAAGGGCCGGGTCGGTGATGGCGCCGCCCGAACGGGTCGTTCCTTCCCTGAACGAAGATTCCCAGGCGCCGGAGTCCTTGCATGTCCGCGACTCGAGAAGCCGGCCGAGGATGTCGGCCGGGCTGCCTGAGCAGTGCGTCATGCCGGGGCGGAACGAGAAGTCAAGGCCTGCGACGATCAACGGGCCGCCGAGCCACCGAGCCACCCTGAGCGCCAGCACCCCGACAGATCCCAGCGGAGGCGCCGCGGCTATGGGCAAGCCGGCAGCCAGCAGCCTCGAGAGGAAGGCGCTCTCCGTCCAGACGCTGAGAAGCAACGACTTTCTTCCAGTGACGGCACGGAACGAGGAAGGGTGGGCTGACAGGTCGACGACAAGCGTCGAAGCCGCCCTGTCCAACGGGAGAAAGTCGGCTACATTCCATATCTGCCCTTCCAGGCATACGATGGCGTCGGGAACGATGCCGGCCTTGGCCAGGGAGCCGGCGGCGGTATCGCAGGCCAGTACCGTAAGGCCGTGCCGGGACCGGCGTATGGCGTCCAGAGCGCCATCGAGCGACGGACCCGCTCCGCAGACGACCACGGGCCTGCCGTTGGCCACGAGCGGCCCCACCTGTTCCCACCGCATCGATGCCAGATTGGCGATGACGTTCCTGGTCCACAAGCGCCCCATCCTGACAAGCGACAGGCGGTTGCGGAAGCGTATCGATATGTCCGCGTCGATCGCGGCAAGAGCCGCATCATAGGCGGCTTCGGCGAAGGATCGGCCGGCCGAGAGCCTGAGCTCCACGGCTCGCCTGAAGCGGCCAGGTGCCACGGAGTCCTCCAGTACCCGGTATGCGAAAAGAGCGCCGGCGGGATCGCTCAGCGCCAGGCGGTGGCGCAGGGTCCCGGCGGGCACGGCCTCGTCGATGGCGTGCGCGGCGACCGCTCCCAGCGCGGCTTCGGCTTCCAGGCAGAGGACGGCGCTGGAATCGGGCAGCCGCCCGACGAGCTCGCGTAGGCCGTATCCGAGGCATGGCGACGGCACGATGTAGAGGGTTCCAGGCAAAGCGGGAGCCGCGAGAGCGGCCTGGCGTGGCGCCGACACGGGATCTCGGCCCGAGTACAGGAGGCGGCCGCGGTACTTCAAAGAAAACCCCCTGCCCGTATCGACGAGCAGGGGGCCAGATTCGTCCATCGGCCCGGGCGTCAGTTGGTCTGGGAATAAACCCGTGAGAAGGTGGCCATGAAGTCATCCTTCAGGGACGGGCTTGCCAGTATCGATGAAGCCAGCTCGCTTGAAACGCCCTGTTGCACCACGGTCGGGTAATATGCCGCCAGGAGTCCCATCTCGCCGTCATCGGCGTTCTTGATCTCCTTGACCCTGGCGACGATCGCCTGGTCGTTGAGGATGACAGGCGCGGACAGCTCTCCGGCTTTCAGGGAGAAAACAGCCTGCAAGAAGCGTTCATCCTTGTCCGCGCCGTTCAGTTCGGGCAGGTCGGCCGTATCCAGGGAACCCAGCAGGGAAAAGTAGCCTATGTCGAGGGCCTTTCCGAAGTTGAGGGGGAAGGGCTTGGTTTCCTTGACCAGGTAGCCGGCAGCTGCAGCGGCGGAGCCGAAATTTGCTGAGGCGGCGGTCCTGAACGCAGCCGCGGAAGCCACGGCGTAGTCCTCGAGGCGACCCTTCTCGTTTCTGTCGAGGTAGGCGGTAACGGTCTTGAGCAGGTCTGCCGAAGCGAGATCAGGCTCGGTCGCGGCTTCCTCTACCCGGTAGAACGCCCAGGATCCGGCGATGGTTTCGTAGACCGCGGAAAGCTCGCCCTTGGGAGCCGTCACCACCGCGTCGAGATCCGACTCGTTCTTCAGGTCGCCCTTGAGTTCCCACAGATATCGGGAACCCATGTCTCCGCCTTTCGCGGCGTAGCTGTCCTTTGAATGGTTCTTGGCGGCTTCCTCGAACGAAAGGGCTCCGGACTTGACCCTGGCCAGAACCTGCTCGGCTTCCTTGCGGGAAGACGACACGGTGACTTTCGACAGCCTGACCCGCCTGAAGGCCGCGGGGTTGGCCTTGGCCCAGGCAAGTCGTTCCGGATCGGGATAAGCGCTGAAGGGAATCGCGACATACTCGATGACACGCTGCGATTGCGCCATCGCCTTGAGGAATCCGGTTTCGGCGTCGCTCGGCATGAATCCTACGGTGTCGGAGACGTAGCGCTCCTTCAGGGTCGACTGGCCTATTTCCTTGCGGAGAGACAGCTTGAACGAATTGCTCGCTTCGCGGTACTTGCGCTTGGAGAAGACGCCATTTTCGATGAAGGCCTGGCTCTCTATCATCTTCCTGTCAAGATATTCGTCGCTGACCGAGATTCCGGCCTTCTGGGAAAGATCGAGGAGTCCCAGGTGGACGGCGGTGTTTTCGAAGGCCCGGCGCCAGACCTGGAAGGCGAAGAACTGGTCGCCGGTATCCTTGTAACCCTGGCTTTCGAGCTGGGTCTTTATTTGCTGTACCTGCGTCGAGAAATAGCCGCCTTGGACGAAGGAAATGGGCTTGCCGTTCCACGAACCGAACGTCAGGCTGTTGTCCTTGTCGCTCATGCTGCCCATAGCGGGAACGAGTACGAACGCCAGGACGGTGATGATGAGGAGGACGACCGTGCCGATGTAGACGAACGAATTGCCGTGGTGACGCTTATCGCCCGATTCGGGCTTTGCTTGCTTGTCGCTGTTGGATGCCATCGAAACCTTCCTGAAATGTGCGGTGATATTGCTCGCGTACGCCCGTGCGGCACAACGGTATGGGCACCGCTCCCTCGACATGAGGCGCGAAAAAACATAACACGAGGGTCTGGCAGTGTCAATCGACTCGCGACTGAAGCCCGCCCTGCGTCCCTGACGCCGGGGACGAAAAGGCATACGCGTTTTTCTCCAGGTGCTTGACCCGGTACATCGCGGAGTCTGCCTTGTTCACCAGATCGGCGATCGACTCGCCATCGTCGGGGAAGACAGATATGCCTATGGACATGCCGAGCGAACACGATGACCCCGAGAACGAAAGGGGTGCGGAACATTCTTCGAGCACCTTCCGCGCAACGAGCTCTATGTCGTCGCGGCTCTTGACATTGGTGATCACCGCGACGAATTCGTCGCCGCCTATCCTGGCAACGATATCGGATGCCCTGACCAGGCCGCGCACCCGCTCCGACATGGCTATGAGCGCGCTGTCGCCCGCCGCATGGCCGAACCTGTCGTTGATTGGCTTGAAATCGTCAAGATCCATGAATACGACGCCTACTCTGCCTCCGGTACGCCTCGCAGTCTCCACTGCCTTGCCCATGAGCTCGAAAAGTAGCCTGCGGTTGGGCAAGCCGGTCAGGGTGTCGTGGTTGGCAAGGTGGCTGATCTTGAGAGTCGCCCGCTCCAGCCTTCGCTTCTCGTCTGACAGGACGCGGTTCAGGTCTTCGAGCCTGGCGTGGATGATGGCGTTGTCTATGGCAATTCCTATATAGGGAGCCAGAGCCTCAATAAAGGCGAGATGCCGCTGCGAATAGGCGTGAGCCTGGTAATTCTGCAAGGTCATGACACCGATCACCCTGTCTTCTATCGACAGGGGCATGCATACGACCGATTGCGATGGCTTGCCCT
>CAZNXK010000154.1:0-7750 GCA_964576835.1 uncultured Treponemataceae bacterium | reverse complement strand
GAGTTTGGAAATGGAATAATTGGATTAGGAAAGTAGTTGATCACTCTCTCTCCTTCCTCGTCCAAATTCCTTCTCTTCTTCCCTCATCTTCTCAGTGTCTCTGTGCAAAAATGTCTTACAGCCCGACTTTCAAACCTTTATCAAGGCTTGACGGAGTTGCGGAGTTTACCCAGGTCTTCGGTGGACATGCCGAAGGCGGTGCCGACCTTGATCTCCTTGGCGACTATCTTCTTCTCGATTTCCTCAAGCTTGGTCCTGATCGCTTCGGGCACGACTTCCTTGTAGATGTCGTTCTTCGCCAGACCCACGCAGGCTTCGGCGAAACCGAGGGTCTCGGCCTTGCCGTAGGGCGCGGTGCCTTTGACGTGCATCTGGACCGCGCGGAGGATGGAGTTGTCGACGCGCTTTAGAACGCTGGTCGTGATCAGCTTGGCCTTGTCCGCGTCGCTGGTCAGGAATATGGCCGCCTGGTCCGAGTCGACGCCGATCGCGTAGCGCTTTACGTCCTTCGCGGCGTCGAGCTGGCCGAGTCCGGCCTGTCCGGCGACGTTGTAGCCGATGTCGGCGCCCTGCGCGTACTGTGCGAGTGCCATTTCCTTGCCCTTGGCCGAGTCGTCGAACGAGCCGATGTACGAGATCGCGACCTTTGTGGCGGGATCGATGTAGCGGGCGCCCTCGATGTAGCCGACAAGGAAGTCGTTGATCACGGGGATGTCCATGCCGCCGAGGAAGCCTATCACCTTCTGCTTGTTGGCGAGCGGCATCGACGAGGTCGTCACGTAGGTGGCAAGGGCGCCGGCGAGGAACGATGCCTCGTTCTGGCTGTACAGGATCGAGTAGACGTTCGCCAGGCCAAGGCTGTAGTCGACGGCCGTGTCGAATATCACGTACTTCTTGGTCGGATGGTCCTTGGCAACCTTCTGCAGGGCCTCGGTCATCTGCCAGGTACCCAGGACGACAATGTCCCACGGGCCTTCGGAGACGTCGAGCAGGGTCGGTTCCCACTTGCTCTGGTCATAGCCCATCTCGATGGTCTTGGTCTCGACCGCGGCGCCCATCTCGGACTGGATCAACGACATGCCGTTGGCGGCCGAGTCGAAGAACGACTTGTCGCCGAGGGTGCCGTTGAGCAGCAGCACCACCTTGAGTTTCGGGGCCTCCGGGGCCGGGGCTTCCTTCTTCGCGCAGGAAGAAAGGATGATGAGCGCGGCAAAGAGTACCGCCAGTATCTTCTTCATGTTGAGTCCTCCTGACCGGGAATCCTAATCTGATTAGCTCTTTCTGTCGAGGATGTATCGACTGCCGGCTTCGAGGTCCGCCGTTTCAAACGCGGACCATGAAATTTGTCTAGCCTTTTCTGCCGGACGCGCTACAATAGCAACTGTCAAAAGTTATGGAGGTATTTTTATGATGCGTAATCTGAAAACCGTGGCGCTCGCGCTGGCCGCCTTGCTGGCGGCGTCGTTGCTCGCGTCCTGCTTCTCGCTTCCGGGCGGCGGCGGCTTCAATCCGCTCGGCGATCTCCAGGCCTCGGCTTCGGCAAGGGCCTCGGCTGAGGTATCGTCGGCGACCGGCATGACGGGATTGTCGCGCAAGATGATGTTCAACGTCCTCTATGCGCAAATCTTTTTCATCGGCGGCTTCGGCGCCGACTTCTACGACCTCGAGGAAACCCAGGGCACCGTATGGCGCATCCAGAGCACCAACGAGGATGGCAGCTTCAGCTCGGTCGAGGCTGAGCGCGCTTTCCTCAAGGTCCTGCCTTCCGGCGAGCGCTGGTGGTTCCTGGCCTGGCGCGCTGATGGCGAGGTCTGGGAATTCGAGGCGCTGATGGACAAGGACCTCATGGCCCGCAAGATCCGCTACTTCAACGCCGACGTCAAGCGCGTCGAGGAGTCCAAGTTCGACGAGCCGGCCAAGAAGGCAAAACCAGATTCGGAGACCGCGCCGCCCCCGGAAGCTTCCTCGAGCAGCCTCGCCCTCAATGACCTGCCCAAGTACGTGAAGGCCAAGGAAACCGTAAAGGTAGGCGGCGGAACGTTCCTGGCGGAACGGATCGAGTGGACGTTCTTCGACGAAGAGGAGAAAGTCACCTACAAGTACAGCTGGTGGGTCGATCCCAAGGCGCCCGGCGGCCTCGTCAAGTACGAATGGACCAAGAGCGGCTCCAAGGAGTCGATCAAGGGAGAGCTCGTGTCCCTGAAGAAGGGCTATAAGACCAAGTTCTCTTCCTTCTAGTGGGCTTGGATCTCGCGCCGGGAGCGGCGTCGCTTGGTCGCGGCGCATGCTCACGTACAATAGTACGTTCCGCGTGCGCTGCTCGGGCGCTCCTTGCTCGCGGCGCGATCTCCGGCGCCCGCGCAAGGGTCTAGCGCCGGGAGCGGCGTCGCTTGGTCGCGGCGCATGCTCACGTACAATAGTACGTTCCGCGTGCGCTGCTCGGGCGCTCCTTGCTCGCGGCGCGATCTCCGGCGCCCGCGCAAGGGTCTAGCGCCGGGAGCGGCGTCGACCGATTGTCCGGGGCGGCTTGACTATCGTATAATCGACCTTCCTTCGTCGCGGAAAGTGGCGCCTCGCGAAAATCGCGGTCGCACCCGATGGACCCGCGGCGGAGTCCCAAAAAAGGAAGGTCCAGCATGAGCAAGAAGACAATCGTCGTTGCACTTGGAGGCAACGCCCTCATCGAAGAGGGAAGCGAGGGTACTATCGAACAGCAGTTCGAAAATACCCGCAAAAGCATGGCCGCCATTGTCGGCCTCGTCAAGGAGGGCCATCGCGTCGTCCTGACCCACGGAAACGGCCCGCAGGCCGGCGTCCACCTGATCCGCAACGAAGCGGGAGCCTCCCAGGTAGCCCCCAGTTCCCTCAATGTAATCGTGGCCGACACCCAGGGCTCGATCGGGTACATGATCCAGCAGTCGCTGATGAACGCCCTCCTCAAGGCTGGCGTCAAGACAGACGTCGTCACGGTCGTCACCCAGGTCGTCGTCGACAAGAACGACCCCTCGATGGTCAATCCCACCAAGTACGTCGGCCCCTTCTTCAAGGCCGAGCACCTGGATGCCTGCAAAGCCAAAGGCTGGATAATGAAGGAAGACCCGGGCCGCGGTTACCGCCGCGTGGTCGCGTCCCCGATTCCCGTGGACGTTGTCGAAAAGGCCGTCATCCACGAGCTGCTGGACTCAGGCCGTGTGGTCATCGCGGTAGGCGGCGGCGGCGTTCCCGTCTGCCGTACTGCCGACGGCATGCTCGAGGGCGTCGACGCTGTCATCGACAAGGACAGGGCGAGCGCCCTCCTTGCCGGGCTTATCAAGGCCGACGAACTCCTGATCCTGACCGGCGTCGACAAGGTAGCCATCAACTACAAGAAACCCGACATGCGCGTCCTCGACACGATGACGGTTGCCGAGGCCGAGCGCTACATGGCCGAGGGGCAGTTCCCCAAGGGCTCCATGGGGCCGAAGATAGAGGCCGCCATGGACTTCATCAAGCGCGGCGGCAAGATGGTAGTCATCACCAGCCTTGAAAAAGCCCAGGAAGCCGTCGACGGCACCGCCGGCACCCGGCTTGTAAAGTAGCCCTTTCAGCCTGATAGTTCGAATATTTGCCACGGAGGCACGGAGACACAGAGTTAGGAAGGGAGAAAGACAAGGGAGATATAAAGGTGAGAAGCTGAACCCCTGATTTCATCTTTTTCTTCTCCATTCCTCCGTGCCTCCGTGCCTCCGTGGTCTGATTCATTATACCAGTCCTTCTCATCAGCAAACTTGACGGTCCATATCTTCTATGGTACTTTGAACGACAATCCTTCCTATCAATTGAGGACATAGACATGAATGCTGTATTCTCGGGCCTGAACCTTTTCCAGGCCGCCCCCGCCAGTTCCACCGGATCGATGATCTCCACGATTGTCATGTTCGGCGCCGTCTTCGCGATTTTCTACTTCATGATCATCCGACCGCAGAACAAGAAGCAGAAGGCGGTGGAGAAAATGATCTCCGGCGTCAAGAAAGGTGACAAAGTCATCACCATCGGCGGTATACATGGTACCGTCAGCGCCGTCAAGGAAAAGACAGTCGTCGTCAAGGTCGACGATTCATCCAAGCTCGAGTTCTCGAAATCGGCCATCGCGTCTGTCGATACCCGTGGCGAAGAGTCCGATACTCCGGCCACCGAGACAAAGCAAGAAGCCACGAAGTGACGTCCCGCGCTCCGGTCAAGCACGGGAGCGCGATTCCCACCTCCTTTTTCGACACCACCGGAGTCAATGCATGAACAAAACCAAAAGATTCCTCATCGTGCTCGCCGTGTTGGCCGTCGCTTTCGTCTTCCTTCTCCCTTCGATCAAGTGGTACGCCTTGACGCCGAAGGAAGATCAGGCACTGGCGCTCGGTTCTCGCGAGCAGATCCGTGAATTCGCATGGCGCATGGCCCGCGCCGACCTATCGGAAATCGAGCAGTCAGCAGCGGCGCCGGAAGTCTCGCCGCTGCCGGATCGATTCAATCCAATGGTCAAGCGCGCCAAGGCGATATACAAGGATCTTGGCATCAAGGCGCCCGCTTCCTGGACCGCCAAGGCTTACCTGGCGGCTTTCGACAACAGGGCAGACGCCCTGGCCGAGCTCGAGGACTACTACCGGACCCACGTCCTGTCGATCAAGTCCCTGCACGGCAGCGCCGTCCAGCTGGGCCTCGACCTGTCGGGCGGCATGTCGGTAGTCATCCGCGCCGATCTCGACGCGCTTGCGGCCAAGACTGGCCGCACCCTGTCGCCCGCCGAGCGTGACGATGCCGTCGTCCGCGCCGTAGAGGTGCTCAACAACCGCATAGACAAATTCGGCCTCACCGAGCCTGTCATCCGCCGCCAGGGCGACGACCGCATCTACGTCGAAATCCCCGGCGCGGCCGACCCGGAACGCATCAACGGCATCATCATGGGCCGTGGCCGCCTTGCCTTCCATATCGTCGACGAGGAAGCCACTTCGACGCTGACCGCCTTCCTAGAAAAGAACCCGCTCGCCATAAACGACAAGCTCGAGCTCGCCGATCCTTCGCTCATTCCCGCCGGCACCATGGTCCGCAAGTTCTACACCAAGGACAAGTACGGCCTCGACGAGTGGACCGGGCGCTACATGGTGATAAACGCAACGGCAGGGCTCGACGGCAACCACATCGAGAGCGCTACCGTTTCTTCCGACCCCATCACCGGGCAACCTGAAGTCGTATTCAGCCTCGACAAGGAAGGCGGCGACACCTTCTACAAGCTGACGAGCGAGAACGTCGACAAGACCATGGCCGTCGTGCTCGACGACAGGGTCAGGACCGGCGCCCGCATCTCCGGACCGATCCAGGCCAACGTCAAAATCACCGGCTTCGCGGCTGAAGAGGCCAACAACTTGGCCCTCATCCTCCGCTCGGCCGCGCTTCCCGTCGAGCTTATAGTAGAGTCGCAGCAGGCCATCGGAGCATCGCTCGGAGAGGACTCCATCCTGCAGGGCCGCAACGCCGTGCTCCTGGGACTCGCCGCCGTATTCGTCTTCATGCTCGTGTATTACAAAGGCGCGGGCATCAACGCCGCCATAGCCCAGGTCCTCAACCTGTTCCTGATGTTCTCCATACTGTCGGCGTTCAACCTGACGCTGACCCTGCCGTCGATAGCCGGCTTCGTGCTGACGATAGGCATGGCGGTAGACGCCAACGTGATCATATTCGAGCGCATGAAAGAGGAATTGCGCGACGGCAAGGGCCGCAAGGCCTCGATACAGGCCGGATTCGAAAAGGCCTTCTGGGCGATCATGGACTCGAACATCACGACGATACTCGCCGCCCTGTTCCTGACCCAGCTCGGTACCGGCCCCATCCAGGGATTCGCGGTCAGCCTCGCGATCGGAAACATGTCGTCGCTCTTTACAGCCCTCTTCGTCTCCAGGCTCATCTTCGACTTCAATACCGACATATTGAAGCGTCAGTCCCTGTCGGTCAGCTGGAGGCTCAAATGAAGCGCGTGATACAGTTCCACAAGGCGTTTCTGCCCGCGGCCATCGTCTCGGCAGCGCTCATCCTGTTCGGCATCGTCGGGGTCGCCACCAAGGGAATCAACCTCGGCGTCGATTTCCAGGCCGGTGTCAACCAGTCGGTCAGGTTGGCTTTTCCTGCCGCCCAAGCGAGTTATGCCGGAAGCGGTACTCCGGTACTTTCGATAAGCGAATCGGCCATCACGGTCGTATTTTCCGGCGCCGATGTTGTATCGCGGACCGCATCCTGGGAGCTCTCGACGGTAGGAACAGTTGCCGACCTCGCCGTCGCCATGAGCACCGAGGGCATCGAGCTTTCGATACTCGACGGAGCCGGGCTTTCGGCTGATCTCCTCGTGCCGACCTATCAGGGCGATTACACGCTCGGCAAGGTTCCGGTGACCATCCACCGTACTCCCAAGTCCGAAGCTGAAACTTTCGGCTCGATCGAAGAGATCAGGAAAGCCATTGCATCGGTTGGCTCGGCGTCGGTGCAGAACATCGGTGCGGCATCGTCGATGCAGTATTTGATCCGTGTCCGCGATAACGGCAAGGACCCGGCTTTCAGCGGCACTGTCCCGGCACTCATCAGGAAAGCGCTGGAATCGGCTTACGGAGTCAACAAGGTGGTCGCCATGAAGACAGACTACGTTGGCGCCCGCTTCTCCAAGGACCTCGCCGACAATTCGTGGAAGCTGACTCTGTTCACGGTTCTCGCGATACTCGCGTACGCCACGATACGCTTCAAGATGCAATATGCCCTTGGCGCGGTACTGGCCATCATCCACGACGGCCTCATCATGATAGGATTCATCGTCTGGAGCAGGATGGAATTCAACACCACCTCGATAGCGGCGATCCTGACGATACTCGGCTATTCGATAAACGATACGATCGTCATTTTCGACCGCATCCGCGAAGACAGGAAACTTGACCCGACGGCCAAGCTGTCCAGCATTCTGGACAAGTCGATAACCGAGACACTTGGCCGTACCTTCATCACCACCATCACGACGATGCTCGCCGTATTCTCCCTGTATTTCTTCACCTCAGGCAGCATCAAGGATTTCGCGCTGGCATTGCTCATCGGCATGGTCTCCGGCACCTATTCGACGATTTTCATTGCATCTGGCTTCGTCCAGCTCTGGGATGTGGTCAAGTCAAAGCGGCAACCCAAGCCAGCCGTGGCGTCCGCCCCTCACCTGGCCAAGTCCAAGCCCTGAGTTTTTTCCGCTCAATGATGTGACCGCCCGGTTGACGCCGGGCGGTCGTTTCTTTGGTAAATGATTGACCATGAGTACTTTACAAAGCATCCTCATTACAGTATATTCGTCGAGCATCCATGGCTACGAACGCCGGAGTACCGGTTAGCGGCGCAAGGAAGAATGTTGCAGTAATTTTTGCAGTAGAAAAAATTGGCGCCGGACGCGAGGGTACTCGCTAGTGGCGCAAGGAAGAATGTTGCAGTAATTTTTGCAGTAGAAAAAATTGGCGCCGGACGCGAGGGTACTCGCTAGCGGCGCAGGGAATGTTATTGTAGTATTTTTCAGTAGAAAAAATGGCGCCGAACGCCGGAGTACCGGCTAGCGGCGCAAGGAAGAATGTTGTAGTAATTTTTGTAGTAGAAAAAATTGGCGCCGTCAGTCCGGGTACGGCCTGTCGGCGAGTGGAAGAGTGTTGTAGTAACTTTTTCAGTAGAAAAAATTGGCGCCGTACCCAAGCGGTAAGGGAGAGGT
>CAZNXK010000153.1:0-7761 GCA_964576835.1 uncultured Treponemataceae bacterium | reverse complement strand
AGGTGAACTGGCAACCCTGATCCGTGTTGAAGATCGCCGGCACTCCGTAGATCGCGATGGCTTCTTCAAGAGCCGCGATACAGAACTCCGCATCAAGCGTATTTGAAATCTGCGATGACAGTATCTTCCGCGAGTACAATGAGCCCAAGATATTGGACATCTTTGGAAGGCTGAATAGGTGGTGCATACTCGACGGATACAAGTAAATCTCACTTGTTGAGGTGGGTATCAGGTTCGTGAATGAGGAGCGGGTTGGTCGAACGGGTCTTCCATCCTCGATACCCCGAGGGCGATTCAGGGCAATGGGATAAGAGATACTGGGTATATCATTTCATAATCCGTCGTAGGTTCGATCAAGGTTGCATTGCTTCAAGAAGCTTTATTCGCTTTTCCAACCCACCAAGGATTGGGGCGGACACGGCAACTGGAAAATCATGCGGTAATGAGGCGGATAGTTCCGTGACAATTTCAGGGATGGCTGCGGTTAACCTGTACAGCACACGATCGATGGCTTCTCCTATACCGCAACGACGGGCGGTTTCTCGGAGATGTTGCGGGCCGATTTTATTCCACTCGTAATGCCGGTTTTTTCCCTTGAAAGCCATGGCCAACTTCAGTTTCTCGGGTGGGATCTGCCCGCTTCCATGGCCGAGCAACGGATATGCCGACATGATGTCGTACAAAGGCGTCAACCTGAACCGGCCTTCGCGTTCGATGAAGACCGAGTAGTTCTTCGCGTGTCCATCGGGAGCGGCCAGAAGCCAGAAGAGGACTTGGGCGGTGAAGAAGTACTCGCGATCCTTGACGGCCTCTTGGGAACCCAGGAGGATGCGCATGATGGTGTCGATTCCCGGGCCTCCATCTGATTCATATTTGCCGCTGGGAGGCGTGCCCGTGATCTGGCAAAAGTCCTCCTGCGGGAGCCGGTTGATCCGCTTCCCGTCTTCGGCCCTCTGTCTATCGAAGCGCTCCACGACGAGAGCTGTCACGTCTTCGAAGTGGGCTATTTCACAGCTCGCCACCTCCAGTCCGGTCGCGGCTGTGATTATTGAGCAGAGCCATTCATTTTCTACGGAACCGGTCATAGCGAGCCCGAGGCCGCCTATCCTTCCAAGGGGCAACTTCACGATATGGGTCGAGGGCGTTGAGCCGTGGGGAACAAGCCACCGCCCCTCATGTCGAAGCAAGGCGGTCTTCTCCTGCGCCCCGGCCAGGGAGATGCGGAACTCCTCATCGGTCATTCGCCCGCCCCCACCCATTGAAGTCAGTCCCTTCAGTATGGTTGCCATCTCATGCTCATCGATTGACCGCCCCTCGATACGACCGTTGGGGGAGGGCCCATCGTCCTCGGGGAGGAGCTGGATTGCTCCGACGCAATCCCTTCCGATCTCGGCTAGCAGGTCGAAGGTCGAGAGTGATGCCGCTCCGTACCGGCTCTTGATTCTCTGCCGGATCTCACTCGAATCCGGGAGCAGATTGTCGAAGTAGGCGGACACCGAACTGCCACGATACGTGTATCCAGCCTCGGCGAGGGGAAGGGAGAGCGAGATCGGCCTGGCCTGAGGGTGGCTGATCCAGGAATCCTCATAGCGGAATTCATGATCTCCGCGTATACCTGAGGACTAGGTACCTACGCGGATCTCGTTCAACCAAACACCGAGGGCACGTCTATGAGATGGCCTGGCCATGTTCACCACTCCTATTTGGAATGGGACGCATTCTTGTTCATGGACACGCTTGTCTCTTTGGGCATGAGCATGAGTTCCAACTCCAGGGCGGAAGCAGCTTGATGAGACTGTCGATCGTCGCGGAGCCCGGATGGTTCTCCAGGGCTGAGATGGTCTTGGGAAGGAGCCCAACGAGCTTGCCCGCGCCGTCCTGGCTTAAGCCGTGGGTCCTACGAACGCTCCGCAAAGCATGAGAAAGCTGGCTAGGGGTGGAGATGAGGTATTTCATGGGGACTCCTCATTGCTGCAGGTATCGTACCCGATAAGGTATATTCTATGATAATACCCTATCGGGGATATGTTAAGAATATACCCCATAAGGTATATTGTCTGTTTTGAGTGATCTCCATGATTCAATATTCCTTGTCCGGTATGAATGGCCAACATTGGAGGTGGTTCCTGGAAACGGCAAACAGAATTCCCCGCCTGTTGAGGATATGCTGATCGCCGCTTCGGTCACATCGTGGGGAATCCTGGATCACGAGCCACCTCCGTATTTCTGGTAAAAGGATTTAAGCGAATCAATCGTATCCGGACCCAAGCCATGCTTCGCTGCAAACGCCTTCCAGTCTGGCTCCCGATGCGTGTTGATATAGGGGATCAATTCCTTCAGGGCTGCGTCGAGCGCATCCTTCTCCGCTTTGCGTTCTGGATATTCATTGCGCTCTTCATTGCTTTTTTTATCATCCAGCTGAACAAAGTGACGCATCCATTCGACGTACGGTAGGCTTCGCTTCATAATATCCTCGAACGCGATTTCCAGCGTCGGGGATGCGATGAATGGCTCGCTGGAATCAGGCGTAAAGACCGAGGACAGCGATACGCGCAGCTTTGTAAGATAGCTGCCTCTACGGGCCAGCAGTATCCCGCGGGACGATTTGACGTCGTATATGACCACCTGCTCGAAGAACGGCTTGGAACCGGGCTTTTTAAACCTGACCCGCTTGCCGATCTCGTCGCGTTTCCATCCTCCTTCGAGGAGAGACTCGGGGCTGGCCGAGAACCGCCCCTCGTGCCAGCAGGTGCATACGTCTTCGGTACCGTGCTTCACGCGAGGAATGTTCCCCAGGCTCCAGATAGCCCAGAACGGTACCGGGTCGCGCCTGACGACTGCCGGAATACCCCTGAGACGCCAGAGATCGCGGGCAAGTTCGCGACCGATGGCCGTGAAGTCCGTGACGTACAGGGATTTCCATGACAGAACGGGACCGTAGGTGATGGCGGGTACCGGGCCATCGGTATCGGGCCCGAGGCGGATGATTGCCGTCATGAACGTCATGCCGCCCTGCTTGATATTGAGTGTCGCCGATCGGGACCAAAGACAGAACGTCTGACCCGCTTCATTGATGCATAGATAACGGTCGTCTCCCAAGTCCGTGGTGACATCGAGAATCTGGTATTCATACCCTTCAGACAAAACCGCCAGGTACTGGTCGAGCACGGTAGGAAAGAAGTTCTCCGGCAGCTCGCTGATACGGGATGCGTACCGGCGCATGGACTCTTTGAGGGGCCGGAGGGCATGCTCGCCGTTCTCGTGCCAGGGGACCTTGTCCCATGATTCCTTGAACGAAGCGGTCTGCTCGCGGAACCACTGCACGTCCGGATATTCTTCATTCGATCTTCGCTTTGGACTCATGGATGACTCCTCGGGGCGATTCTACACCAAACCCGCATATTTGGCGAAGAAGGCTCGGAGGCGGGAGGCGACGACTTCTTTATGCAATCCTGCCAGATCGATAGTATCAGTTTACATTGGAGATTATAGCGCCTTGCGCAATTCTTCTATCATGGCGGGTCTGTTGGAAAAGCTGGCCACCAGATCGTGTACAAGCAAATCCGCTGCTGACTTGCCCCCGATTCTTTGCAAATCGCTGACAAGCGCTGCGGTTTTTCTGTACGAGCTACGACTTTGAGCGGCACGCAGTGCTTGTCGAATGGTTTTTCCCAGCCACGGAGAGACGGTCTCCGGGTAGTGTTTGCCTAATGCCTGGTAATGATGTCCCATTATGGAGTTGTTTTTGATGGCTAATGTGTGCAGTTCTTTCCACCGTCGTTCCAGTACGCAAATTTCCGCTGCAAAAAACTCGTTACGCTTGCCCACATCACTGAGGATGCAGTCAGTTATGGCTTTTTTCTGCTCGGCAGTGCCGATTCTCTTCATCACTTGCTTGTACCAGTTCATTGAGTAGGTTGATATTGTCTTTGCCACCGCGAATTCGATGGCGGCATCGGACTTTCCCTGCTCATCAAGAATTGATATGAATTCCATGGCGTAGTGATCAACGATTCCCGGGTATCCCTGTTGGGCTGAAAGATCCATACCGTCGCGTGCAAGTATTTCTGCATTGACCAGGTTGTGAGAATCCCGCGCCCTGCGTATCGCCGTGTCGCGTACGGGTGCAAGATGCAGGTGGTTGTCGATGAAGGTCTGCAGTCGTGTTGAATCTCCGGCCTTTTCAAGTGCATTGCAAACTAGCTGGGACAGATGTTCAGCAAGATATCGTTGGTGGAAATCGTCCCATTTCACCACGGTGCATTTCGCTTCGCACAGCTTGATCGATGAATCAAAATCCTGTCTGGAACGCGCTGCGGCTAGTTCCACTTCATAAAGGTCGTAGTCCCATGAATCACCCTCCCGTGCCCATTTTGCATCTATGTTGGCACGCGCCCACTCCCTGATTTCGGACAGGCAGGAAGAGGACGTGTCTTCTCTGTTGGCTAGCGACAGCATATCCTCGAGTGATTCATTCACTACTTCCTGCAAGACCCCATCGTGGTCATCCGCCTCATAAACGTCAGGGGCAATTGCCTCCACGATAGCCACATACAGATCAAAAACGTCTTTATCTGAATCAACTGCTTTCTGCTGGCACAAATTTTTCTTCAGTTCATCTATGTCATCAGCCAAGCCATCGGGGTCGTCGACGATGCCATAGGAATTTCCAGAGTGATTATCACGGCATTGCAGAATGAGAGAGCGCCACTCGTGCTTTCCTTTGGCATCCCCGAACCTTGCAAGAATCGTGCTCGCCAGCGCGCTGTTTTCTGAAGCGAGTTGTGACAGCACTATCGACTCAAGCTCTTTTCTTGATAGTCTGCGGACAATGTCAGTCGGGGATTGCCTTTTTGTTCGGTCATTCATTATCCTGCTATATGATCATTTCAAGCTACTGAAGTCAATATTGTCGTTACGCTCTGCAATTTCCCGGTGTCTTCCCTTATGGCCACTCCGCTACCACGGAATCCCATGGGCGGACGGAAGGGCCGTCTCGGGATCTGACCTAATGAGCCGTCATTTGATGTTTTTCCAGCTCAGGTAGTTGCCGTATGAGGTCTTTAAATCCATATCGCCAGCGTATACCACATATGAATTTTCCGGTATGACTTTGCTGATACTCTGTAAATATATGAGTCCATCGAAATTCGAAGATCTCATGGTCGCACCCGCTTTAATTTCAATTGCCTGCAAGCCAGATCCAGTCTCCATGAGCAGGTCGACCTCGTGTTGAGCGTTGTCCCGCCAATAGCTGAGCGGAGGGATCTTGCCCTGAAAGAGAAAGGATTTCAGGTATTCGGAGACGACCATGTTCTCGAACAGATTTCCCCGCAGGTAGTGTGTTGTAATTTGTGAGATTGTTTCCAGTCCCAGCAAAGATGCGACCAATCCGGTGTCGTAGAAATAGATCTTGGGTGACTTGACCAAGCGCTTCCCGAAATTTTCATGATGCGGTTTGAGCAGGTAGATGATATTGCTTATTTCCAGAATTGAAATCCAATCCTTGATTGTTGGAACAGAGACTTCGGTATCCTGTGCGATGGAATCATAATTCAGTTGTGTGCCAATTCTTCCAGCGCAGACTTTGATGAATCTCACGAATGAATTGTGGTTGCTTATATTCCTGATGAGCCGGACATCCCGCTCAACATAGGTTTGGATATAGGAGGGGAAATAATCCGCAGGGTCGATGGAGTTGCTGTAAATGCGTGGATAACCGCCGGTGAACAGCCACGTGTTAATATCCGGGGCAAGTAGTTGGGCTGTGCTCAGTTCAGCGATTGAGAAAGGCGCGAGATGCAACACCGCGCATCGGCCGGCCAGACTTTGGGAGATCTTTTCCAAAAGCAGGAATTCGTGTGAACCTGAAAGGATATACATGCCTGTTTCATTTACTGCATCGATTTTTGTCTGCAAGTAGGAGAACAATTCCGGGGCATACTGTGCCTCGTCTATGATGGTGTGGTTGTCGAAGTTCATGAGAAAGCCCCTGGGATCCTGCAGTGCGAGCGCCCGCATGTCAGGATCTTCCAGGGATACATACCGATAATCGGGGAAGCAATGCTTGAGGAGCGTGGATTTTCCACATTGTCGTGCACCAGTAAGGGTCAGAACGGGAAATTTCTTGACCAGGCTGATTATTTTATCTCCTAGAATGCGCTCGACCATCGGGTTTCCTCCTGGATGCCAGCCTGTTCATGCAAATCATAAACTCGATTTAGATATTTGTATAGCAAGCGTTTCATAGTGAGCCCCTTTGTCGAGACATATTTTTGAAAAAAGTGGCCTCTTTTCCTTAGAGTTTCTATGCATCAGAGCGTAATGTTACCGCTGACCCACTAAATGCTTTCCCGTAGATTTCATCCGGTGTGGCATAATCCAATATACCCCATGAGGTATGTTGCATGTATTGAGTGATCTCCATGATTCAATATTTCTTGTCCGGTATGAATGGCCAATATTGGAGGTGGTTCGTTCACGGTCCATGCTCCTTTGGGCTTGCCAAAGTTCTTGGCGTTGGTTACTTGTAGGGGCTAATGAAGGATAAACGGTACTGGAAAGGAGGTCGGAGATAGCAAAAGGCCATTTTTTGGATATTCATCCATTCATATTCCAATTTAGCGAAAAGAGTTGTGTAGCAGAATCTGTAGCAAAAATTTGGTCAATTGCTACACACAAGCATCAATAAGTATCCACTTGCATGTACTCATAATTTGTTTTATAATCAACACATAGGAACTTTAAGCAACTTGCGTCAAGTCAGTCCAGTCGAAGTACTAGTCTGGGGGATAGCGTCGGCAGACGCGCGGGGTCCCGGGCTCGAATCTCGGTTGCCTGAAAAAAAATAGGTCGCCTTAGGGCGGCCTATTTTTTTTATAGGGGCAACCGAGATTCATAGCGCTGTCGCCGAGAGGCGACACGTCGATACTTTCCTTATGCGCGCGCGGCTTCAGACGCGCTACCGAGCGAGCGCCGTCAGACGGTCGCGTCAGCGACACCTTGAATAAATTTCCTTGCAGGATCCGCATGTACTCATGCGGTGCGGTAGCGAGGAATAGCGGCCATGGATGGCCGCGGAAGCGAGCGAGGCGGCCCATGCGCTGCGAGACTCGTAGCAGTGCAGGGAGGAGATAGCTCGGGCCTTGCCGAGCTATCGGGGGGGTATCCCCCCTCAACGCCAGGATGGCGACGAGCGTAGGGCGAATCTCGGTTGTCCGAAAAAAAAAATGGTGGCGCAAGTTATTGTAATACAATGACTTGTGCCATATTTTATTTATGGCGCAAGTTTGAAGAAAATGTTAAAAACCAGCGTGTGGCAAGGTTTGTAGCATTTTTAAAAGTTCCTCCGAGAGTTTACGGAGGTTTTGATGGCAAAAAAAAACCTACTCCATCTAGAAGCGATGACTTGCTTCAAACAGCATCGTCTACCATGCCCGGTTCAGGCTCGATGATGACAGTTTCGGGACTGTCAAGGGGCACGATAAATCCCCGGCC
This sequence comes from uncultured Treponemataceae bacterium, assembly GCA_964576835.1. Taxonomy (GTDB): domain Bacteria; phylum Spirochaetota; class Spirochaetia; order Treponematales; family UBA12059; genus SZUA-370. The sequence continues at coordinate 264 of CAZNXK010000153.1, read as the reverse complement.
AGGGTCATAATAATTCCCCGGAGGGATAGTCGTTGAGGTAGATATCCTCGTACTTCAGCGTCCGCCAGAAGCGCTCGATATAGATGTTGTCCAGAGCCCGATTCACACCATCCATGCTGATCTGTATGCCATAGACATCTAGTGTAGCGGTGAAAGCCTCCGACGTGAACTGGCAACCCTGATCCGTGTTGAAGATCGCCGGCACTCCATAGATCGCGATGGCTTCTTCAAGAGCCGCGATACAGAACTCCGCATCAAGCGTAT
>CAZNXK010000152.1:0-7804 GCA_964576835.1 uncultured Treponemataceae bacterium | reverse complement strand
GATCCATGGAACCGAATGCATGAACCTGCTCGCCCACGCCCTCCTCGCCTGCTCGACCCTCGAAAACACTGACGGTCAGGAGTGCACCGGCGCGCTGATGGCCGACTATTTCTCGGGGCAGGCGCCCGGCGATTATCCCGCGGGAATACAGACGGGCATACGGCAGCACCGGGCGATAGACGCGTTCACCGATTCTCATCCCGCTTTCACGTCGTGCCGCCGCGCGATCGCGGGGGCGGGCGCTCCCCGATTCACAGCGGGCATACTCGCGGACATATTCTGGGACCATGTCCTGGCGTCCGAATGGAAAACCTGGGGGAAAGGACTGTGCGGACTCGACCTGCAGCCGTTCTGCGAGCTCGTCCATGCCAGGCTCGGGCAGACCGAACCTTGGCACAGTCCGGGCTTCGCGCGGGCATACCCATGGATAGTCGGCCTGTCCTGGCTTTCATCGTACGCGCGACTTGAAGGCATCAGCATGTCGCTGGCAGGTATTTCACGCAGGATGAGCGGCCACCCCAGGCTCGACGAGAGCGTCGGCATCCTCGTCGCGCTCGACGAACCGATACGGCGGGACTTCGCGGCCTTCTGGCCCGACATGGTTGCCTTCGCGCAAGCCTGGCCGGCAACGCAGGCGGATCGCTAGCCGGCGAACAGGATGGCAGGGTCCAGGGAGAAACCCTCGAGCGCCTTCGATGACACCGTACCTCGTGGGGTCAGGCTCTCGAACAGGTCGCCCCTGCCGAATTTCCCCTTGTCGTTCAGCACATACACAGTGATCCACTTGCCCAGCGGATCGACGACCCAGTACTCGCGAACCCCCGCACGCTCGTAGCGGCGGAACTTGTCGTTCTGGTCCCACTTCGACGTTGACGGGGACAGTATCTCCACCACCAGTTCAGGCGCGCCGCGCGCATACTTCGTGAAGATCTTGTTTGTATCGCAGAAAACCATCAGGTCCGGCTGGACGACCGTGTCGACATCGTCGTCATCCTCGTCGCCATCGGGGATCAGGACATCGAATGGAGCGATAAACACCTCGCAAGGCTTGTCATCGAGAAAATCGGCGAAAACACGCATCAGCTTCATCAGCATCCGCTGGTGAGCCGCGCTCGGGGCGGCCATCGCCATCGCGACCCCATCGACCAGCTCCCAGCGCTCGTCGTCTGGCCAGGTCGCGTAGTCCCCGTACGAAAACAATCCGTCGTCCTTCAATGCTGGCTCTCCCACGGTACTGGCTCCTTTCAGTATAGCACCTGTCGATACCGTACGCGACGGGGAGCCTTGGCGCCTGACTCATACGATCGTCGGTACACTTTTCCCGTGTTTCAGTGTATCGTCATGGAAGAGCGGCGTTCAGGCTGTGGAGGTCTTTCCATGAAACGATCGTTCCTGGGCAACATACCGGTCTTCATCAAGCTCTTGATACTCACCTCGGTATTCCTCATCGCGTTCGCGGTCACGTATGTGACATCGGACAAGGGTCTGCGTTCGCTCGGCGAGGCGTTCGATACCGTGCAGGTCGTGCACATGCGTACCTACCGCGCCGTCTCCGACCTGCGTTCCCGCATGGCCACATTCAACGCGCGCATCGTTTCGCTCGCCTTCGTCGCGCTGTCGGGCGGGACCCCCGGCGAGATAAGCTCCAAGCTTTTCTGGCTCAAGGACACCGAGACGAAGCTCGCCCAGGCCATCAACGCCTTCGACTCGCTTTCAATCGACGACGGCATAGTCGCCGACCTGGGCAAATACATGACCGTCGCCGGCCGCATCGCCGCCTCGGACTCTGCGTCGGTGCAGACCTCGCTGAACGACGTGACGACGCTGTACGAGACAATCGAGAAAAACCTCGACTCTCTCGAGGCCATCGTCCGTTCGCAGCAGGACGAGAGCTACCTGGTGGCGACCGCCGAGGCGGCATCGATCAGGCGTACTTTGCTCGCCGTCAACGCCATAGCCGCGATCGCCATAGTCGTGGCGTCTGCGCTGATATCGCTGTCGATGACCAGGGCTCTCGCCGCCCTCGTGAAGAGCCTCAGGCGTCTCGCGCGGGGCGACTGCACCGAGCGGCTCGGCGACATGGGAACGGACGAGATAGGCTCGATCGCCGCCGCTTCGAGTGAGCTGAACGCTTCGCTTAACTCCCTCATTGGCGCGGTACGCGAGCGGGCGCTCAAACTCAGCCTCCACGGCGAGAACCTGGCAGCCAACATGCACAGCACGTCCCGCGCCGTCGAAGGCATCGACGACGCCATCGCGTCATCGAAGGCCGGGCTCGCGGAGCAGTCGGAGGCCGTCGAGACGGTGGCGGCTGCCATAGAGGAACTTGCCAGGACGGTGGATTCGCTGTTCTCGATGATAGGCGACCAGGGACAGGTCATCACCCAGTCGTCTACTCTCGTGGAAGCGATGATAACGGCGATACGCGGCGTCGCTGCCGGAGCGGACCAGGCGGACAAGGCATCCGAATCGCTGCTCGCCTCTTCGCACGACGGCTCCCGCCTGCTCGGCGACATGCGCTCGGCGGTCGAGGAGATCACCCGCTATTCCAGGGGGCTCGCAGCCGCCGCGATTACCATCAACGACGTCGCGGAACGGACCAACCTGCTGGCCATGAACGCGGCCATAGAGGCGGCCCACGCGGGGAACGCGGGCAGGGGCTTCGCCGTCGTGGCCGACGAGATCCGCAAGCTCGCCGAGAGGAGCTCCTCCCAGGCCACCGAAATATCGGCCGACCTCGCAAAGGTGAGTTCGTCAATAGGCAAGGTCGAGGCCGTCGCAAGCGCCGTTTCCGGCTCCTTCGGTACCGTCATCGAACAGGTCGGTGATGTTAGCCGGGTCGTCTCCGGCATACGGGCGGCTACCGCGGAGCAGAGCGCCGGCGGCGCCAGGGTACTCGACGGGCTCGCCCGCCTGACGGCGATCACCAAGCAGGTGAACGACGGCGCGGAGGAAATGACGACGGGCAATGGCCAGATACTGGAACAGGTGGTCACGCTCAAGTCGGTCGCGGAGGCAGCCGTCGCGGCCAACGACGAGATCGGGCGGGAAACCGCCGAGATACAGCGGGCTGTCCAGGCATCCTCCGACCTCGCCGAGCTCAACGAAAAGCTGACGCTCGAGGTAATCGCAGGCGTCAACGCCTTCACTATCGAAGCCTGCTACGACACCGACGATAAGGTAGCCGCTGACGAAGCGGTCGATGATGCCGCCGAAGTAGAAGAAATCGGGACAACCTGACGCCATTTTGCGGCTTTCGATTGTTTTTTCACGATCCCGCGCTAAATTAGTGCGCGTGCGCTCCGTATGGAGGCATGCAATACACTCGCCATTGTGGGGTGACCATGAAACACGTACTTTTGATTGCGGCGGCGTTATGCGCCACGCTCGGTCCGGTCTGGGCACAGGATTCGACGACCGGGACAGAAGAGGATTTCGTCCTCCAGCAGGCCAGGGACAAACATTCAGCAGCGACGGCACAGACTCCTTCGGGCACGGTCGTCACAATTGAAATCACCCAGGTGACCGAAAGCCAACCTGAGGCCCCGGACAGGGGCGACCATCCCTATGCACCGATAGTACTCAGCTTCGTCCCGGGTATCAGTTTCCCGTACGGCGTCTTCGACGCGTCGATTTCGGCCGCCGCCATCGGTGCCATCTCCGGCTCGGTGGACGGGCTTCAGGGCGCAGGCGTGTTCAACATCGCCGACGGCGACATCCGCGGCCTACAGGGAGCGGGCGTCTTCAATATCGTAGCGGGAGGCGTGCGGGGAGCCCAGGGCGGTGGCGTTTTCAACATCGTCGGAGGAGATGTCCGAGGAGCCCAGGGAGCAGGTGTTTTCAACATCGCCGAGCGGGTGAACGGACTTCAGGCAGCCGGCGTCTTCAACATCGCAGGCACCATGCACGGCGTCCAGGCAGCGGGCGTCCTCAACATCGCGGATAAGGCCAGCGGTACGATGATCGCCCTGGTAAACGTCGCCGGCGAGCTGGATGGCGTCGCGATAGGCCTTATCAACATCATCGGGAACGGCATCAACGATGTCGCCCTCGACTGCCAGTTCGATACCGGGATGGCCTATGCCACCTGGCGCTCCGGAACACCTGTCCTGTACGCATCGTTCTCCGCGGGACAGCCAGCCGCCGTTTTACTTTCGACCACGGAGGGACTGACGGTCGGAGCGGCGCTGGGCCACCGCTTCCGCTTCCTGTTCCTGACCGCCGACATCGAGCTCGGCGCGGAGACTCCGGTCGATCCCGCCTCCTTTGACAGGATAATCGCCGACTTCGAAAACTGCGAAGCTGGCGGCGTGAATTCCATTGATCCGTGGGAGCATTCTTTCGGAACCCTGCGCGCGTCGTTCGGCTTCGGCAGGCGAAGGGGTTTCGGACCGTACATCGGCATCAAGGCGGACTTCGCGCCTACCGGATCGGATTCGATACCCGCAAGCCTGCGCAACGCGTTCGGCAGCGCCGAACCATACACGCTGCGGATATTCGATACGAACCTGGACATCTGGCCAAAATGGTTCCTCGGCATCAAGTTCTGAGCAGCCCCGGCGGAGGATCGGTATCGATTTCAAAGCGGGCACGCGCTATACTCTGTCTGTCGCCGGAATCCAGGATGGCAGCACAGCCGTGGGATGAAGCGACGCAAGGAGCATGTCAGTGAAAAAGCCAGCGCTACTATCTATCGCCTTGGCAGCCGCCGTCCAGGCATTCTCCCTGGCTGCTACGCCCTTCGGCACCATAGACTACGTAGAAGGCAGTTCGGTCGTCGTCCGCTCGGGGAAAACCCTCGGCGAGGCCAATATCGGAGACGAGATACTGCCCGACGATATGATCAAGACGGCGGCCGACGGACTGGTCGTGATAGCGCTCGACAAGAGCACCGGCATGCGCGGCACGCTGACTATCAAGGCCAAGTCGGTCGCTTATATCCGGCTCAAGCCCGACGCCTCCGGCCCGAGGAGCACGATAGACCTGATCGCGGGGCAGATTGGCTCCAAGCTCGCCAAGATTTCCGGCAACCCGAGCCTGCAGGTAGCCACCGACTCCGTGGTGATGGGCGTGCGGGGTACCGAGTTCGCCATAGCCACCTCGGTCAACGGCTCGGTTCTCGTCATCTGCACCGACGGAGAGGTAGCATGCACCGACGGAGGCGACCCCGTGCCGGTACCCGCGGGCAAGGCCATCGAGAAGAAGGGCGGAGAGCGGCTGCGCCTGGTGGCCGTGGCCATATCGTCGGCCGAGCAGTTCGAGAAGCGCTGGTTCGCCGACGAGATAGAGGCTTTCAAGGCAAACGCCCCCAAGGCGCTCGCGGATTTCGAGCGGCGCTACACCGACCTCTCGGCAAAATTCGCCGTTGCCTTCGAACCCCTCCAGAAGAGCGAAATCCTGTCAAAGTGGATCCGCGAAGATTCCGCCGGCCTCGTGCCATACCCCAACGACCCCGCCACGCTCAAGGAAAAGAAGGCGATCATGGCGGACATCGTCGCGACCAGGAAGGTGCTCTTCATTTTCGAGCGCATCTATTACAGGATCACCCAGCTCGACCAGATCATCATGGGCACCGCCCTCGAGCGGACGGAAATCCGCAAGGGCTACACCACGGGAGACTTCATACGCAAGGTGCGAGCCGAAGCCGCCGGCCTCGAGAAGCGTGTCTTCCTGTTCCGCTACGCCGAGAAGCTCTACGAACTCCGCAACGCCGGAGGTGTCGGCCTGCCTGGCATGGACTCGGGAGACGATTTCTTCGGCTCATCGGAGGACTGGGACTTCTAACGGGGTGTTGAAAAAGCCATCACTCGACTCCAGATTGGGCCGGGTGTCCTGAGGGGTGGGCATGAGCCTGACGATAGCCGCTTTCAAATTTTTCTGCCCGACACGCGTTGTATTCGGTGTCGGGTCTACCAAGAGCGCGGGCCAGCAGATAGCCGACCTGGGAATCAAGACCGTCCTGCTGGTCAGCGGCTCGGGTGCCACCCGTAGATCCGCCGGGTTCTCCGGGCTTTCCGCGAGTCTCTCGGCGGCGGGCGTCGGGTACACTATATTCGATTCGGTAACGCCCGACCCTAGTGCGGAACAGGTAGCCCTTGCGGCCGAAGCCATTCGGGCAGCCGGTCATGGCGCCGTGGTGGCCTACGGCGGCGGCAGCCCAATCGATTGCGCCAAGAGCGCCGCGCTGTCAGCGGCCAACATGACGCCCATGCTCGAGTTTTCATATGGTCGCGCCGTACCGACGAGTCCAGCGCTGCCAATCATCGCCGTACCGACGACAGCCGGCACCGGAGCAGAAATGAGTTCTGCCGCCGTAACTACCGACCGGACCACCGGACGCAAGCTCGGCTATTCCACCGACTCTTTCTTCCCGCGCATTGCGATCATCGACCCGGAGAACCATGTCTCCATGCCGCAGCGCGTAACCGCTGCAACCGGCATGGACGCGCTGACCCACGCGGTGGAATCGTACCTTTCGCTGGCCGCCAACCCGCTGTCCGATGCCTTGAATCTGCGCGTCGTGGAGCTTATAGGCAAGAACCTACGCGCAGCGTACCTGAATGGCGACGACATCGATGCCCGATCAGCGATGGCCGTAGCCAGCTCGAGCGCCGGCATGGCGTTCTCGCAGACCGGGCTGGGCATGGTACACGGATTTGCCCACCCTGTCGGCGCTAAGCATGGCGTAGCGCACGGTGACGCCAATGCGATCATCCTGCCGTATGTGCTTGCCGCGCTCGCTCGCGACACGGCGACAAGGATGCGCGATCTGGGAGTGGTTTTTGGCGCATGCCCGGCCGGTACTTCCGCGGGCAAGGGAGCCGATTCGCTCGTGGACGCGATAGTCACCATCAAAAAGGACCTCGGCATAGCCGCAAGCCTGGCGGATGCCGGCATCGGCCCCAAGAACGCCCCGGGGCTGCTCGCTGACGCGCTGACCTACCGTATGCGCGCCAAGAGCCCAAGGGCATTTACCGATATGGAGTTGGGCAGATTGCTCGACGCAGCAATCGCCGGTGACATGGGTGCCGCAAAACTATGAGATAACCCGCAGCGTAGAACCTACCGTCGACTTGACCACTTCGATGCGGGCGGGCACGCGGCCGCGCAATTCAGCCACATGAGAAACAATGCCGATGACGCGCCCGCCGCGGACCCGGTCCAGGGCAATCATGGCCCGGTCGAGCGTCTCGTCGTCCAGCGAGCCAAAGCCCTCGTCGATGAATATCGAATCGAGAGATATACCCCCGGCTCGGGCCACGATCTCCTCGGACAGGCCGAGAGCCAGGGATATCGAGGCCAGGAATTTCTCGCCGCCGGAAAGGCTCGATGCCGGGCGCGCCACTCCCGTATACGCGTCGAGCACGGCGAGGTCCAGCCCCACGTGCCCCCTGCCGGCTGCTCGTCCCTCCGTGACCCGCATATCGTACCGCCCGTCGGACATTTCGCGCAAACGCGCCGAGGCCCTCTCCACCACCAGGCTGAAGTACGATGCCAGTACAAAATTCTTGAATGACAGATGTCGCCCATCGGTTTCGCCATTCAGCAACCGAGCCATGGCCACGAGCCTGTCGCCGCGGGTCCGCAACGCCAGGCGGTCGGCACGCAGGCGGCCCAGTTCCGCAAGCCCGGAACCCAGGTCCCGTTCAACGAGGACCGCCTCATCGGCCGCTGCCCTGGCCAGCGAATAGGCCGCATGCGCCGATGCGAGCGTCGCCTCGGTGCCGGCCGCGTCGGATCTGGCCAGGCCGTCGACGGCGCGAAGCGCGCCGGCCAGCCGCGCTTTGGACGCGGCCTCGCGGGT
>CAZNXK010000151.1:0-7812 GCA_964576835.1 uncultured Treponemataceae bacterium | reverse complement strand
CGGCCATATCGAACATCAAGCAGGCTACCACCCAGAACATGTCGGGAACCAGACAACTCGAGACGTCGGCGACCAATCTTCAGGAACTGGGTGTGCGGCTGAAGGTCCTGGTCGAACGGCAACGGATAGAGGCCTGAGGCGCGGCGGAGGAACGGATGGACAAGAAAAAGGAAGCCTTCCTCGCGAGCCTGCGGGAGACGTTCAAGGGCGAGGCCGCCGAGCATCTGGAAATCATCAGTGCCGGCATTGTGGCGATGGAACATGCTGCCGATGCCGATCGCTCATCCATCGTCGAACGCGTTTTCAGGGAAGCCCACTCGCTCAAGGGCGCCGCGCGGTCGGTGAATCTCCCCGACGCCGAGGCGCTGTGCTCGGAACTGGAGGGCGTCTTTGCGGCGCTGCGGCACGAAACCTTTGCGCTGTCCCCGGACATGCTCGATGCCGTCCACGCGTCCATCGGCGTTCTTTCCATCCTTTCCCGTAAGCCCGGGGCCCCACAGCCACCGGGAAGCGATGAACAGGTGCGGCAGGCGCTCGGTTCGCTCAGGCGTATCATTCCAGGAACGGCGGATATGTGTGGGGTTACACCAACGATCGCCGTTCAGTCGCCACGTATCGACCCGACCGGGATCACCACCGCGGTCCCGGTCCCGGTCGCGGTCACCGCCGCGACGGACAGTGTACGCGTCCCGACCAGGAAACTGGGCGCCATACTCCTCGAAGCCGAAGAACTAATCGGCGCAAGAATTGTCGCGGCCACGCGCTCCGTCGAGCTGCGCGCGCTTGCGGCCGATCTTGCCGAATGGAACCATCAGCGTGCCCAGAGTACGACGCGGTCGAGACGAAACCGTGAAATGCTTACCGTTCCGGACTTGCTCGAGACCGAGACGCACTACACGAGGGCGCTTGAAAAATCGCTCGGGAAACTGGCCGGCTCCACGCATCAGGACGCGCTTTCCCTGGCGGCGATCACCGACAGGCTGCTGGAGGACGCCAAGAAGCTTGTTCTGATGCCTTGTTCATACCTGTTTGGCCCCCTGACGATGGTCGTCTACGACCTGAGCCGGGAGCAAGGAAAGGATCTTGACCTTCTTGTCCAGGGGGAAGACATCGAGATTGATCGCCGCGTACTCGATGAACTCAAGGATCCTTTCAACCACCTGTTGCGCAATTGCGTCGATCACGGTATCGAGAAACCAGACACGCGCCAAAAACTTGGAAAACCTGGCCGCGGGTCGATTACGATCGCGGCCAGGTCGGTGGAGGGCAACCGCGTCGAGTTGACGGTGGCGGACGACGGTTCCGGTATCGATACCGGCAAGATCAGGGACGCCGCCGTCCGACTCGGGATCCTTGGAGCCGACGAGGCCCCGCGACTGGGTGAGGCCGAGGTGCCCGAACTCATCTTCTTTTCCGGACTGTCGACGAGCCGTATCATCACGGATCTGTCCGGCAGGGGGCTGGGACTGGCGATAGCCCGTGAGAAGGTCGAGAAGCTGGGCGGAACGATATCCGTGTCCTCGACGCCAGGCGCAGGAACGATATTCAAAATACTCGTGCCATCGTCACTTGCTACATTCCGGGGCGTATTGGTCGAGGTCGCCGGCAGGAATTTCGTGATCCCCACAGCCAACGTCACGCGCGTGAGCCGGGTCAGGCCGGAGGATATCAGGAGGATGGAGAATCGCCAGACCATGACATTGGACAGCGCGACCGTATCGCTCGTACGTCTGCGTGACGTCCTCGAGCTGGCAGGACCGGACGGGCGCGATAACGGCTCTGCCCGTCCGGTGGTACTGATACGAGCAGCTGGACGCCAGATCGCCTTCATCGTTGATGGGATACAGGGAGAACAGGAAGTAATGGTCAAGAGCCTGGGGCAACATCTTGCCAGGGTGCGGAACGTCGCCGGAGCCAGCATCGCGGGCAACGGCGCCGTCGTCCCCATCCTCAATGCCGCCGACCTCGTCGAATCCGCGATAGCGATCGGCGAACCGGGATCGCTCGACGTCATGCGCGGCGCCGAGGTCCAGCGACGCGGGCGCCTGCTCGTAGCCGAGGACTCGATCACGGCACGGACAATGCTGAAGGGCATACTCGAAGGAGCCGGGTACGACGTGGTGACCGCCGTGGACGGTATTGACGCGCTGACCATACTCAAGACCGAGCCTTTCGACCTGCTTGTCTCCGATGTCGACATGCCCCGCATGAACGGGTTCGAACTCACCGCCAAGGTCCGCGCGGACAAGAAGCTCGGCGAGCTGCCCCTCGTGCTGGTTACGGCACTTGGCTCGTCGAGGGACCGGGAATACGGTATCGAGGTAGGCGCGAATGCCTATATCGTCAAGAGCGATTTTGACCAGGGCAACCTGCTGGAAATAATACAGAGGCTGCTATGAAGCAATACGCGGAGGAATAATAATGATAAACGTGCTCGTGGTCGAAGACTCCCGGGTGATACGGGACTACCTGGTCTACGTCCTGGGATCGGATCCGGAGATACGGATCTCCGATGCCGTCTGCAGCGGCGAGGAGGCGCTGGCAAGCCTGGAGAGGCACCGGCCGGATGTCATCCTGATGGATATCCACCTGCCCGGGATCGACGGTTTCGAGACGACCCGGCGTATAATGAGCGCTGATCCGATACCGATAGTCATATGCACATCCACCGCGCGTTTCGACCAGATGCACACGGCCATGCAGGCGCTGGAAGCGGGTGCGCTCACGGTGATCAAGAAACCCGGCGGCTTCGGCGATCCGGACGCGGAGGCCGAGACCGCGGCCGTAATCTCTGCGCTCAAGTTGATGTCCGAGATCAAGCTGGTACGGCGATGGCACCGGTCCCCAGCGCCGGCGTCCATCGTCGCCGCGCCGGCACCGGGCGACAGCATCTGCCATGATGTCGCCATTGTCGCCATCGGAGCGTCCACCGGCGGGCCGCCCGCCGTCCTGGAAATACTGTCCCTTCTTCCTCCCGGCTTTCCGGCGCCGGTTCTCGTGGTTCAGCATATTACCGACGGTTTCACCCCCAGCCTCGTCGAATGGCTCGCTTCGGTTTCCCGGTTACCCGTCCACCTGGCCGCCGAAGGGGATATCCCGCTTCCCGGTCACGTGTACGTGGCTCCCGATGGCCATCACATGCGTGTGGGTCAGGGGGGAGAGATCCGGGTGAATCAGGATGAACCGGTCAACGGCCTGCGACCATCGGTAGGTGTACTGTTCCGCTCGGTCATCGAGCGCTACGGCCGGAGGTCGGCGGGCGTGCTCCTGACCGGGATGGGACGGGACGGAGCCGAGGAGCTCAAGACACTGGCCGATACGGGTGGCCTTACCATCGCGCAGGACGAAGAGAGCTGCGTGGTGTTCGGTATGCCCGGCGAGGCCGTCAGGCTGGGCGCCGCACGCTTCGTGTTGCCACCGGGGAAGATCGCCGAACTCCTGGTTTCGGTCGTTCGGCGCGATGGGATCAAGGGAGGAACCGATGTCTCCTGAAATGAATACACTAAACAGGAAAATTACCGTACTCATCGTGGAAGACAGTCCCACGCAGCTCGAATCGCTACGCTTCATCCTCGAAGAGTCCGGTTTCTCGGTCATCGCCGCGGCCAATGGCAGGGAGGGGCTCGAGGCGGCAAAGGCTATCGAGATCGACCTGGTGATCTCCGATATCATGATGCCGGAGATGGACGGCTATTCGCTCTGCAGGGCCTTGCGCGCCGATGCGGCGCTCCTGCACATGCCGGTGATCCTGCTCACTTCGCTCACCGATCCCAGGGACGTCATCCAGGGGCTTGAATCGGGAGCCAACAACTTCATCTGTAAGCCCTACGACGATCACGCCCTGCTCGCGCGCGTACAGAATGTCCTCGCGAACCAGGCGATCCGGAAGACGTCGTCGAGCGAGATGGGCATCAACATCCTGTTCGCCGGGCAGCGCTTCTTCATTACCGCCGATCGCCTGCAAATCCTTGATCTGCTGCTGTCGACCTACGAGAACGCGGTAAGCCGCAACAGCGAGCTTATGAACGCCCGCGACGAGTTGCGCGAACTCAACGAGCACCTCGAGGCGAAAGTCGTCGAGCGGACGATGAGGCTCGACGCGGAAATCACCGCGCATAAACGAACGGAAGAAATACTCGCGGCGCATATCCGCATCGCGGCCATATTCGGCACGGTTCCGGACGAGGAACTGTACAACAGAGTGCTTGGCGTCATCCTTGAAATCACGGGCAGCCCTATCGGTTGTTTCGGGTATCTCAAGGAGAATGGGGACCTGGTAGTACCTACCATGTCCCGGCAGGCAGGGGACCCGTGCGATATTTCCCATGCGACGGTGAGATTCCCGCGGGAGACCTGGGGGAAGGGAGCATGGTCCCTCGCCGTCCGTGAAAAGAAGACGATCCTATCGAACGAACCGTATGAAGACCTCTCCCCGCGTCATATCGCCATATGTAGATACATATCCGTACCGATCCTGATCGAGGATACAGTCGTCGGTCTCATCCAGGTAGCGAACAGGGAAACAGATTACTCGGAAGAGGATATACGCACACTGGAGGAACTGGTTCGGCCGGTCGCGCCGCTCCTGGAAGCGAGACTGCAACGGGAGAGGGCACAAGAAGCGTTGCGGGAGAGCGAGAGAAGGCTGAACGAGGCCCAATCACTCGGGCACGTCGGGAACTGGGAGTATGATATCGAGGAACGAAAACTCACCTGGTCAGACCAGACATACAAGCTGTACCAGCGCGATCCGGCATTGGGACCTCCTACCGCCGAGGAGGAGGCGGCATATTACTCCACCGGACAGGCGCGGGCAGTGCGCGAGTATTCGCGGCTGGCCATCGAGACCGGCCAGGATAAAGAATATTATATAGAAGCCAGACTTCCTGCGGGGGGGCGACGCTTTTTCGCGGCCAGGATGCATCCAACCAGGGACGAGAAGGGTCGCGTTACCAGGTTGCTAGGTACGGTGCAGGACATCACCGAAAGAAAACGGTCCGATGAGCTCAAGCGCGCCTCGGAGCTTCGCTACCGACGCCTCTTCGAAGCGGCCAGGGATGGCATACTGATACTCGACGCTGACTCGGGAACGATAGTCGATGTCAACCCTTTCCTGACAGCGCTGACGGGACTCGCGAAGAAGGATTTTTTAGGCAAGCATCTTTGGGAGGTCGGCGCGTTCAAGGATATCGATGCGTCCAAGGCCAGATTCGATGAACTGCTGGCAAACAAATATGTCCGCTACGATGATATTCCGCTGATGTCCCGGGACGGACGGATGATCGATGTCGAATTCGTCAGCAATACGTACAGCGTGGATCATCATGACGTGATCCAGTGCAATATACGGGACATCAGCGAGCGCAAGCGGATCCAGGGGGACGTGATCAAGGCTGCCAGGGAGTGGCAACAGACCTTCGACTCCATTACCGATGTCATCTGGATTCTCGACGACAATAACCATATCCTGCGGTCCAACAAAGTAGCGGAAGGATTCTTCGACCGCCCTATCGTCGATTTGATAGGAAAAAACTGCTGGGAGACCGTTCTCGGCTCCGCTGATGCCATGCCGGAACACCTGAGTTTTCCGTCGAAGAAGAGCCTGAAGCGGGAGACATCGATTGTCCGCCGCGGCGAACAGTGGCTTGAAATCACGGTGACTCCCCTTCTGAGGGGCGATGGTCGATACGAAGGTGCGCTGTTCATCCTGAGCGACATCACGGAACGAAAGCGGATAGAGGAAGATCACGAACGTCTCGCGGAGCAGCTGCGGGCGTCGCAGAAGCTGGAGGCCATAGGCAGCCTCGCGGGCGGCATCGCGCACGACTTCAACAACCTGCTGACCGTCATCCTGAGCTATTCGCGCTTCGTCATAAACGCCATGCCGGACGGCGATCCAATGAAAGAGGATCTGCTGGAGGTGAAGAACGCCGCCGACCGCGCGACAGCGCTCACGCGTCAACTCCTCGCGTTCAGCCGGAAGCAGATCCTGCAGGTCTCCCTGCTCAATCTGAACGAAGTTGTCGCGGGGATAGACAAGATGCTTAAGAGGGTGCTCGGCGAGGATATTGAATTGAACGAATCGCTTGGGCCGGATCTGGGTATGACGCTGGTCGATCCGAGCCAGGTCGAGCAGGTGCTCATGAACCTCGTGGTCAACGCCCGCGACTCGATGCTCGAGGGGGGCAAGCTTACGATAGAAACGCGCAACGCCGTCCTTGACGACGATTACGCGTCGACCCATAGCGGTGTCAAGCCCGGCCAGTATGTTCAGTTGTCTATCTCCGACACCGGCTGCGGCATGGACGAACAGACCAAGGCCAGGATATTCGAGCCGTTTTTCACCACCAAGGGATTGGGCAAGGGTACGGGCCTCGGCCTCTCGACTGTCTACGGCATCGTCAAGCAGAGCGGCGGCAACATCTGGGTCTACAGCGAGCTGGGCAAAGGGACAACGTTCAAGGTGTACCTGCCGCGGGAATCGGGAACCGCTACCGCGGAGGTCTCCGTGTCCACGACGGGTTCGAGGATTATGTCCGGGACCGAGACGATACTCGTGGTCGAGGACGAGGAAGCACTCCGGAAGATAGCCATCAGGACGCTGGAAGCGGTCGGTTACACGGTATTGGTGGCGTCCGACGGCGAAGACGCGCTCAGGATAAGCGCCCAGTATTCGAACAATATACATCTCCTTCTGACCGACGTGGTGATGCCGAGGATGGGCGGAAGGCTGCTGGTCCAGGGACTCATGAAAAAACGTCCGGAGATCAAGGTCATTTTCATGTCCGGCTACACCGACGACGCTATAGTCAAACATGGCGTGCTCGACGTGGGAACGAATTTCCTCGGAAAGCCGTTCAGCGCGGAGGACCTGCAGAACAAGGTTCGCGAAGTGCTGGATCAGGAGACCGGTACCATTGCGGCCGGGAATGAACGCGATGCCAATACCGTGGATGAAGCAGGCACGCGGCCGCTCGACGAAGGAAACCTTCGGGCCCTTCCTCCAGCTACCCTGGCGAACCTGCGCGAGGCGTCGATAGCCGCGCGCTACGACGAGCTCGTCCAGATCATCGGAACCATACGGATCGCCTCGCCCGACCTGGCCGACGGGCTCAAGGAACTGGCGGATGCTTTCGACTACCAGGGCATACTCAATTCCATAGGTCGTCAAGATGGCGAAGGATGAAATAATGAATGCCCAACGAGGCGAGAGCGTCCTTATAGTAGACGATGCGCCCGACAACCTTCGCCTGTTGTCGATAATCCTCAAGCGGAACGGCTTGACCCCCCGGCCCGTCACGAGCGGGAGGCTCGCCATCGAGGCCGCGGTCGTAGACCCTCCCGGCCTGATCATCCTGGATCTCCTCATGCCGGAGATGTCGGGCATGGACGTCTGCCGGTGGTTCAAGCAGGATGAACGACTGAATCATATCCCCATCATATTCATCAGCGGGCACCATGAGGCCGACATCATCGTCGAAGCCTTCCGCGTCGGAGGCGTCGATTACATCTCCAAGCCGTTCCAGGAAGAGGAAGTGATCGCCCGTATCAAGACGCATTTGCGGCTCAGCCTTTTAAACGTGAATCTGGAGTCGCACAACGTGCGGCTCGAGAAGATAATCGAAGAACAGGTGAAAGCTGCTACCTCGTCACAGCTGGCAACCATCTTCGCATTGGCCAAGATCGCCGAGACGCGTGACTCCGATACCGGACAGCACATAGAACGGGTGCAAACCTTCAGCAGGACGCTGGCGGATCAGATGCGTACGATGAGGATGTACGCGACGCAACTGACGTTGACTTTCATCGACA
>CAZNXK010000150.1:0-7849 GCA_964576835.1 uncultured Treponemataceae bacterium | reverse complement strand
TTCGTTCACTTCTTGGGCTAAGCCCGATTCTGCTGTGAGATATCCGGGCTAGGCTCCGTTGACAGCATTTTTCGCTTTCCTTATAGTGACCCCACCATGAAGAGACGCCTCGTAACCAGTGCCCTCCCGTATGTCAACAATGTTCCACACCTCGGCAACCTCATCCAGGTGCTCTCGGCCGATGTCTTCTCCCGCGCTTGCCGCCTCCGCGGCTACGAGACGCTCTACGTCTGCGGAACCGACGAGTACGGCACCGCCACCGAAACCAAGGCGGCGGAGGAAGGGATCAGCCCGGCGGAACTGTGCACGCGTTTCTACGCGGTCCACAAGCAAATCTACGAGTGGTTCGGCATTGCTTTCGACAAATTCGGCCGCACCTCGACGCCGCGCCAGACAGAAATCGTCCAGTCGCTTTTCAAGGACATCGACGACGCTGGCTTCGTCACCGAGCAGACAGTCGAACAGCTCTACTGTGACCCGTGCGGCCGCTATCTCGCAGACCGTTACGTGCGCGGCATCTGCCCGCATTGCGGCTACGCGGAAGCGCGCGGAGACCAGTGCGAGTCCTGCGGCAAGCTCCTCGAGCCGACAGAACTAAAGGAACCGAAATGTTCCTCATGCGGCGCGACGCCCAGGCCACGGGCGACGAAGCACCTGTACATAGACCTGCCCGCCATCCGCCCCAGACTCGAAACCTGGATGAAGGAAGCGAGCGTCAAGGGATTCTGGGCCAACAACGCGATACAGATGACGCAAGCCTGGATTCGCGACGGCCTCAAGGCCAGGGCGATAACGCGCGACCTCAAATGGGGCATTCCGGTTCCCAAGCCGGGATTCGAGGACAAGGTCTTCTATGTCTGGTTCGACGCGCCAATCGGCTACCTGAGCATCACCGCCACGCTGGGCGACGAACGGGGCTTTGACTGGAAATCGTGGTGGATGAGTCCCGACGACGTCGAGCTGTACCAGTTCATAGGCAAGGACAACATCCCTTTCCATACCGTCATTTTCCCGAGCACTCTCCTGGGTTCCGGCAGGAAGTGGACGATGCTCCACCACATGTCCAGCACAGAGTACCTTAATTACGAATCCGGCAAGCTCTCCAAGTCCAAGGGCATCGGCGTCTTTGGCACCGACGTGGTGGAGACCGGCATTCCCGCCGATGTCTGGCGCTTCTATATCTTCTACAACCGCCCCGAGAAGAGCGATGTCGTGTTCACCTGGAATGATTTCATGGAACGCGTCAACGGCGAACTGATAGGAAATCTCGGCAACCTCGCGAACAGGACGCTCGCCTTCATCCAGCGTTTCTACGACAGCGCCATCCCGGCCGGCAGGCCCGACGAGGCGTTCTGGGCCACGATACGCGGACTCGAAGCGGACGCGGCTGCCCAGCTCGAACGGGCCGACCTGCGCGACGCTTTCAGGACAGCGTTCCAGATTGCCGACCTGGCCAACAAGCGCTTCCAGGCGGAGGAGCCGTGGAAGGCGAGGACGGCGGATCCCGACAAGGCGGCCAGCCTCATGTCGGACCTGTGTTACGTCCTGCGTGACCTCTCTATCATGATGCATCCGTACATGCCGGCCGCGATGGACCAGCTGGCGGGCTTCTTCGGGCTTTCGGTCGCGAGCGCCGCCGGAGCTGCCGGCCTGACCTGGGCTGCCGTCGGCAGGCTCGAGGGACTGTCGCGGATAGGTTCCGTAAGCGTCCTGTTCCAGAAACTCGAACCGGACAGGATCGCCTGGCTTCGCGACAGGTATTCCGGTTCGCAGAAGGAGCGCGCAGCCCGAGAGGCCGCCGACGTGGCCGTTACGAGCGGCCTTCCCGTTGCTGCGGCAAAACCGGAAAAGCAGGTCGAGCCGAAACCCGTGCCGTACGCGGGCTTGCCTGTCGAGGAACGTTTCGCGAGGCTCGTCGATCTCCGTGTCGCAAAAATCATCAGGATAGAGCGCCACCCCAAGGCCGACAAGCTCTACATCGAGACGCTCGACGACGGCTCCGGACAGGAGCGCGTAATTGTCTCCGGCCTCGTACCGTTCTACAAGGAAGAGGAGCTGCTCGGAAAGAGCATCGTCCTCGTCAACAACCTGAAGGCTGCCAGGCTCCGCGGCGTCGAGTCCAGGGGCATGCTGCTCGCTGCATCGAAGTCCGGTGCAGAAGGCAAGGAAGTGGTGGAGGTTCTCGACGCGTCATGGGCCTTGCCTGGCGCCCGGGTCGTTCTGGACGGGCAAGATCCGAACCTTCCTCCAGAAACGGAAATCGACGTCGACACGTTCTTCTCGGTGCCGATACACGCCGAGGGCTTCAAAGCCCTTGTCGGCGGCAAGGCTCTTTTGGCGGCAGGCACTGCCTTCTCCCTGGCAAAGGTCAGCGACGGAGAAATCGGCTAAAGCAGCTCGGCATGTATGAATAAATGGCAAACTGGCGTTAGCGCCATCAGGCTCGCCGGTTTATTTATGGAAAAGGATACCATCCGATGCGATTATCGCTTGAAGAAAACGATTGCTCGGTTTCAAAGGGATTCCTGCAAAGCCGTTTCTGGGCAGATTTCAAGTCTCAGGCTGGATGGACGTATGACCGCTACCAGGCAACAGTCGAGGTGGCCGACGGCGATGGTACTGCGCCAGCATCGTTCGCCCTGAGCGTACTCGAGAGAAGCCTTGGAGCCGGCCTGCGCTTCGCGTACGTTCCACATGGACCCGAAACCAGCGTGCCTTCTGACAGTCGAAGCGAGCTTATAACCGCGATAGCGGAAGAACTACGGTTCCGTGTTTCTTCTTCCTGCGTCTTCGTGCGCTTCGACCCGGCCTGGTATGTAGCGGAGTCAGGCTCAGGAATTTCAAGGCCGACCTTCGAACGGCCATTGGTCAAGGCATCGGATGTGCAGCCGCCTGACAGCGTCGTACTGGACATCGAGCATACTGATGACGAGCTTCTTGCGGCGATGAAGCCCAAGTGGCGTTACAACATAAAGCTGGCGGAGAAGAAAGGCGTCACGGCGGCAGCCGAGGGCATAGAGTCGCTGGGCGATTTTTACGAACTGTATCGCGCGACCGCGGCGCGAGACCATATTGCCATCCACCCCAGCTCCTATTATGAGAGGCTGTTCAGACTCGAACCTGCGAACGCGGCCGAGCCTCGGCCGGACTTGAGGCTGTGGGTGGCCCGCTACGAAGGCAAGGCGCTCGCCGGCATAATTACCGCCTATTACGGATCGGAGGCGACGTACCTCTATGGCGCCTCTAGCGACGAGCACCGCAACCTGATGCCCGCCTACGCACTCCAGTGGTCAGCGATCCGCGCGGCCCGCGAAGCTGGATGCTCCACCTACGATTTCTACGGCATACCTCCAGCCGATGATCCTTCCCACGCGATGTCCGGTCTGTACCGCTTCAAGACAGGCTTCGGCGGAGAGATCCGCCATTACGCCGGTGCCTGGGATTACGTTCTGAAGCCGGCAGTCTATGCCGGCTTCAGAGCCGCCGAGCGAGCCAGGCTCTTCTGGCACAAGACCGTCAGGAAGAAGCTGGGACATTGAACGGGGTTACCTATGATTCCAATTTTGGTTCATTGCGGCGCCGTCATGAACTACGACAGGCGGCGTACCGAATGGCGTATTACCAGGCGGACCGGGAGCCTGACATCCGCTTCGATGACCGGCTCCTTTCTGATGAGTTTCATGAGCATTGCCACGGCGCGGTGTCCTTTTTCGGCAACGTCCTGGTGGACCGTCGTCAGGCGTGGCTGTATGAAGCGGGAAAATATATTATCGTCGAAACCCGTTATAGAAATATGGCTTGGCACTTCGATACCGCTATCCTGCATGAACGAAATCGCTTCGGCAGCATAATAGTCCGCTGAAAATACCAATGCGGTATATGAATGCGAACCATCAGCCAGATGGCGATACACGGTGTGGCGTTCACGGCGGTCTTTAGGCAAGGGAATAAAACATTCCTTTCCAAGAACCCTTCCTTGTTCCCGGAATGCCTGTTGGCATCCGTCAAAACGGACCGGGTCCCCGCCTGGGAACAACGGCGTATTGGCTAGAAATACCACATCGGTATGTCCCATTGAAAGCAGATACCGAGCCATTTCATACCCACCCTTTTTGTCGTCCAGTCCGATATTGTAATATGTCCGCTCGTTGTCGGTAAAATAGCAATCCACGTATACGACCGGCGTATCGATGCTCGTGCTGATGATGCGGCAAATTTCACCGGGAACCCATACAAGAATCAAACCGTCCAGTTTCCAGGTCTTTGAAAGCCGCACGACCTCATCTTCGTCGCTGGTGGTATGCAGCATCACGAAATATTCGTTGTCGCGGATTTCGCGTTCCATGGCACCCAGAATGGTAGAAGAGAAGGGGTCTTCCAGCACCGTTTCGTCGCGGCGTGGTTCCATGAACATGATCACCCCGATGATGCGGGAATTACTATGGGCAAGAATGATGGCGCCCATATTGGGCGCATATTTTTCATCCCGAATTATGGCTTGTACTTTTGCGCGTGTGCCCGGAGATACTTTGGCGTTATTGCCGTGCAGCACATTGGCGACGGTGGTTGGACTCACCCCCGCCTTTTGCGCAATTTGCTTGATTGTCGACATAGGGCCCCGTAACAGAAAAAAGCGCGGGATGCAAGATGCGTTCCGCGCCTCTTCAGAGCGTCACTTCAAGTATCCCAGCCATGCGTTCTGCTGGTCGATCATCCTGTTCACCATGGCTTCGACCTGTGACGCCCGGTGAACCACCGGATTTGCCAGCATTGCCTGGATAACATAGGATTTCTCGCCATGAATAACCGCTTCTGCAATCAGGTCATAGGCACCGCAGTACGATCGGAGCAGAGCCAGGTATCCCTTGGGAACATTATGGACGGGAATACCGTTGACGCCCTTCTTGTCTATGATCGCCGGAACCTCTACCGCTATCCATGAAGGTAAATCCTCTATTAATCCGTTGTTCTGCACGTTTACCGCGGACTCCTCGTATCCGGTATCGCCGAGTATCCCCTCGATAATCGGAATTACCCGTTCGGATGTTTCCAGTTTGATATCATGACGGGCTTCCTGCGTCAGCATGACTTTGTACACATCGTAAAAATCAAGGATTCCACGGTGATCGACGATGTCCCAGGCCCAGCTCAGATATTCACCGAAATGGCTATCGGTAGTGATTGGCAGGAGCTGGTAATTTTCGAGCATGAACTTGACCAGCCGACGGTCCGCCCATTCATAGCTGCTTTTCCTGACCGATTGCCCTTTCAAGAACTTTTCAGACTCGTCGAGCCTGCCAGTCTTGCGATATTCGTCCAGGAGGTCGCTGTAGCCGGGTTCGCGCAGGAAAAAAGCCTCGGCTTTTTCCAGAACATCGGGATACATGTCTTTCCCGGTCTTGGTATCTTTGAGTTCCAGCATGCAGCTGAAATGGTTGAGTCCTGCGGCCGTAAAGTGCATGTCTTCGGGCTTCCTGCCGAGCATGCGGGGCAACCACCTGCTTAGCCAGCCGATCTCATGGCACATGCCGACGAATTTGGCCTGCGGATACGCCCGCTTGACCGTTGTACAGATCGCTGTCATGGGATTCGAGAAATTGAAAATCCACGCGTCGGGGCATAGTTCCATGGCATCCCCGACGATGTCGAGAATGACGGGAACGATGCGCAATGCGTGGAATATCCCGCCAGGTCCGCCGTTTTCGCCATAGACCTGCTGTATTCCATATTGCAGCGGGATTTTCCAGTCCTCATCCCACAACTGAAAGCGGTTTCCAACTTCTATTGACGATATGATGAAGTCAGCGTTCCTGAACGCGACTTTCCGGTCAGTCGTGGCGTTCACGGTGAATTTGAGCTTATGGTGCTCAACAAAGGCTTTCGTGGTTTTCAGGACCGCGTCAAGAGCCAGTGCGTTGATGTCAAGCAGGGTAATCTCGCTGCCCGCAAGCGTTTTGCTGCTGAAAATATCTCCGAGCGTACCGTATCCAAACTGGACACTGCCGGCGCCTACCAAGACTATCTTCATATTTCCTCCAGGAGATTATTTTATGGAACCTTCGACCATTCCTTTGATGATATAGCGTTGCGCAAAGAGATATAAAACTATTATAGGAAGCATGGCGATGAGGGTTGACGTCAGGATAAGGTCCCATTGCTTCAAGTAGGCGCCAGCGAAGGCCGTGACCGCAATTGGAATCGTCTGGACAATGCCGTTCGAGCCAAGAACAAGCAGGGGCAATAGATAATCGTTCCATATCCAGATGCCGTTGAGGATAAGCACCGTGACAATGATTGGCTGCAGAAGAGGAAATACGATCGAGAAAAAAATCCTGCCGCGGGAACATCCGTCGATGGTCGCGGATTCCTCAAGCTCGTAGGGGATATTCTTGATGAATCCGTGAAAAACAAAAATCGACAGAGGACTGCCAAATCCCAGATAGGCAAACACGATGCCGGGAATGGTACCAAGCAGGCGGATATTCATGAAATCGCCGACTACCCGCATCCAGCGGACGAGCGGATACATGAGCACCTGAAAGGGTATGACCATCGCGGCGACGAATGCCATGAACAGCACCGTAGACCAAAGTTTTTTATTGCGTACGAGCACCCAGGCGCACATGGAGGAGAATAGTACGATGACTACCAGGGACACCGAGGTGATGATCAAACTGTCAAGGAATGCCCCTGGATAGTCTACGGTAGGATTATTGAAAATCAGCGAGACATTCTCTAAAAGCTGGCCCCAATCGGAAGGTAGGGCGATGGCGTTGAAGATGATCTCCTTCGAGGTTTTTGCGGAATTGAGGACTACCAAGCCGAATGGAATCATAAAAAGAACAAAAAGAAAGATAGTCGCGATTTCTAGAATGAGGAGATCTGGCTTCATGGACGATCGCGGTTTCCCTGCCATACGCGTGCTGTTCATCACATTTCCACCTCTTTGTTTTTGCTGATGGAGACCTGCAGCAACGAAACAACAAGAAGAGCCACGAACAGCACGACCGCTTTCGCTTGTGCCTCGGCCATACGGTTGGCCGTGGCGGTACTGAAGATGTTCATGGCGAGCAGTTGGCTCGCTTTCACCGGAGCATCGAGGAACCGGGTAGCCGGTCCGCCGTTGGTCAATGTCAGGTTCATGTCGAATTGTTTGAACGAAGTTGTCAGCGTCAGGAAAAGCGAGATGGTAAAGGCGTTGGCCATCATCGGGATGAGTATATGGAACACGCGCGTCATAAAATTCGCGCCATCGACGCTGGCAGCTTCCATGAGGGAAGCGGGAATACTCTGGATCGAGGCAACATAAATCAACATGATGTAACCAGCGTATTGCCACGTGTTCACCGCCGCCATTGTCCAGATCACTGTGCCTGGCAGGCTTAGAAACGACACCTGCAGAGCCTGGATCGACAGGGTTCTGCCCATTTCAACCAGAATGTTGTTCAGGATGAACTGCCAGATGTACCCGAGTACGATGCCTCCGATGAGGTAGGGCACGAAGAATCCGGCTCGGTAGAAGTTGCGTCGACGGATTTTGCTGGTTACGACCAGGGAAAGACCAAAGCTCACCACGTTGACCAGAACGATGTTGATGACGGTATAGGCGACCGTTATCAGGAAAGAGAAAAGAAATTCGGGGGTTTGAAGAAGCGTACCGAAATTTTTAAGGCCCACGAATTTGACGGTATTGTTCACGCCGTTCCAGTCTGTCATGGAATAATACAGACCGAAAAAAAACGGTATGATGATGATCATGGTAAAGGCGATGACGCACGGCGCCACGAACAGCATGTTGACGACACGGCTTTGCTTCATTGTGTCCCGCTCCTGAGAATCGGCAAGCACC
>CAZNXK010000149.1:0-7937 GCA_964576835.1 uncultured Treponemataceae bacterium | reverse complement strand
TCTACGATGCCCATGGGATCTCCTTAAATTATACGCGCGCCCGAACCCGCCGCTAGGCCGGGAATCGGCGCCGGACTGAGCCGCTATTCGGCTACGACCGTGATCGGTAGACAGCGGCATTTTTACTAAAATACGTATGGAAGGTCGCGCCGATCAAGAGGAAATATAGTATTGAGTCGTAATAACCTGCTCCATCCGTTAAAGAAACCACGGAGGCACGGAGACACGGGGAAGAAGGAGGTAGAGAAAGAGGGATGAAAATTATAGGAAATTTGAACCACGGAGACACGGAGAAGAGGGAGGGAGAGAAATGAGGAAGAGGAATGATGAAGAGAGCACAAGAAGGAAAAAGAAATAAAACCTCTTCTTCTTCTTCTTCTTCTTCTCTCTCTCTCTCTCGTCTTCCTCCGTGTCTCCGTGCCTCCGTGGTTAGTATTTGTATGCCAAGCCGTATACCAAGCTGTGAATCAGGCCGTGAATCAGGCCTTCTCGTGGGCGGCTATTGCTTCCTCGACGACCAGGGCCAGGCGCCTGACGCCTTCCTCTATCTGGTCATGGCTGGAATACGAGAAATTCATGCGCAAGGCGTTGTGCTCGGGTTCGTCGATGTAGAATCCTGACCCGGCGACGAAGGCGACCTTCTTTTCTATCGCAGCCAGGAGCAGCTTTTCGGTGTCGATGAAGGCCGGAAGCGTTATCCACAGGAACAGTCCGCCTTCTGGCTTGGTCCAGCGGATGTCGTCCCTCTTCGGCATGTACTTCTGGAGTGATTCCACCATCAGGTTGCGCTTGAGACGGTACTTGGCCCTGGTCGACTCGATGACGCCGTCCAGCTTGCCGGTACGCATGTATTCGGCCAGCCACATCTGCGTAAAGACGTTGGTGCACAGGTCCATCGCCTGCTTGGCTACGACGCATTTGGCGATTATCGCCGCATCCGCCATTATCCAGCCTATGCGGGTGCCCGGCGCGAGTATCTTGGAGAAGGTTTTCAGGTTGATGACGTTGGACCTGGCCGCTCCGCGCTGGTCGATTTCATAGACTGAAGGGATCGATTCGCCTATGAAGCGGATCTCGCGGTACGGGGAGTCCTCGAGGATGGGCAAGCCGGTTTTGTAGGAGAAATCAAGGAGGGCCTTGCGCTTGGCCAGGCTCCAGCAGAAGCCGGCGGGATTCTGGAAGTCGGGGATGACATAGATGTACTTGACCTTCTTGCCGGCGGCCAGCGCTTCGGCGTATTTGCGCTCGAGGGCGTCCATGTCGAAGCCGTCCTGGGCGTCGGTGAACGGGATGCCGAGCACCCTTGCCGAGTACGACTGGATGGCCTGGAGGGCTCCGAGGTAGGTCGGCCTGCCGGCTATCACGTAATCGCCGGGGTCGAGGAAGAGCTTGGCAACGATGTCGAGGGCCTGCTGGCTGGCAGAGACGACGAGGAGATTCTCTTTCCTGAGCGCCACGCCCTGCTTCATCTCGAACTTGACCAATTCATCCCGCAGGCCATCGTCGCCTTCGGTGGTGCCATACTGCAAGGCCTTCGTGGCCTGCGTATCGAAAACGACATTGGCGGCAGCGCGGAGGTCTTCTACTGGAAAGACATCGGGCGCGGGAAGCCCGCCCGCGAATGAAATGATGTCCGGTTTCTGGGTCAGCTTGAGGAGCTCGCGGATGGTGCTCGCCTTCATGTTGTTGGCGTTCTTCGAAAAAAGGGCGCTGAAATCCGGCATGGCTGCAATCTCCTTGGGTAGTGGCCTGTGGACGTTCGTGCAACCGAATACTACACGATTATCGTTCTTCAGTAAACAGGAAATAATGAAACGAGATTTCGTATAATGAAACGTTACGGGCTCGACGGCGTCGATCCTCGCTTGGCTTGCATCCACCGCCGCTTTGCGGATACTTTACTGGCATATCCCGATCGCCTCGAGGAAAAGCATGGCATTGAATTGCGGCATAGTAGGACTGCCCAACGTAGGCAAGTCGACAATATTCTCCGCGCTGTCCAGCGCCAAGGCCGAGGCGGCCAACTACCCGTTCTGCACGATAGAGCCGAACACCGGCATAGTGCCGGTGCCCGATCCCCGCCTCGAACGCCTCGTCGAACTGTTCCAGCCTGAGCGCAGGATACCGGCTGTGGTGGAATTCGTCGACATAGCCGGTCTCGTCGCCGGGGCGTCAAAGGGCGAAGGCCTCGGGAACAAATTCCTGGCGCACATCAGGGAGACGGGCATCATAGCGCAGGTGGTCCGCTGTTTCGACGACCCGGACATCATCCACGTCGCCAACCGCGTCGACCCGATCAACGACATCGACGTGATAGCCACCGAACTGGCCTTGGCCGACCTGGAGACCGTCGACAAGCGCCTCGAGAAGGCCGTCAAGAACATGCGCCAGCTTGGAGGAGAGCAGAAGAAGGCGGCCGAGCACGAGGTGAACGCGCTCAACAAGGTGAGGCCCGCCCTGCAGGAAGGCAGGCCCGCCCGTTCCGTCGCCCTGAGCGACGAGGAGCTGGTCGAGGCCCGCGCCTGGTTCCTCCTGACTATGAAACAGCAGGTCTACGTCTGCAACACCGACGAGGACGGCGTCCGGAACGGCAACGCCCACGTGGCCGCCGTACAGGCGCGCGCCGCCTCCGAGGGCTCGGAAGCCGTCGTCATCTGCGGCAAATTCGAGGCGGAACTCGCCGAGATGGAGAGCGAGGAAGACAAGATGGAGTTCCTGTCGGAGCTTGGGCTCAGGGAATCCGGCCTCTCGGCGCTGATACACGCCGCGTACCGCCTGCTCGGTCTCCGCACCTTCTTTACCTCGGGCAAGGACGAGTGCCGCGCCTGGACCATCCATGCCGGGGACAAGGCTCCCCAGGCCGCCGGCGTCATCCACACCGACTTCGAGAAAGGCTTCATCAAGGCAGACGTCTACTCCTACGCCGACATAGACTCCTACGGCTCCGAGCCCGCCCTCAAGTCCGCCGGCAAGATCCGCATCGAAGGCAAGGAATACGTGGTCCAGGACGGCGACGTGATGTTCTTCAAATTCAACGTATAGACAGCAAAGCAACCGCCTTCAATAACGCCGTCGCCGTCCTGGGCGCGCATGGATGCGCGCTCATTCCAGGCTGCGCGGACGTTCGCGTCCGCGACGTCATGGATGACGAGATGGCGATGTGATGTTCTTCAAATTCAACGTTTAGAGAAAACGGCAGCCCTGCCAGAGGAATCCAGCTCACGGGCAGGCAGGATCAGAGAGTTCCTTTCCATCTCCGGCCTCGTGTCCGATCCGCGGCTCATCGAGATGTCCCTGGTTGGCAGGGAGCGTTTCCATGCGCCGGGCGAACGGTTTCCCGCCGGGCCAGGCTGTTCCGCCCGAGCCTGTCGTCACCACGAGTCAATCCAGCGTGACCCCCTCGCACAGCCTGAAGGCCTCATCCAGGAGGGCCCGGTACCGCGCTTCCGGAACCGGTATGTCCGGCAGTATGGCGTGAACGCAGAAAAAGTCCATTGCCTCCTCGAGGCTGAATGACAGCGTGCCGTTCTGTATCGCCTTGAACAGCGACTTCGCCACTACGTTGGTCGTCACGATGAAGGCGACGAGGCCGGCCTCCGACATGTCCCTGCCGTACGCGGCGGCCAGACCCTGCGTGTCCTTGTAGGTGGTGCGCTTCAGCCGCTCCATATTGGCGGCGTCGTATCCGGAAAAATCCACCAGGTCGTAGTATACGGCGTGAGTCGCGCCGTTGAGGGCGATGTAGCGGAACAGCAGGATGTACTTGATGAAGGTATTGAGCACGAGGGGTTCGATGTCGCCGCCGGCTCTCTCTCCGGACAGTCGTGCGGG
Organism: uncultured Treponemataceae bacterium; assembly: GCA_964576835.1. GTDB lineage: Bacteria > Spirochaetota > Spirochaetia > Treponematales > UBA12059 > SZUA-370. The sequence goes on along the minus strand of CAZNXK010000149.1, from coordinate 4,106 downwards.
CGACAGCGTGTCGGCGGCGCGGTAGATACGCTCGACGTATGAATCGAACAGGGCGCGAGCCGCCTTTTCCTTGTCCTCGAAATGGTAGTAGAACGACGCCCTGCCGATTCCGGCCTCGCTGGCAATCTCGCCTATCCCGGTCTCGTAGTAGCCGCGTTCGGTGAACAGCTTCGCGGCAGCTGCCAGGATGCGGTCGCGGGTCTCGCCGCTTTTTTTGTACGCCATTGTGCAATCCCTTCTGGAAACATTACGGCTACCAATTTCGACGTATGTTTGAATTCCCTTGACAACAGGAAACGACGGGTCTACTGTTGTCACCAATTCGGACATGTGTTGAAAATATGATACCGAATGCCTGTCGATACGTCCAGCAGCCGCGAGCCACAATGCCCGCGTCCATCCACGATCCTAACGGAGGGCAGCCCTATGGACAAGCGCGACATAGTATTCAGCAGCGTCGAGGGGAAGGCGTCGGGGTTCGAACGGCTCAGCGGCGAGCTATGGGATTTGGCGGAGACAGGCTTCGAGGAGAGGCGCTCGGCCGAGGCGCTCGCCGTAGCGCTGGAAGCCGAAGGTTTTGCCGTCAGGCGAGGGCTGGCCGGCATGGAGACGGCTTTCGAGGCTTCCTACGGAACCGGGGGCACGGTCGTGGCTCTGCTCGGAGAATATGACGCGTTGCCGGCCATGTCACAGGAGGCGGCCTTTCCTGAGAGGCGGGAGCGAGTGCGGGGCGGCAACGGTCACGGCTGCGGCCACAACCTGCTCGGCGTCGGCTCCCTGGCCGCGGCCGTCGCCGCCAAGGACTTCCTCGACTCGACCGGCACGCCCGGGACCATCCGCTTTTACGGCTGCCCGGGCGAGGAGTTCGGCTGCGGCAAGACGTTCATGACCCGGGCCGGAGTTTTCAACGACGTGGACCTCGCGCTCTGTTGGCATCCCGGCGACATCAACGCGGTATGGCAGGCCAGGACCCTGGCCAACCTTTCAGTGTATTTCAGGTTCGAGGGCAAGGCCGCCCACGCTGCCGCCGCTCCACACCTGGGACGTAGCGCGCTCGACGCCGTAGAGCTGATGAACGTCGGAGCCAACTACCTCCGGGAGCACGTCGTGCCCGAGGTACGGTTCCATTATGCCATCACCAATCCCGGAGGACGCGCGCCCAACGTGGTGCAGTCCGCCGCGGAGTCGTTCTACTATTGCCGGGCTCCCCGCATGTCCCAGGCAAGGGAAGTCTACGAGCGGCTCTGCGACGTGGCCCGGGGCGCCGCGCTGATGACCGGCACCAAGCTGGAGATTGCGTTCTCGCAGGGACTGTCCGACTACGTTCCCAATCTCGTGGTCGGGGAGCTGTTGCAGAAATGCATGGAAGAGTCAGGCGGACCGGCCTTCGATGACGCGGACCGCGAACTTGCCAAAAAGTTCCGCGCCTCCCTGACCGCGGCGGAGATAGCGACCGTCATGGGCCAGCTCAGGATGACCCAGGGCGACGCCGTGGTCGGCAGGATCGGCCAGGATCCGCTCGACACCGTCATCGGCCCGCTCTTCCGCGGGGACATCTGCCTGCCGGGTTCCACCGACGTGGGCGACGTCAGCCAGGTCGTCCCGACAGGCCAGCTGGTCTATGCGTCCGCGGCCCTCGGTACGCAGGCGCACTCCTGGCAGAACACGGCCCAAGCGGGTTCCTCGATCGGCCGAAAGGGCCTGCTGGCCGCCGGCCGCGCGCTCGGCCTCGCCGCCGCGGAGGCCTTCCTCGATCCCGGCGTGGCAGCCCGCGCCAAGGCGGAGCATGCAGCCAGGGTCGGCCCGTATACCTGTCCCATTCCCGAGACGATCGGCCCCGAGGACGTCCTCAAGGCGATGCGTAGCGGTAATGCCCAATAGTCTTTCGGTCCCAAGGAGGCAAATGTGGAATTCTTCGATGTAGCCAACGGAAGCTTGCTCTTCATTCTCGTCGGAGCGGGCATCGCGTACGTCATGGTCCAGTGCGTGCTGTTCATGAGGATGTCCCTGAAGCGTGCCCGGGAACTCGGCATCGACGGCAAGGTCGTCTCCAACACGATCAAGTCATCGATGGTGTTCACCATAGCGCCCTCCATAGCGGTGGCGCTCGGGCTAGCCGCAATGGCGCCGAGCCTCGGCATCCCGTGGCCGTGGTTCAGGCTGTCTGTGATCGGCAGCGTCAGCTACGAGCTGATGGCCGCCAACATGGCCTCCAGCGCCCTCGGGTTCGCCAGGCTCGCGGACGCGTCCAAGGCAGGTGCTGAGCCGCTCGGCGCCATCATGTACGCCATGACGGGCGGACTTGCCGGCGCCATCATCCTGGACATCATCTTCATAAAGAAGGTGGATTCCCTCGCTGTCAGGCTCAAGATGAAAGCCGGCGATTTCGGCGTCGTGGCCATCGGCGTCCTGTTTTTCGCTGTGCTCGCCGTATTCGTGGTTCCATTCTTCGGGCAGGGTATCGTGGCGGTAGCGACGTTCATCACGAGCATCGTCCTGACGCTGTTCCTGGCCGTCATCGCCAGGAAATTCAAGATCGCCTGGCTGGGCAATTTCATCCTGGCCTTCAGCCTCATCCTGAGCATGTGTTCGTCCGTGCTCTGGACCGCTCTGGCGAAGTAGGAGGAAGCTATGGAAAACAGGGAACAGTATTTCAACCGGATCAACCGGTTCGGACGGATCAGCTTCGTCATCTTCTTCGCGCTTATCTTTGCCATTCCGACAATCGTCTGCGCGGCGTATGACATCTTCCCCAGCATAGCCACCGTGCTCAAGGCCACGCTGGGACTCTTCCTCATCCTCACGCCCATCGCGATATCGGAGATCGTCAGCTTCGTGCCGCTGCTCGGTTCCGGGGCTTCGTACCTGACTTTCGAGACGGGAAATGTCTCCAACATCAAGCTGCCATGCGCCATGAACGCCCTCAAGCTCGCTGGCGTCCAGCCTGCCAGCGAGGAGGGCGAGGTTCTATCGACGATCTCGGTGGCGGTTTCGTCGATAGTGACAACGACGATCATCATACTCACAGCGCTCCTGGTGGCGCCGCTGGCGCCCGTGTTCACCAATCCTGCGGTGAGGACCGCCACCGCCAACGTCCTGCCGGCGCTGTTCGGCGCCCTCATGGTGTCTTTCCTGGCGGCCGGAGACGCGGGCGCCGTGGTGGTCAAGGGCCAGTGGAAGGCGATCATCCTGCCGGCCCTGGTGGTCGCGGTCGTGCATTACCTCATGTTCCCGATCAAGGGTTGGGAAGGCGTGACAATACTCGTGCTGTTGCCCATCACCATCCTCGGGGCGAGGTTCCTGTACAAGAAGGGCCAGATCACGGTAGTGCCGAAGGATAAGAAAGCCTGAAGGAAAGGCCCCGATCCGGGGCCTTGTTCCTCGAGAGGAGATCGTCGTGGTCGATGCGAAGGTGAAGCTGGCGTGCTGGCTCTACGGGCTCAGGCACCGGAAGGCGTTCGGGTGCGCGCGTCCCCTGGAGGGAAACGCGGCCCACATGGACGCTGACGAGAAATACTGGTGGGGCTACAAGTACCTGTGCGGCCCGATCGAGGAGGAAGAGCCGGGCTCCGGCCTCGAGGAGCACTTCCGCGGCCAGGACCTGGACTTCGCCCCGCGCGACGGATTTACCGAGACGGTCGGCATGACCCTGTGCGCCGGCGGCGACATCCTCGCCCACCAGGGCCTGAACCCCGGCACGACCGCCTCGCTCTGGGACGATGTCCGTAGCTTCTACTTCACGGGCGATCTCGCCTGTGCCAACCTCGAGTCGCCCCTTGCGCCTTCGATGCCGCCGCGTTACCTGCCGGCGAGCATCCTGGAGCACGGTGGCATGAACAACACCCCCGGGATGTTCGACAGCATCGTCGACGGCGGCATAGGAGTCAACTTTTTCTCAACCGCCAACAACCACTGCCTGGACCAGGGCGAGGCCGGACTCCGGGAGACCCTCGATTTCCTCGACGCTCGGGGCTACCCCCACGTCGGGACGGCGAGGAGCGCCAGTGAGAGGGACTGCGTGGCGATGGTGGAGCGGAACGGGGTCAAGGTGGCTTTCATCTCCTGGACCTTCAGCGTCAACTGGGCGGGCCTGCCCGAAGGCCGGG
>CAZNXK010000148.1:0-8014 GCA_964576835.1 uncultured Treponemataceae bacterium | reverse complement strand
ACAACACAATGACTTACTATAAATTTGCGGCAAGGTGTGAGATATCCGGGCTAGCCTTCGTCGGCGTACTTCGTGTAGACATCGTTGAACTCGCCGCTTATCGACCGGTATACGGCAACGAGGTCCGGATCGAAATGGGTCCCCCCGTCGGCGACTATGAGGAGCGAGGCCCGGCCGTGGTCGAAGGGCTTCTTGTAGCTGCGCTTCATGCGAAGCGCGTCGTAGACGTCAGCCAGCGCGACTATCCGCGCAGGCAACGGTATCATGTCGCCCACCAGGTTGTAGGGGTAGCCCGTGCCGTTCCACCACTCGTGGTGGGACTGGGCTATCTGCTTGGCCATCGGGTTAGGGTAGCTCGACAGTATGAAGGCGCCATTGATCGTATGTTCCTTCATGATGTTCCATTCGAACTCGTCAAGCGGTCCCTTTTTGTTGAGTATGTCGTCTGGCGTGCCAATCTTGCCGACATCGTGCATCGCGGCCAGAAAACCGATGTTGTCTATGAAATCGATGTCGACATCGGGCCACTTGCCCAGCCGGTACATTTCCCTGGCCATGCGCTCGGTGTAGTAGTTGACGCGCTCTATGTGCTTGCCCGTATCGTTGTCCTTGAGCTTGGACGCCTCGAGCAGGCTGGAGAACAGTCCCTTCAGAAAACTGTTTCGCTCCACCGTAACGTCGTCGAAGAAGGCGACCCATGCCTTGGGCGCCGAACCGTTGGAACCTCTTGGGCTGAACGGTACGATGGTCGTTTTTGCCAGCACGCTGCTGGCGTGCTTCGTCCGCAGTCGGATGGAACCGCCCCAGCTGTAGCCCCGATCCTTGTTCTTGAGGGCGGAGTACAGGTCCCTGGCAGCCTCGTGATCCAGGAACCGGCCGATGGCGCCAAGAAGGGTGGGCTTGTCGGATCCAGGGAATGCCTGCAGGAGGTGATCCAGCGGGTCGTTGCGGTAGAGGAATGTCAGCGATTCATCGAGAATGCCCACAGGAATCGGTACGATTGCGTACGAGCTGACCAGGTCTTCTATCAGGTCTCCGGTATGCATTGTCCTTGGCCTGCCCCCGCGCGCGGCTGGTTTCAAGGCTGGTGTTTTTGCGGCTTCGTCGAGCGGTCCGAGTTCCTCGAGCACCCCGAAGTCGTCGCCGCTCATGTCCTGGCCCCCGGCGCCTCGGCTTTTTTCCTTGCCGTAGAGCTCTCCTCAGCGTCGCTTGCGCGAAGGTAGACGAGACCAGCCCCGGAGGGGCTTGGTCCCGATGCTCCGAAAATGCCGACCGCCAGCCGGGCCATCGCGGCGACGGGTGCTCGTCTGAGTTCGACCGCGAGGCGGAAGCCCGAGCGTTCGGCAATCGACGACTCCAGCATGTCCGCGTCCGGGCCGACGAACAGGACTTCGGGGTAGGCGTCGGTCAGCGCGATAATCCGTTCCAGTCCGTCATCGAAAGGCCCGGCTACCAGGGTGCCGTTCTCGTATACGGCAAAGTAGAAGCGCGAACGCTTTGCGTCGATCACCGGTACCAGGACGGGAGCCGCGCCTTCCCAGTCGGCAGCCAGGGCATCGAGGGTCGGTACGGTGACGAACGGAACACCGAGGCCCAGCGACAGCCCCTTGACGGTCGCCATGCCTATCCTGAGCCCCGTGAATGAACCGGGACCCCCGGCGCATGCGAGCAGATCAAGGTCGGCGGGCGTGAGCCCCGCTTCGGCAACGCAGTACTCGATGGCTCCCATCACCCGTTCGGCGTGCCTGAATCCGACGTCTATCGATACCGAGACGAAACCCGGACCCGGAGCGTGGCCGTGCCCCGACTCCTCGCGGTACGGATGCTTCGGCGTGTCGGGGCCGCGGCCTTCAGACCCGAATCCGCGACCCGCGCCGACTGACAGGATGTCTCCAGAGCAGTCGACGGCGAGCACGTTCATGCGAGAGCCTCTTCGAGCGCCGACCCATAGATGCGAACCGACCTGGAGCCATCGGGTTCAGGCTCTATGTCGACAATGACGGCGTCCTCGGGCATTGCCGCCTCGACGCGCTCGCTCCATTCGACCGCGCAGACACCGCCGTCGTAGAAATACCTGGAGGCATCGAGCTGTTCGAACTCCTCGGCCGACGAGAGGCGGTATGCGTCGAAATGGTAGAACGGCAGGTCGCCTGAGTATTCGTTGATGAGCGTGTAGGATGGGCTGGTAACCGCGTCGATGACGCCCAAACCCCGGGCGATGCCCCTGCACATGGCGGTCTTTCCTGCCCCGAGTCCGCCCCGGAGCGCGATGACGGTACCGGCCTTGGCGGCTTTGCCAATGCGTTCGCCGAGAGATTCGGTGGCGGATACATCGGCACAATTGATTGCTATCAGGGTAACGCTCCCCGTTTGTCCATTTCGGAAATGAAGGTCTTGAGCATCGCGACAACCGGCATCAGCGGGTAGTCCAGGTCGATCGTTATGCAGGCGTTGACGTCCACCGCGCCGGTCGGCTTGTGCTCGAGTACGAATTCGACCGGTATGCTTCTGGTCTGGTCCATGATCTCTATGGTTGCGTCCGCCTTGAATTCCCGGCGGTAGTATATGTGGTTTTCCTTGCGCAGTATATTCGTAAGCTCAACTATCTTCATGCGCGAAATTGTATGTGACCTGCCCCCCGCGGTCAAGGGCGAAGGGCGGCTCAGTCGTATCCGTAGACGACTGACCGTATCTCGTTGACCGTTTTCCTCGATGCCCTGACGAATTTCATGTGCATGAGGGCTCCGTTCCTCGTCTTGCTGACGCGGACGACCGTGGCGTAGGCTGTGCGCGGACCGACGCCCAGGTCGAATTCGACCTTGACGAACTCTCCCGGGCTAGCCGGGCTCATGGTCTGCATCGACAGGCCACCGCCGGACAGGTCGATGATGATGCCGGCGACCGCAGCCCTCTCGATCTGCACCGTCTTCACCACCTTGCCCTTGTCCTTGGCCGCGTGAACGTGCATGAGGTAGAAGCGGCCGGAGATGCGTACCTCGCTGCGCTGGTGACGCCGGGCGGGAAGCGGCTTGATGCGGTCGCTGTGGGAGACCGTCAGGAAGCGCTTGCCGTCTATGTCGGCCATGCCGCGCGACCGAGCCTGGAAGCTGTAGCCGACGTGGTTGCCCGAGTAGAAATACAGCGTCAGCTTGGTGCCGAAACCGAAGCGTATAGGCGAGCCGAAAGCGTCGAGAGCCGGTTCCAGGTACAACGCCTTGGGTTCGTTGACGACCAGAACCGTCGAGTAGTGCGCTTCCTTGGAGGTCACGATCGACAACGGCGTTTTTGCCTTGAGCTGCCGCGTCGAGCGGACAGCGGCGCCTGAACTAACTCTGGCGCCGAGCGCTTCCCGTATGGCGAACAGCTGGTGTTTCTGTTCCTCGGCGAGCTCCTCGGTCTCGGCATGCCGCTCGATGTACTTGAAGGCATTCTTCATGAACGAATCAAGCTGGGACTTGTTCCCGAAAACGGCTTGCGGGCTCGTCGCCCCGAGTTTTCGGGCATAAAACTCGAGGAATTCGGCCTCGCCCTCGGAGAAGCCGTAGTCTTCCGCCTTGCGCCTGAAAGCGCTGCGGCTGAAGCCCTTCGCATGGCCGCTGCCCAACGATATGCCTTTGCCTGTCATGACGGCTTTTACGAGCGACCATATGATCGAAGCCAGGATTATCGAGCCGACTATGACGAGGACCAGCATTCCCTCTTTGGGATCGGACTCTTTCCAGTAGCTTATCTGCGCCAGCAGCATACTCGGATCGATCGGGCCCGACGGATTCATGCGTCTACCGCCGCTGTCCTGACGACCTGGAAGAACGAGGCCAGCCTCGGCCTGATCTCGTACTCGGCAAGGTCGCCTATCAGCACGCCGTCCTTGTTCTCGAACGCCTCGGCAAGTTCCTTGAGCACGCCCGTGAGTTCGCCATAATACTCCGGCATCGTCGCGCCGCTGACCTCTATGGGCACAGTCGTCAGCGTGCGCATGTATTCGGGCATGATGCGCACCATCTTGTTGATGAGCTCTATGGCCAGTACGACGGTGTGCATCGCCTGGGCGTCCTTGCCCGTCTGCAACCTGACCGGTACCTCGGAGAGCTCAGCCTGGATGGCGTCGAAGATGCGCGCGGACGCGAGCATCGCTCCAGCGGGGTCGCGCAGTTCGGCCAGCCGTTCCCCGAAAAACGCGGCGAGCCTGGCGGCTAGCTGGCGCATCTCGCCACGGGAGCCGGTCGTGCCGGTTTTCAGCCTGTCGGCGAACGCGTCGAAGAACGAACCTTCCTCGGCGGAGAACAGGCCGGCGAACGACAGTTCGTAGTCAGTCCAGGCATCGCGGGCCGATATGGCGGCATCGGCTTCGCCAGACTCGAGCGCCTCCGTGGTGGTTCCGACCAGCTCGAGGAGGGTTTCGAGTGCGCGAGCCTTCATGTCGGCAGCCGGCTCGGCAAGCAGTTCGACGAGACCGTTGATGGACGCGGCCATGTTCGACGCACAGGCGAGTTCATCCGGGCTGAGGGATTTGCCGTCGAGCCTGACTTCGATGATGATCTCTCCCGCCGCCTCGGCCCGCTCGTCAAGTTCCGCGAGGATGTCGCCCATCGTCCGGCCAACGGTGGGAGTGTCGGATTTTTTCCCGTTCATCGTGAATATCATTCTCAGCTCCTCGCGCCATGTTGCTTATCGTTTCATTTGCCTTGCTTGCTGAAACTGTCCCAGGCGCTGGCCGAGCTTTCCATCTGCCCGAGCGCCCCTTCCATCAGGCCGTACTTTCTCTTGAGTTCGTCTTCTTTTCTCGCGAGCTGGGTATCCAGCGTCTCTATCTCTTTTTCCTGCCTCGTGATCTGGTCGTCGAGCGTCCTCGTGCGTATCGAGACAATGCCGCCCGTCTCGACGTAGGCTTTCATCATAGCGTCCAGCCTGAAAGCAACGCCCGAGTCGACAAGCAGGTCCCCGTCGGTGTCGTAGCCGAACAGGTCCTTGACCCGCGCGAATTTTTCAAGCAGCGTCTTGTCGAGAGTCGCCTCGTCGATCTCTATGTAGCCGCGGAGTCTCGATGCGTCGTAGCTGCCTCCGCGGCGCGTATCGGTGGAAATGCCAAAGACCGCAAGCATGTCGGTTCCGCCCCGCGTGGGGTAGGCGTCCAACATCGTCTGCTGGAGGCCGGTGCGCAACTGTGACATCGTCGAGTCGCCCTGGAACAGTCCGAGCCGTTCGGTGTATTTCTTTTTTTCGTCTTCCGTAAAGTACGTAATCTCGTCGAGGATCTTCTCGTCCGGCCGCGCCAGGATGTTGAGCTCGGCCATCAGCCTGTTGTAGTTGCCCACCAGTTCGATGAGCGATTCCTTTGCGGCCTCGCGGTTAGGCTCGATCTTCAGCTTGACCGGCTTGTCGGATTCCCTCCAGAGCATCACCGTCAGGCCGGGTACCAGATCGCTCACCGTGTTCGATTCACGCGTCACCTCGATGCCATCCATGGCGACGATGGCATCCCTGGCGGTTTCCACTGGATTCTTGGGACGCATGCCGGCTGTCTCGGTGGGATCGTAAACCCGGACCGACGCGACGCGGACGTCCCTGTCGGTGTTGCCGTTCCTGATCCCGAGACCCGCGAACGTCGCCGCGTACGCGGGCAGCGGAATGGTGATGGTCCGGAGGCCGACGCCGGGATCGACCGGGGGCAATGCCACCGACCTGCCCGAACCGTCTATCAGGTAGAGCGGCGAGAAATCGTCCCTGCGCGGCGGCACGGGCGGCTGCGACCATTCAGGCAGGGTGGCTTCGGAGGCCGCGCTGTCTATGCGTATGCCCCCGTATTCTATCGAACCGGTAGACGGGATTGCCGGGCCAGGGGGCGGGCCGGACGCCGCGGCGCCGACGGTCGATCGGTCGCTCAGTTCGACCTGCAATTCCAGGACGAGGCCGGTTGTCGGTATGGCGGAAGGCAATCTGAGAGCCGTTTCGCCGTCGGGGGCGACGGTGAGCGATTCGTTGGCGGCCGATATCCTCGAGCGGTCCAGAGTCTTCTCGAAACGCGTCGGGTCGCCAGTCGGCATGTCCCTCCTCGCCTGGCTGGCCCGCTGTACGAGTCCGGTCGAGAGCGCGAAGTCTTCCGCGGCGTCTAAAAAACCGAGCCGGTTGGCGGCGCCCGTCTTGAGCGACTCTATGCCGAGGACACGAGAGTCAGAGCTCACGGCAACTATCTGTGCCCGCAGCGTCTCGCCGCCTTTGCGGTTGACGGCGTCGACGAAATCCTTGAGGGAACCGCCGCCGTACGACAGCTTGACCGATGCCTCCCCGACGGTGAAGACGTAGCTCCCCGCGGGTACCTTGGCGTCCGGGGCTATGCGGTCGGACATGAAGCGGTCGGCCGTTGCCGTCCGCTTCACTGTGAAGCTCCTGGTTTCCTCCACCGCTTCCCTGGTGGCGGTACCGGTTATAACCGATTCGTCGTCCGAAGCGGCAATGCGTTCGTTGAAGGGATTCTGAAACGAGAACAGGGCCCTGGCGCTGTCCCGCAGCGAGGAGAGGCGCCTTGACAGGTCCAGCCAGGTCGTACGCTTGAGCTGTACTTCCTTGAGTCGTTCCTCGGCGCGGGTCTTCGGGATGCGCTCGACCTTCATCAGGTCTTCGATGAGTTTCTGGGTGTCGTACTTGCTCTTGACGCCTGGGATGCTGATATCCGACATAGGGCCTACAGGCCTTCCTTCCGGTTCACGCCCTCTCGTCGAACAGGATGCCGATAACCTCCCTGATTCGCTCATGGACGTGTTGCAGCTCGGCGGGCGGAATTTCCCTGATTACCTTATCGGTATCGGTGTCGATGACCTTGACGACCACCTGGTCGATCTTTTCGTTGAAGCTGAACGAAAGCCGCTTGTCGAAGGCGGCGCTCACGCTGGCCAGTTCTCCAAGAATGGCTTCCATCGAGATGGGCGGCTCTGTCTTCATGACATCGACGGCCTTGGCTTTGGCGACTTGCGAATCCTTGGCGACCATCTGGACGGTTTGCCCGCCCTGAAGCGCGTGTACGGTTGAAACGTCGAGAGACATACGTTTCCTCCTATGGTAATGGTGAATTCCGGCATTCGCCGGGTTTCACCTCTTGTTTCAAAACGAAGGGAGGAGGGCGCGATCCCCTCCCTTCTAGAGAGAATAAGTCGTCGCGGAAAGACGACGTCCAGGAAGCTCTCCGCTACGAAAAACCAAACGGTTTATATTAACCCAACAGCTGCATAACCGACTGGGTCCTGGTGTTGGCCTGGGCGAGCATCGCTCCGCCGGCCTGCGACAGGATCTGGTTCTTGACGTAATCCACCATGGTTGAGGCCATGTCCGTATCGCGGATGCGGCTCTCTGCTGCCTGAAGGTTCTCGGCCGCGATCGCGACGCCCTTGGAGGCCATCTCGAAACGGTTCTGGTAGGCGCCGAGATCGGCGCGCTGCTTCGAAACGATCTTGAGGGCGGAGTCGAGGCTGCCGATTGACTGGTTGGCCTTGGCCGGATCCTCGATGGAGATCGTTCCCTCGGTCGCCCCCTGGGCTCCCTGAAGACCCAGAGCCGTGGCGGTCATCGTACCGATGAACACTCGCTCGTTCTGGTCCATGTTGGCACCGACCTGGAGCTGCATGATCTGATCGCCCTGCGTGGCGAAACGGCCGGTCAGGATGTTCATGCCGTTGAACTGCGCGTGGCTCGCGATGCGGTTGATCTCGTCGACGAGCTGCGAAACCTCGACCTGTATCTGCATCCTGTCCTCGGCGGTATAGATGCCGTTGGAAGACTGCACGGCCAGCTCGCGGACGCGATGGAGTATGTCCTGCGTCTCCTGGAGGTAGCCCTCGGTGGTCTGAATGAATGAAACGCCGTTCTCGATGTTCCGCTGGGCCTGGTTGAGGCCGCGGATCTGTCCGCGCAGCTTCTCGGAGACCGCGAGGCCAGAAGCATCGTCGCCGGCGCGGTTGATCCGCTGCCCGGATGCGAGCTTCTCCATGTTCTTGTTGAGCTCGGTCTGCGTGACGCTCAA
>CAZNXK010000147.1:0-8134 GCA_964576835.1 uncultured Treponemataceae bacterium | reverse complement strand
GGCGGGTGCGGCCTGGGCGGCTGGCAGCTCCGGGCTGGCTGGACCGGTGGATGACGGGGCAAGTTCGGTGCCGACCGGGGCAGACGCGACGGGAGCCTGGGCTGTCTTGCCGCCGCACGAAGCGGCCGTGGCCAAGAGGCTAATCGCGAGAAGCGCAACCGCCAGAGTGCTCATCGTTCTATTCATCATGGTCCTCATTCCCTGTATTCCTTGATGGTCTTGGCCATCCGCAGCAGTTCGCCGGCGACCATCGCGTTGAAGCTGCCCCGGGGGAAATGGCCCCGGGCATCGGCCTCGCCGGGCGAGTGGTCGGTGAGCACCGCTATGCCTTCATCTATGGTAGAAACCGCGTATATCGAGAAGCCGCCCGCCCGTATGGCGTCGAGCACCTCCCTGGAAAGCGTCAGGTTGACGATGTTCTGTCTTGGCACCATCACGCCCTGGGTACCGGTCAGGCCGGCTTTCCTGCATATGCGGTAGAAACCCTCTACCTTCTCGGCAATGCCGCCCACCGGCTGTATCTGCCCCATCTGGTTTACCGAGCCGGTCACCGCTATGTCCTGCCTGAGCGGCACTCCGGCGATCGCCGACAGCAGCGCGTAGACGGCCGTCGACGAGGCGGAATCGCCCTCGATGGCGGTGTACGACTGCTCGAAGCATATGCTGGCGGAAACCGCCAGCGGGAAATCGCGGGCGTAGCGGCTGCGTAGGAATCCTTCGACTATCAGCACCGCCTTGTCGTAGATCTCGCCTGACAGGCCTGATTCGCCCTCTATGTTGATGACGCCGGATTCGCCCGGCGATACCTGCGCGGAGATGACCGCCGGCAGGCCGAAGGCGTAGTAGCCCCGGTCGTGGACCGCCAGCCCGTTGACCCTGCCGATGCGGGAACCCTCGGCCTCGAGGATTATCTCTCCGGAGACTATCATGTCGACGATGTTCTCTTCGGGAAGGTCCGCGAGCCAGGCGCGGACCCTCTCGGCTTCGACCACCGACGCGGCGTCTATGGCGTCCTTGCCAGCCAGGCTCGCCCGGTAGTCCGCCTCGCGTATCAGGTCGGCTATCTTCGAAAAGCGCGTGGACAGTCGGTCGCGGTAGCCCGCGAGCCTGATGCCGTACTCGGCGATGGCGGCGATGCCGTCGGCCGACGGCTCGAGGAGGCCTTCTTCCAGCGTTATCTTCCGGGCGAACGAGACGTATTCCCGCAGCGACGCGTCGTTGCGATTCATCGTCGAGTCGAATTCGGCGCATATCTTGAACAGCTTCTGGAAGTCCGGATCGGCGTTGTACAGGGCGTCGTAGGTCATCTCGCCGCCTATCAGGACTATCTTGACGTCGAGCTCAAGTGGCTCCGGCTTGACCGCGACCAGCTGGCCCATCGGGCCGGCCTGCGGCTGTATTTCGAGCCTGCCGGTCCTGAGGACGCGCTTGACCGCCGTCCAGGCTTCCATGTCGGCCACGAGGTCTTCCGCCTGCATGACCAGGAAGCCTCCCGATGCCTTGACTATTGAGCCCGGTCGTATCCGGAGGTACGCCGTCCTGCCCTCGCTCTGGCCCTCCGAATGCTGCTCGATGTTGCCGAAAAGGTTGGCGTAGGTCGGGTTCGCCTCGAACATCACCGGCACGGTTGTCGCGTCGCCACGGTCGGCGAGCACGTTGACGCCGTAGCGCGAGAGCGGCGAGCGGTGCCTGCGCTCCGGAGTTTGCTGTCCGAAGAGGTACAGGTGGGCGACGATGTCCTTCTCGAGGGCCCGGATCCATTCGCGGGTCAGCTCGTCGTCGTAACGGAAGGCCAGAATGTCCGCTTCCGCGTGCGCCAGCGGCTGGAGCGCCTGGGTGCGGAGCGTCTCGAGCTGGTCGTCGAGGCTCGCGCGTCCCCGGTGGAGATCGACGAACAGCAGGCGCATCTCGTCCATGTGGGCGAAGTAGCGCTGCCGCATCGAGGCGAACTCGGCCTCGGGGATGGCGCCCGACTCTGCCGCCGCCTGGTATTCGTCGAAAGGCACGGGCACGCCATCCTTGAGCGGCAGGATGTCGGTGTTCGTCTGGCCGTCGTCGCCCTCGACCTGGACGACGCGGAAACCGTCGGTCGCGAGTTCGGCTTCGAACGCGGCGAGCCGCCCGTTCTCCGTCGTTTCCCACGACTTTTCGAGCTCGTCGCGACGCTTCTTGGCGTCGCCCGATTCGGCGTGCAGGGTAACGAGCTTCTTGACGTTTTCGATGAACGAGTGCACGTCCCTCCTGAACAGCGCCGCCTCGCCGGCCTTGAAGTACAGGGCGGTCGGCGCCAGCGGCGCCTTGAAATTGTAGACATAGACGGCGTCGCGGAGTTCCAGCCGCGGTGGCCTGTAGGCGGCGAGCGTCAGCATCACCGCGGTGCGCCTGCCCGTGCCCGGCGCTCCCGAGACGAAGATGTTGTAGCCCTTGGCGCGAATCGCCATGCCTATTGCCAGAGCCTCGAGGGCCCTCGGCTGGCCTATCACCTCATCGCCCCAGGCGCCTCCGTCGAGCCTGGTCGCGTCCTGGGACGAGACCGAGTAGTCGAGAGAATCAGTCGATAGTCTGTATCGATCGGCGAGCATCGTTCCTCCGGTCCGGGGTTCTCGGCGACTATTCGGAATGCTCATGCCTATTCGGCATGCTTCATCAGGACCGAAACGGGCACGATCTCGTAGCCATCGGCCAGGAGCGCGTTGATGAGTAGCGGCAGCTCGTTGTAGAAGTAATCTTCCCTGCCGCCGTCGGGTATGCCTATGCGCACGGGCACGATCGATCCCGGCAAGGCGGCCGTCACGGTCCGCTCGACAAGGTCGTGGGCGCCGGCGTACAGGCCCTGCGTCAACGTTCCCTGGAAGCGTCCCACCCAGTCGAGGGGGTCGACGTCCCGACCGATGTAGGTATAGTTCATTTCGGCGGCCGCTTCCAGCAGTACCGAGCTGATGGAGTAGTTCGGCGAGTGCCACAGCAGCGACAGCTCGGCGCCGGTGGCGGCGAAGTACTCGTCCTCGGTGCGGGCCAGCCCGCGTTTGACGAATTCCGCGTCGGCGCGGTAGCGGGCGTCGGTCGCGTCGAAGACGCTGAAGAACATGTTGCCTATCTCGTGGCCGCTTTCGGCTATCAGCCGGGCCGCGCCTGGATTCCGCCTCACGAATTCGCCGTTGACGAAGAAGGTGGCGCGGATGCCGTATTCCCTGAGCGTGTCCAGTATGCCGACGAGGCCTTCTGCGCCGTCGTAGGCGTTGAACGCGAGCGACACTTCCCGGCGCCGTATCCTGGAGCCATGGTCGAATACCAGCGGGTTGCGTACGTCGTCCTGGGCGGGGAACGGCGCGTACGCCCTGCCTGGCGCGGGAAGGAGGCTCCTCGTCCCCAGGCCCTTGGCGGAGCGGACCATGATGGTGTTGCGGTAGGAACCCGAGGCGATACCGTCAGGATAGACCCGGTAATTGGCGGAATTGGTCGACTGGGGGAGCGGGTCGAAGGTCGCTGCCTGCGCCCAGGAGGCGGCCGAAGCCGGGCTCTTGTAGGTAACGCCGGACTTTGAGTTCACGACGGCGCCTGGCTCGGAGGCCGACCAGCCGTAGGCGCCTGGCTGGCCGAGCGCCACGAGGGTCCTGGCGCCGTCGGCGAGACCTATCATCTCGATCGCGCCCGAGGAGGCGAGCACGAGCCTGTCCTGGGCCACCCACACGGCATGGAGGGCGCCGGCAGAAGGCAGGTCCCGCTCCAGGGCCCAGTTGGAATAGCGGCGGATCTTGACGCCGTCCGGGGTGACGATGGCGGCCCGGCTCTCGTCGGGTGACAGCGATATGCCCGTCGCGCTGGCGACGTCGAGGGACAGGAAACCCGCGGACAGGCCTTCCTCGCCGCGTATCGGCGCCTTGACGCGGTACGCGCCGGAGACGCGTTTGCCGTCGCGCAGCGACGCGGTGAAGACGGTCACTTCGTCGCTCGATGGCCAGAGGACCTGGTCGACGATGGTGTTGCCCTGCAGGAAGAGGTACGGCATGGCATTGACCGCCGCCTCCCTGCCGAAGTCGTCGGGATCCAGGCGATAGAGGAAAATGTTCCTGCCATCCTTGCACAGGAGCACCTTGGAGCCGTCGGGGGATATCCAGAACGAGTCGAAATTGGGGTCGTACGGGAAGGGCGCCTTGCCGACGAGGATGCCAGGCTGGACGATGCCCGAATAGATGGCCTGGGTGAAGAATTCCTCTGGCATGATGCGGTACATCGAGCGGTCGCGGAGCAGGTAGAGGCTGCCGTTGGCGCTCCACCGCGCCTGCGAGACTCTGCCCGCGCCGATCTTGCGCCAGCTTTCGTCGGGCACCCTGCCTTGCCGCGACTGCTCCGCGGAGAAGTAGTACAGATCGCTTGCCTTGCCGTAGACGAAGTAGCGGGAGTCGGGGGACCATGACGCTGGGAAGCTGTCGGCGGAATACTCGATGCTCCTGGCGACCACCGACTCGGTCTTCTTCCCCAGGTCGAACAGGATCAGGTCGCAGCGGGCCGGGCTGACAGGCGACAGGTACAGGAGCATGGTGCCGTCCGGCGACGGTCTGGAATCGACGAGACGGCCCTGCTGGACCGTCGAGCCCCTCGCGAACGACGGTATGCCTGAGAGGGGCGCGAGCCCGGTGAAGCCGCGCTCGGTCATGAATATGCCGAAGCGGTTCCGTATCTGCAGCCTGCGGCCGTCGTCGACGATGGCTATCGACTCCGGGTAGAACGTCAGCTGGACCAGGTCACCGGTTTTGGCGTCGGCGGAGAACAGCGTGTCGTAGCCCGGTTCCCCGGGCACCTCGACGCGGGCGCTGAACAGTATGCGGTCGTCGGCGGATACGTCGAGGCCGACGAATTCGATGTCTGCCGCGATGTTCGGTGTCATCGCAACGGCAAGGATCGATGCGGCTATGGTCCTGAAGCGAACTGTGGTCATGGCGTTCCCCTTCGATCCATTTTCGGCGAAA
Source organism: uncultured Treponemataceae bacterium (assembly GCA_964576835.1). Lineage (GTDB taxonomy): Bacteria > Spirochaetota > Spirochaetia > Treponematales > UBA12059 > SZUA-370. Next base: position 3,164 of record CAZNXK010000147.1, on the reverse strand, counting down.
AACGGACAAAGCGATAGGGGCAGACGCCTGCTCGGCCTGGATAGACGAAAGGTTGAGCGTTTTGTCACCGGGCTCCAGCGGGCAGGGCAAGCCTGTCGATGAGGTCGGCGACAGCGCCGGCGTCGTGGGGCAGCGGCGAGACATGGCGGGCCACGGCAATAGCCTCCGCCCTCGCGTCCGCCGGCGCGCAGCCTATCCCCGCCCCCGAAAGCATCCCGACATCGTTGCCGGCGTCGCCTATAGCCATGACGTCGGCCCTAGGCACGCCCCTTGTGTCGGCCACCCAGGCAAGGGCCTCGCCCTTGTCGGCTCCGGCGGGCAGGATCTCTATGAAGTAGGGTTTTGAAACGACTATCTCGGCAAGTCCCGCGAAGCGTTCGCGGAGGGCCGCGACTATGCCGGCAACCTGCTCGGGCGTTCCAGCCGACAGGAGCTTGCTCCTCGGCTCGCGCGCTATGTCCCCGGGTCCTGCGGCGAGACGGATAGGCAACCCTGTCAGCTGCCTGTCGCGGTCGGTCCATCGATTGTGTATCGTGACGATGATGCCATCGTCGTCGTAGGCCTGCACCGGGAGCCCGTAACCCGCCATGGTCTCCACCGCCAGCAGGCAGACTTCCCTCGGCAGTGTCAGGCGGCGGACGAGTTTCCCCGAATCGACGTCCCTGACCTCGGAGCCGTTGGCGCATATCATAGGCAGGCCGTGGCCCTTCATGCCGAGCTCGACGGCGTATGGCATCATGGACTCGACCGTCCTGCCGGAGGCGAGCATGACGGCAAGGCCCGCGTCGAGGGCGCGGCGTACCGCGTCGAGATTGGCCGGGTGGATGGTCAGGTCGGGGCTCAAAAGGGTGTCGTCGAGGTCGATCGCGATCAGCTGTACGGGCATGGCCGCCCTTATACCATGACGGGAGCGCCTGCAACAAGGTGAACCCCGCGGTGCCATGGTCCGGCGGGTCCGCTTGCCCGGAGCCGCTGTTTCAAGGTACCCTCGCGGCAATGAGCGACGAATCCGAGGCGAACGGCCGCCTCGTCCGCGAGAGCGGCAAGCTGTCGGCCCTGACGATGGTATCCAGGGTGCTCGGCCTGATACGCGACCGTACGCGAGGCGCCCTGATGGGCACCGGCATGCTGGCCGACGCTTTCACCGTGGCGTTCAGCGTGCCCAACCTCTTCCGCCGCCTCTTCGCCGAAGGCTCAATGTCGGTGGCCTTCATCCCGACGGTCAAGGCGTATTTCTCCGAAGGCGACCGCGAGAAGACAGAGGAATTCCTGTCCGCCACCTTCACGGCGCTGTCCATCGCCGTTTGCGCCGTGGTCGCCGCGGGCATCGCCGCCGCGCCGCTGCTCGTCCGCCTCTTCGATTCCGAGCCCGTCGAGACCGCCGTGCTCATGCGCGTCATGTTTCCCTTCATCGCGCTCGTGTCGATGGCGGCATTTTTCCAGGGCATACTGAACGCGCTCGGCTCGTTCGCGCCGTCGGGCTTCGCGCCTGTCCTGTTCAACCTGAGCTTCATCTTCGTCCCGATGCTCATAGGCGGCCGCATGGCCAATCCGGCGCGGGCCATGGCGGTAGGCGTCGTGTCAGGCGGCCTCCTGCAGGCGCTGTGCCAGCTGCCCTACGTCGTCAGGCTGGGTGCCCGTTTCCGCTTCGTGTCGCCGCGCAGGGCCTTCCGCAACCCCGGTATGCGGCGCGTCATGTCGCTGATAGCGCCGACGATACTCGGGATGGCCGCCTACGAGGTCAACGGCCTCGTTTCGACTTCGCTGGCGACCAACGCGGGCACCGGGGTGGCTACCGCCCTGAGCTTCTCGCTGCGTCTGCAGGAGCTGGTGCTGGGAGTATTCGTCGTATCGGTGGGGACAGTCCTCCTGCCCGAGCTGTCCGGGCTCGCCGCTTCCTCCGAATGGAAACGGTACCGCGAGCGTCTGGTCCGCGCACTCGAGGCCATAGCGCTCATCACCGTGCCGGTGGCCGTGTTCTCCGTCTGCGAGCGGGTGGACATAGTCGCCCTCTTGTTCAAGACCAGGGAATTCGGCGACGCCTCGGTCGGGCTGACGGCGAGCGCCTTTCTTTTCCACATGGTCGGGCTGCCTTTCATCGGGGCAAACCGCATACTGGCGCCGGCCTTCTACGCCCGAGGCGACACGGCGACGCCCGCGCTTTCAGGCATAGTCGCGGTGCTGGTCAACATAGCCGCGGCCTTCGCGCTCCAGCGGGCCATGGGAGGGCCGGGCATAGCCCTGGCGCTTTCAATCGCTAGCGCGGTCAACACCGCACTCCTCATGGTTATGCTGTCGAGGGTGGGCATTGCGGGCCTGGGTACCGCGCTTGGTACGGTCGCCCTGTACGTTCTCAAGCTGATAGGCTTTTCCGCGATAGCCGCCGCGCCGGTGCTGGCGCTCAGGCGTCCATTCCACGCTTTGTCCGGCGCGGGAGGAACTGGCCTTGTCGCCTACGGGCTGCCGTTCGCCCTGTCCGCCGTTGTTTTCGCGGTCATCGGCGTCGGACTCCTGGCCCTGACCAGGGACCCGGCCGCGGCTTTCCTCGTTTCGTCGTTCCGGGGCAGAAGCAAGAGGCGTTCCAACCTCGATGAAAACCCTTGATCGGTATTGACAAAGACATCGCTCGTTGTTATTGTACCGGCGCTAATAACGCCCTTGTAGCTCAGTTGGCAGAGCACATCCATGGTAAGGATGAGGTCATCGGTTCGATTCCGATCGAGGGCTCTCGAAGACAGTTTTGGGGGCTGGCAGGCGCGATTTCAAGGCGATTCGTCGCGGCGCGCGGTGTTGATGCTCCTTTTTTTTCGACGCTTGCCGCGGCGGGCGCCAATCTTCCGGGAAGGATCGGACCATGGCTGGAAAGAAGCAGACCGTAGAGATCATCGCTCTTGCATGCAGCGAATGCAAGCGTAGAAACTATACGACGACCAAGAACAGGAAGACAAAGCAGGAAAAACTCGAGCTGATGAAGTACTGCAAGTGGGACCACAAGCACACGCTTCACAAGGAAACGAAGGTTAAGTGAGGGTTTTTCAAAATGCAGACGCATTTTGAAAAAGCTTCAATAACCAGTTAGCCATCGAACCCCGATAATTTCGGGTTTCGCCTAGGCCAGTAGCTCTAATGGTAGAGCGCCGGTCTCCAAAACCGGATGTTGAGGG
>CAZNXK010000146.1:0-8217 GCA_964576835.1 uncultured Treponemataceae bacterium | reverse complement strand
AGCCGCCAGGCTGGAACGCGCGGCGCTCGCGGCAATGCTCGCGCGGGCGGTGGAGGCCGAGCCGGACCAGTGGCTCGCGGGCGAGCCTGGCTCGCGTTTCGAAGCCCCGGCGAAGTTTGGCGCCCTCGGCGCCGGCCTCGCCGGCGCCAGCATCTGGCTCCTCGTCACCGGCGCCGGGCTGTGCCTCGCCAGCGTCATGGTATCGGATACCGGATGGCGACGCAGGCTCGGTTCCCTGGGCGCGCGGGTCCTGGTACCGAGCGTCATCATACTGGTCATCGGCCTCGGTCCCAAGCTTGTCATTCCAGGCTACGTCATCAGGCTGCCGGCGGGCGGCACGGCCGCGAGCCTCCCCGCGCTGGCCGATTACCTGAAATTCGTCGCCGAGAGGATAAGCGGAGGATTCCTGACCGCCGGGCTCATCGGACTGGGCGTCGGCGCGACGCTCGTTTCGGGCAAGCGCGTCCTCCCGCCCCCCGAAGACGAGACGCCCGATTGAACCGCGACTCGTCAGGCCGCGAAACGCCAGGAGACCCCTTTCTCCTCAGCCTCGGCTTCCCGAGCATCAGGGTTCACCGGTCATTCGACCATTTCGACTTCACCCGCCCTGGGCGCCGCATCCTGGTGATCGGACCCATGGGCTCGGGCAAGACCGAGTACAGCGCCCGCGTCTGGCGCGATTCCCGCGTCGCCCTCAGAAAAGGCGAAATCGTCGCGGCGCGCACCACGACGGCAGGCGCTGACCGACGGGTATTGCACTTCATTCGCTTCGGCATAGACAAGGAGCGCTTCAAGGACTACCCCGAGGATGCCCTGCCCTACCGGGGCGGCTACGAGCGTTGCGGCGACTGCATCAGTTCGGCTGGCGATTCCTTCGGCCTCGAGTCGGTCATCGCCGGACATCCAGAGGCTGGCACCTGGATCATAGACGAAGCGTCGTTCTACGACGAGCGCATCGCCTACCTCATCCGCAACGAGTCGGAGGCGCGGGGTCTCGTGTTCATACTGCCGACTCTGGTCCTCAATTTCCGCAGGGAAATTTTCAACCAGGCCGCCAGGCTCCTCCTCGAGAACGCTACCGACGTCTTTCCCCTGACCGCGTACTGCGAGCACCTCGACTGCATAGCCGACTCTCTGTACACCTACCGCTACTACGTCTCCGATGGCAGTGAATGCCCCGCGCTCTACTTCGACCCGCTCATCATCATCGGGGGAGACCGGCTCAAGGATGATCCCAGGGAACCCGACTACTGCACGCGCTGCGACGAGCACCACTATCTGCCTGGCAAGGAATACACCTTCTTCACGCTCAAGCCTCTCGGCGAGGCCGCTTCGCGGGGAGACCTCAAGCCGCTGCTTGCCGAGCTCTCCGCGATAGCCGGCGACATGGAGCGGTCGCGGCTGTACGCCAGCCTCAAGCGTCTGCACCTCGACGGCCCCAGACAGGGCCCGGAGAACATGGCGGCCCTCCTCGTGCCGTGCATCGCCGAGAAGGCGCTCTGCTACCTGTACGCCGAGCAGAATCTTTTGTCTTCCGAACAATTGGTCAAGGTGGTGGCCGATCTCGGCCTCGACCGCGATTACCTCCGCAAGCGCCTGGCCGACAACAGGCGCCCTCTAGAGTTATGAGCACCGGCGGCCGTCACCATGGCTTGAACCTCTTCTTCTCCAGGACAGAGAAAAGCGCGGGAGAGGAGCGCTGGTACATCCTGGACAACGCCGCGAGCTTCATGCCGGCCCTGACAGACAGCACGGCAACGCTTGTCTTCCGCATCTCAGCCACGCTGACCGAGAGGATACACTTGCCGTCGCTTGTCCAAACGCTGGCAAATCTCGCGCCAAGGTTTCCCTACTTCCTCGTCGAACTCAGGCGAGGCTTCTTCTGGTACTATCTCGAACCGATGGCGGGCAGGGTTCCCGAGCCTGTTGCCGATTCCAGATATCCCTGCCTCAACATGCATATCCGCAGGCGGGGCCGCTTCCTCTTCCGCGTGCGGGCGTACCACTCGAGGATAGCGGTCGAGTTCTGCCACGTCCTTACCGATGGCGCGGGCGCGCTCGTCTACCTCAAGGCCATCATCATGGAGTACTTGCGCCTGCGCGGCATCGAGACGCCTGACCCGGAGGGCATTTTCCGCCCCGGAGACAAGCCGGACCACAAAGAATCGGAAGATGCGTTCAACCTCCACTTCAGGCGGGGAATACCGTACCCGGAAGTCGGCAGGAAGGCCTTCCACTTTCCGTCGCTTCCTCTGCGCCGAGGACAGTACCGTGTCACGACGGGCATCATCCCGCTGGCCGCCATCATCGCCAAGGCCAAGGAATACGGATCCACCCTGACCGAATTCATAGTATCGGCGTACCTCGCAAGCATGCAGGACCTGTTCCTGGCCTTGCCTGCGCCTGTCCGCAGCGGCATGAAAAAGCTGGTCGCCGCCGAAGTACCGGTCAACCTGCGCAGGCTGTTCCCGAGCAAGACCATGAGGAATTTCACGCTCTACGTCATGCCCAGCATCGACCTGCGCCTTGGCTTCTATGATTTCGACGAGATCATCAAACGCGTCCACCATTTCATGCAGGCGGAAATCCACGAAAAAAACATATCGATGCAGATAGCGCGGAACGTCGGCGGGGGCCGTAACCTGGCCATCCGAATGCTGCCTCTGGCGCTCAAAGGCATTGCCGCGCGGTGGGTCTTCAAGCGAATCGGCGAGGACACGATGAGCGGCATCGTCTCGAACCTGGGGGCGGTCGACCTTCCCGAAGCACTGGCCAGCCATGTCGAACGGTTCGAGTTCATCCCAGCGCCGAGCCATCGATGCAGGAGCAATCCCTACCTGGTCAGCTGGAAGGACCGCTTGTTCATCAGCTTCGGCTCGACAGCGGCATCGACCGAGGTCGAGCGCTTGTTCTTCACGCGCCTGACGGGCATGGGCATACCCGTGGCGATAGAATCCAACAGGTGAGGTGCTGCATGACCATTTGCCGTAACTGCGGAGTCGAGCTGGAAGATTCAGTGAAGCATTGCCCGCTGTGCCGGGCTCCCGTCTCTCAGGAGCCTGAGGCCGAAGCGGTCAGGAAGTCAGCCTATCCGGAGCATGTACTCGATCCGGAAGACTTCCATCGCCTCTCTCCGGCCCAACGACGGAGAATATTCCTCGAGATATACTCGGTTTGCACCGCTATGGCGTGCGTAGTCGTGGGTGCCATCGAACTGCTGGTAGACAAGCGGATAGGATGGTCGCTGTACCCCATCGCGTCGCTGTGTTACCTCTACCTGCTGGTATGCGCCCCCGTGATGCTGGGGCGACGTCGCGGCGCGCTCTACGCCGTACTGGTGCCTGCTACGCTGCTCTACATACTGACGCTCGATCTCCTGGACGGGCCGCTGGCGTGGTACGGGAGGCTCGGCGCGCCCATCGTGCTCCTGCTCGAGGCGATTGCCATCGCCTCGACAGAGCTGATAGCCCGCGCGAAAAGGAAAGGCATCAACGCCATCGCCATGGCGCTGCTTGGCGTCTCCGTCCTGTGCGTCGGCCTGGAGGCTATAATCGACGCCAGCCAGGCCAGCGCCATCATCCTGGGCTGGTCAGCGATCGTTGCCGTCACCTGCGTTCCGGTATCGGGCCTGTTGTTGTGGCTGCACTACCGCGTCACCGGGCAGGCGAGCCTCTCGAAGCTTTTCCACATCTGACAGGCTGCCGGGGCACCGGCTTCCCGTCACACGATGAACTTGCCTATCACCTCGTCCATCAAGCGGATGCTCTCCCTCGTCGATTCAGCCAGGTGGGAAACGGACTGGGCCGCCTTGTTTATCTGCTCGGCCCCGGCGCCCATCTCGTCCATGCTGCCCCGTATCGTGACAGTGGTATCGAGGAGCAGCTCCATGCCGTCGCGCGCCTGTCCCGCGTCAAGAGTCATGGCCTTGGCTTTCTCCCTGACGGACTCGGCCGCTGTGTTCATGTCCCGCAGCGCTTCCAGGATCTGCTTCGAGCCCTCGCGCTGCTCGGCCATGGCATGGTCGACCTGCCGCACCAGTTCGTCGGTGGCTTCGATGCTCGATGACACCAGGTTGAACGACTCCTCCGACTCGACCGACGCGGTGACGACCTCGGCGATCGTAGCCTGGATGCTCGAAAGCTCGGCTCCTATGCTTTTCGACTGTTCCGACGACGTCTCGGACAGCCGCCTGATCTCGTCGGCGACGACGGAGAAACCCTTGCCGGCGTCCCCGGCGTGGGCGGCCTCTATTGCGGCGTTCATCGCAAGCAGGTTGGTCTGGCTGGCAATGCCCGCTATCACCTGGTTCGCCTCGAGCAGCAGCTCGGACTGCGCGGCGATCGCGCCTACCTTGCTGACGACCGCTTCCTGCTTTTCCCTGCCGTCGACGGCTGTCTTCATCAGGGCCTCGAAACGCTCCGCCATATGGGCTATCGACGAACTGACAGAGCCGATGTTGCCTATCATCTGCTCTATCGACGCCGACGCTTCCGCGATTCCGGCTGCCTGGGTCTCGGTCAGGGCGTCCAGATCGCCTATCTCTCCGACGACGGCGCCGACCGAACGGCTCGCCTCGCTGGTGCTCGATTCCTGGTTGTTCGAAAGCCTGCGCACGCCGTCGATATTGGCCAGGATCTGCGCCGTGGCGCTCGCCGACTCGTGGGAACTCGTCGCCATCTCCTCGCCTATTCCGCCGAGCGCTTCCTGCTCTTTCTTGAGCCTTGATACGATGTCACGCAGCTTTGCGACGAAACCGTTGAAACCCGCGACGAGATCTCCTATCTCGTCGTTCCTCTTGATGTCTATGCTCTTCGTCAGGTCCGCGTCGCCCTGGGACAGTTCACCGAAGGCCCTCGCTGTCCTGGCGAGTGGCCGTACCGCGCGGCCAAGAACGAACCAGAGGGCTACGACTGACAAAAGGAGCACGACCGCGGCCATCCCGATGACGAGGAAAATGAGCGTGGACACCGACCTGAGCATGCCCTCTATGGGAGTCAGCACCCCGAGCGCCCAGTAGCGGCCCGCGTCGCCGATCGGCAGGGGCATGATGGCGAGAAATGACAGCTCCTCGTTTTTCGACGCTCTCACGATCTCCGAATGCGTCCAACCCTGAGCGTACGCGGCCATGAGGCGCTCCTGGGAAGCGAGGTCTGTGGCCGAAGCGTAGGCGGAACCGACCAGCGAGGCGGTAGGATGCGCCACGAAGGTACCCTCGCTTGACAGCATGAAGGCGTAGCCAAGCCCGAGCGGCTTGATCGACGCTATGAAAGAGTTCAACGTATCCATCGAAACGTCGAGCCCCGCGACGCCGACGGCCATGTCCCCGTCGAATATCGGGGCGCAGTAGGAGACGACCATTGTCTGTTTTCCGGCGATGGTGTAGACGGTCGGTTCTGTGAGATAGGATTTTCCGGTAGACAGCGGTTCGGTATAATACGCCGAAGACGCTCCACCCTCGTAGTCGACGCACTCTTCCAGTATCAGTTCGCCGGAGAAGCGGTTCCAGTACGGGACGAAGCGGCCATCAAGAGCGTTTCCACGCATCGAGCCTTGGCCGGGAGAGCCGTCGGCGAATGTCGCGTCGCTGCCGTCGAATGCGTCAGGCTCGAATATGAACCAGGCACCGCCGAAACCGGCGTTGGCCATGGCATACTCCTGAAGGAATTCGAGAGCCCCCGCCCTGTCGATACCCATCTTCATGAAGGACGAAGCGACTATGGCCAGCTGCTCGGCGGCCTTGAGGCCGCCTTTCATCTGTCCTGCTATCTCGGCTGCATAGCCGCTACCCGCTATCTCCGCGGCGGAGAAGTTCGACGACGAAAGCTCCTTGCGCACGAGGAACGACAGGCCGCCGACCATGCCCATGAAACCGATGCCCGTGATCGCGGACACCAGCAAGACCATGGAACCCCTGTATCCCAACCTGAACTTTCGAGCCACCCTGCTATCCCCCATCTCTTTTGACATGCGCATGGACCCAATACCTGAAGTCCGTAATTTTTTTTTCAAATCAAGTCTGTCCGGTCGTCAGGCTCATGTCAAGCGAGGTGCGCCGCGTCCAGGAAGGCCACGAGCGCCGCCCTGTCGGGAAAGGCAGCCTGGAAAAATGTCTTTCCTCCGCCGCCCGAGCCGCCACTGGTCCTGGCCAGCGGTCCGAACACAGAGCCGACATCCACCGCCGCCCGAGCCATGCCCGGTTCCGCTTCCTTTGGCGGCTGCGCAGGCGAGGACGCAACGACCCTGAGGTCAGCCAGGCTTGAGACTACGGCAACGCGTCCCAGCGCCGCCAGGGCCCTCGCGAGACGGGCAGCCGCGTCTACGCCTTCAGCGGAAGCCAGCACGACTCCGTAGCCCGTTCGGTCGATCGGTGCCGCCGCGAGCGACGCGGCCTCGAGTCCCGCGACACGGCCGTTGGCTTCGTCGAGAGCCTTTTCGAGTGTCCTGACCCGTTCGCGTGATGCGGCGACGGTGGCGGCAAGCTCGTCCTCGGAAACGCCCGCGGCCGCGGCGGCATCGCGCGCGAGCGCGGCAAGCCGGCGCCAGTCCGCGAACGCCCGGCTCCCGGCAATGAAATGGACACGGCTGCCACCCTTGTATTTCTCTACCCTGCCTACCCTGAAGGCGCCCAGAACTCCGGTACTCGTCACATGGGTACCGCAGCATGCCGAGTACTCGATGCCGTCGATCTCGACGACGCGGAGCACCGCCGCCTCGAGCCTCGGTTCTTTGCGGAGGGGAAAGTCACCGGCGTCCCCGGGTGGGCACAGGTGGGTGATCACCCGATAGTCGTCCCGGATGACGCGGTTGACCTCGTCCTCCATCTGGTCGGCACAGGCCCGCTCCATTGGTGGCAGGTCGATATCGATGGACGACCAGCGTTCGCCGAGATGGAACGACAGCGTCGTTCCGCCCAGGGCCCTCATGATCACTGCCGACAGCAGGTGCTGGGCCGAATGCTGCTCGCTGTGGCCGTTCCGTCGTTCCAGGTCGACGAGGCACCGTACAGTCGCGCCGACGGCGACACCAGCGGCTTCGAGTTCCGCAAGGCTGCCCTCGAGCGAGTGCACGACGTCGTCGCCAGTCTCGAGAGCCGACTTGACGTCAAGCCCGGCTATGGTGCCTGTATCGCACGGCTGGCCGCCGCCCTCCGGATAGAACGGCGTCCTGTCGAGAAGCACGCGGCTCTCGCCGTCGGCAGCCTGTTCCATCCCGACGACCACGGCATCGACGGCTCGGGCGGACGGATCATCGTAGTAGATTCTTCGTGTCGACATCGGAGGAGGATAGCATGGCTGTATGTCCGCCAGCAACATTATCAGCGCAGGCCGAAGTAATGCCGCTCGAGGTAGGCAATCCTGTCTGCCGCTTCCCGCCAGCGGGCGCTCCTCGGATATTCGTCGCGGACGCGGCGGTAGCTGTCCCAGGCTTTCTTTATGTTCCGGAACGGCGTGTCCTGCTCGTAGGCCAGTCCGTAGAGGTAGAAGACCTCGTCATTGCCGTACGGGTAGAGGGACAGGTAGCGGTCAAGCGCGTCGATTGCCGACTGGACGCGCTTGGCTTCGAGTTCGCCGCGAGCCATCCGCAGCAGTGCGGCGGGATCGGTGACTGCTTCGGTGGAGCTTGCCGCAATGGCCGGACCCGGGGCGGCGGCCTCGGCCGAAAGTGCCGGGGTAGAGGGCGTAGGGCTGGCCGCGGGGCTTGCGGGAATGGCCACGGGGGTCGGATCAACCGGGATCGCGGGCACGGTCTTCTCGGCGACGACTACCCGCACGAGGCTGGCTTCGGTCGACCGGTCGACGGGATTCTGGCGCTGGAAGCGGAGCAGGTACTCACCGGCACGCTCCGGATTCATCGCGAACACGGCCTGGGTATCCTCGAAACGCCTGGTCTCGTAGCGCAGGCCGTCTTGCCCCGCTTCGTCGCCCAGGTATATCCAGCCGGTACCTGGAAAGCGCAACTCGAAACGCTCACCGCGGACCGTCTCCACCCTGGTCTCGGCCATGGGTTTCGCGGTAGCGGCGACGACCGACTGGGCCGACGACGAGGGCGACGACGGCAAAACGACAGCCGGCTTCGGCGTTTCTGCGGCGGTGGCGGGATCCGGGCCTGCGGCGGCACCGGCAGCCGTTGAGCCTGCCGTCGAAGCTGTGGCTTTGGCGACCGGTCTGGCGGCGGGAGCGGCTGCCTTGGCAGGCGCGGGAGCGGCAGGCGCAGGCG
>CAZNXK010000145.1:0-8235 GCA_964576835.1 uncultured Treponemataceae bacterium | reverse complement strand
CTCGAGCGCCTTGAGGGCCGTCATGAACTCGAGCGCGTAGGCCTGCGCGTCCCGGGCCGACAGACCCCGGATGTCGGTGTCGTCCATCGTCACATCTTGAAGGTGGCGCCGATGCCTATCTGGTATCCGCCGTAGGACTGGAGCGCGCCTCCGAGGTTGTCAAGCAGTCCGACCATGTAGTCGGCCTGGACCTCGGCGAATATCTTCAGGTCGCGGCCGATGAGATAGGACAGGTACGCGCCGCCCGATACGCCGTAGTGGGTGAACCACTCGTCGTCGGTGGTCGAGAACTCGTTCTGCAGGATCTTGACGATGATGTTGGTCGAGCCGGCCAAACCAACTCGTCCGCCGACTTCCAGACGGCGCAGGAACACGCTGTACTGGCCGCCGATGATGGCGTTGAGCGGGAAGAGCATGTCGCTGTCGAATATCATCTGCATCGCCAGGTAGGGCCGGAGGTCGTAGAAGCCCCTCGTGAGCTCGGTCCTGGCGCCGACGACGAAACTGCTGCCCATCAGCGAATCCAGGTAGGTATAGGTGTGACCGTACAACGCGATGTCGGCGCCGAGGCGCGGGATCTCGCGGAGCTGCACGTCCTTCTCGACCGGAATGCCGGAGTAGAGGATGGTGCCCTTGGACCGTGTCGTGCCGACCTGCTTGATGAGGATCAGGCCGACCTCGCGCTCGTCGACGAAGCCTTCGAGGCTGTCGGTCTCGATGACCGCGTATTCGTCGCCCTTCTTGATGCCCATGTTCGTGCCCAGCTGGAGGTCGACGCCCCCGGTCCCGGAAGCCAGCACGCGGGTGACGTTCTGGAACTGGGAAATCTTGCGGATCTCGAACTGGAGCTGCATCGGGATGCCGTTGATGGCGTCCTGCACCGACTTGTACTGGGTCTCGCGGCTCGTGCCCTGGGTCTCCACGTTGGCGATGCCGATCATCGTCCCGTCGGCGACGTTGATGAAGCTGACGTTTGTCTTGATGTCGGTCCGCCACTCCTTGTTATCGACGAACTGGCTGTTGTAGCTCGTCACCACGGGTACGGCTATGATGAATGCGCCGACCAGTTTGTTGAAGTCCGCCTCTGTGAGGAAGGCTTCGCCGAACTGGTACTTTTCCGGAAGCACGAAGGTCGATTCCTTCATCTTCTTGAGTATAGTGATGAACTCGTCGACGGCCCCGGTCGAAAACCGCTTCTCCATGCCGAATATGGTAAACCGCCCGAGGTCGAGGAAGACCCGCTGGATGTCGACGTCTATGGTGCCGAGCGTCTCGAGCGGGATGTCCCAGCCGTAGAAGCCGAGCGAGAATATGGCGATTTCCTTTTTCTCGCTGACCTGGGGCTGCGCGAAGGCCTGAGCCGACGCGAACACGATCAATATCGTGGCAAGCGCTGCCGTCAAGGTGCGTTTCATGGTTCCTCCTCGTACATGTCTTTCAGTTTTGTTCATAGAGTATAGATCATGAATCGCCATTTTGCGAGGCGCTTCGACGCGAAGTCCTTGCCGCTGCGTTGACTCCTTGCCGACGAGGCGCCAGGCGCGCTATCGTTCGCGCGATGGCAAAGGGATACCTCGATATCGAAGACGACATTGCCGCTCTCGCCACGCCTCCCGGAACGGGGGCTCTCGCTGTCGTGCGCGCCGCCGGCTCTGGTTGCGTCGGGAGGCTCGCCGGGGCATTCTCCCGTCCGGATGTGCTCCGTGAGGCGGCTGGTTACAGCGCGGTTTACGGAAAGGTAGTCACCGCGGAAGGGCGCGCCGTCGACGAGGTCGTGGCGCTGGTGTTCAGGTCGCCGGCGAGCTATACCGGCCAGGATGGCGTCGACATCATGTGCCACGGCGGTCAGGCCACGGTCGCCGGGGTCCTGTCAGCCCTCGACGCCGCCGGATTCAGGCGCGCGCTGCCAGGCGAGTTCACCTTCCGGGCCTTCTGCAACGGCAAGATGGACCTAGCCAGGGCGGAAGCGGTAGGGGAACTCGTGTCGGCACGAACCGGCGCCGCCCGCGCCGACGCATTTGAACGACTCTCGGGCGGACTGTCCCGCGAGCTCGGCAAGGTTCGCGCCGAACTCGTCCGTATCGCCGCCGCCTGCGCCTTGAGGCTGGATTACGGCGAGGATGAGTCTCCCGAGGACATCTCTGTGGAGCTTCCGGCGCTCCATGCCGCGAGGGAAACCTGCGAGAGCCTGGCGGCCAGCTATGCCGTGGGCCGGGTGCTGCGTGACGGAGCCATTGTCGCGCTGACCGGGCGCACGAACGCCGGCAAGTCGTCCATCTTCAACAGGATGCTCAAGGAAGAGCGCGCCATAGTCTCGAGCGCGCCGGGGACGACGAGGGATTGGCTCGAGGCTGAGCTCGATCTGGACGGGCTGCCTGTCAGGCTCGTCGATACGGCCGGCGTTCGTGACAGCGCCGACCCGGTCGAGGTGGAGGGTGTCAGGCGGTCCCGGCTCGTGGCCGGCGGATCCGACGCGGTCGTCTACGTCGTCGACGCCACCGCAGGGATCGGCAACGACGACGAGGCGTACATCGCCGCCAACCCGGGCGCCGTTCTCGCCTGGAACAAGATCGACGATCCGGCTTCCCTGCCAGCGCCGGCAGGCTGGATAGGCATTTCCGCCGTCACCGGGGAAGGCGAGGCGGCACTTGTCGCGTCGATACGTTCGGCCCTGCTCGGGAGCGAGGACGCAACGGTGTCCGCTTCGGGCATGGCCGCCGGCGCTCCGCGCATAGGTACCGCGAGACACCGCGAAGCGCTCGAGCGTGCAGCCTCATCCCTTGCCGACGCCGCCCAGGCCATCGCCTCCGGCGAGCCTGTCGACATGGCGGCTGTGGACGTGGCCACCGCGCTCGAGGCCCTGGGCGAGATTACCGGCGAGACGACGAGCGAGGACATCCTCGAGTCGCTGTTTTCCAACTTCTGCGTGGGCAAATAGATGGACTACGAGGTACTGGTCGTCGGAGGCGGTCATGCGGGCATCGAAGCCGCGCTTGCCGCGGCCAGGCTCGGGCGCTCGACGCTTTTAGTCACGCAAAACCCCGATTCAATAGGAAGAATGTCGTGCAACCCCGCGATAGGCGGCCTCTCGAAGGGCAACCTGGTCCGCGAGGTCGACGCGCTCGGCGGGCAGATGGGCCTCCTCATCGACGCGACGACAATACAGTACCGGCTCCTCAACCGGTCGCGGGGACCGGCGGTGCAGGCGCCGCGGGCGCAGGCGGACAAGTCCGCCTACGCCGCCGCCGCGAGGACCATTGTCGAGGCCCAGCCGAATCTCCATATATACATGGATACCGTGACAGCACTCCTCGCGTCGGCCGACGGCGCGCGCGTGACGGGGGTCGTCACCGAGCGCGGCCACCGCATAGGCGCGCGCGCCGTCGTCGTCGCGGCAGGGACCTTCATGGAGGGCCGCGTGTTCATAGGCGAGCACCGGGTAGCCGCCGGCCGCCTGGGCGAACCGGCCGCGCTGGGACTTGGCACATGGCTCCGTTCCGCCGGCTTTCCGGTCGGCCGCATGAAGACAGGCACGCCGGCGCGGGTCAAGGCCTCGAGCGTCGACCTGGCCAGCCTCGAACTGCAGCACGGCGACGCCGACCAGGTTCCGTTCTCCTTCATGAACGACTCGGTGGCCTGGCCGGACATCCCATGCGGGATCACGTACACGAACGGGCGGACGCACGCCATCATCCGCGCCAACATCGGCCGGTCCCCGCTCTATTCGGGCGACATCACCGGCAAGGGGCCCCGGTACTGCCCGAGCATCGAGGACAAGGTCGTCAAATTCCCCGACCGTGACAGGCACCAGATTTTCGTCGAGCCCGAGGGTCTGTACACCGACGAGCTGTACCTGAACGGGCTGTCGTCGTCGCTTCCGGAAGAGGTGCAGTCTGAGTTCATACGGACGATGGCGGGTTTCGAGGATGCTTTCGTCGTCAGGCCCGGGTATGCGGTGGAGTACGATTATGTCGATCCCGTCGACCTCTACCCCAGTCTCGAGTCCAAGAGGATGGCGGGGCTCTACCTTGCGGGACAGACGAACGGGACGTCCGGCTACGAGGAGGCGGCGGCTCAGGGCGTGGTGGCGGGAATCAACGCCGCTCTCGCCGTGGCCGGCGAACCGCCGGTCATACTGTCGCGCGCCGAGTCGTACATCGGCGTCATGATAGACGACCTCGTGACGCTCGGCGTCAAGGAACCGTACCGCATGTTCACGAGCCGCGCCGAAAGGCGGCTTTCATTGCGCCACGATACCGCAGACCGCCGGCTCACTCCGCTCGGGTTGCGCGTCGGGCTGGCTTCCCCGGAAAGGGCGGAGCGCTTCGGGCGAAAGACCCTGGCCATGGAGGCCGTGGGTGACCTGCTTCGGACACGCAGGGTATCTGAGGCAGATGCAGGCAGGGACGCTGTTTTCATTCCGCATGTGGGCGAGGGTCTGGCCAGGGCACTACGCGATCCGCGGGTGGCGGGGCTGGATGTCGTCGCGCTGGAGCCTGCCCTTGCCGGGTATCCCGCTGAATGGGTGCGGGGAGTTTTGCTCGACCTGCGTTACGAAGGCTATGTGGCCAAGGAAGAGCGGCTTTCGGCCCGCCTGGGCAAACTTGACGGCACCAGGCTGGCAGCCGACTTCGATTATTCAGCGGTGCCTGGTTTGTCGTCGGAATCGGTGGAGAAGCTGTCGGCAGCCAGACCGCTGACGCTCGGGCAGGCTTCGAGGATTCCTGGCGTCAGGCCGTCCGATGCCGCGCTGCTCGCAGTCAGGATCGCCAGACGGCGCTAGCCCGGATATCTCACACCTTGCCGCAAATTTATAGTAAGTCATTGTGTTGTAGTAAAATGCGGCAAGGCCCGCATAATCGGGCTGATCCCTGCGTCGTTCCTCGTCTCGGTGCTCACATATTTTATAGTATGCTCCGCGCCTCGACTTCATTCACTTCTTGGGCTAAGCCCGATTCTGCTGTGAGATATCCGGGCTAGGCTTCCTTCTTGATGCCGCATAGCGCCGCGAGGTCGGACTTTGCCTTGTCGAGGGCGTCCTGGTACTGGGCGCGCATCTGGCCGACGTTCTGTTTGTAGAACGCGGCAAAATCGGGGTCCTGCATCGGGTCGATGCGGACGGGGCGGCCCATCCTGGCCGACATCTCCTGCTCTTTCTGCTTGAGTCGGGGGGCGTACTGTTTCCTTATGGCTTCCTCGACGCGTTTCGCGTCCTCGAGGTACTGCTTGAGGAATCCGGCGAGCTCGTCGAACGTTGCCTGGATGCGCTTCTCGCCGAGCAGCGTCGTGTTGAGCATCTTGATGCCTGCGGCCAGGGGCAGCATTTCCGATTCGGGATTCGAGGCCGCGCTTATAGGCAATTGTATCCTCGAGGTGAATACTTCGAACGCGCCTTCGCGCACATGGTCCTTCCGGTCCTTGGGCGTCGCGGCAAATCGGGCGGCGAAGTCGACTTCGGTCGGGTTTGCAAGGTATTCGCCCGCCAGCCGCTTGCCATCCTGCCTGGCTTCGGTCGTGGCTATCGCTTTTGGATCGGCCTTGAGATCCTTGGTCCGTTCGAGCGCGATCTCAAGCGCGCTTTTTATCATCGCCATTGTTTTCTCCGTGTACGATAGGATTGAGCCTGCCCGCCTCGGTAGATTCGATGGCGGGCGCTTTCAGGTCTTGGATCATGATCACCACCTTGTCGATGATCGAAACGGCGATTATTGCGCCGGCCACGTATTCCAGCGTACTGTACGCGATGCGCGGTATGTCCGCGATGAAACGGAGCAATTCCAATGCGTACAGGATCATGGTCGATGCGACGGTTGCCTTGCCCAGGAACGATGTGCGGGGCGTAAGGCGCTTTTTGACCGCCAGCACCGCAAGGACCATCGCTCCCTGACCCGTCAACCTGAGCGCAAGGAGAATGAAAAACCAGGCAGGTATGATATGAAAGTAATGAAAGACGAGGCTTATGACAAACAGCAGGGAATAGTCACTGGCCGAGTCCATCATCCTTCCAACACGGGTGGCTTCCTTGCCTCGCCTCGAGACGTAGCCGTCAAGGAAGTCCGTGGCGAAAACGATCGCGATGAGCGCTACGAGCTGGAAGCGCATCGGGTAATCCTTGCTGGCGATTATGATGAACAGGATGGTCGGAAGGGTCGAGACCCGGAAAAGCGTGATTGCGTTGGCTAGATTCACTCGGTCAAGTTTCCTGCCGTCAGGTTCGATGACGAAATCCCCCTTGAAAACCTCGAGCATGACGAACAGCAGGCAATGAAACCCGATCGATGACAGCCCGAAGGGGATGGCGTAGCTTGCGAAGAAACCGAGCGGTACTGAATACAGCGCGAACAAGCCTATTTGCGCGAGTTGGTAGACGGTCAATACGGAAATGAAGCTCCTGGTCAGCGAATCGAGCCTTGGTAAACGTTTTGGAAATGATTGTCCGGCTAGCATACCTGTCCTCGGCGATGGACCTTGTCAGGATGGTCATGGCCTCGGACATGATACAACTTGACACCGCCACTGTCAAATAGCCATACTTCGGTCCATGAATGTCGCGGATGGACTTACCGGCAGTCGCATGATAATGGCGCCTGTTTTTTTTGTTTTCTATATATGGGGCGCGGCAATGGGCTTGCCGCCGTCCGCCATCGTCATCGTGTTGTGCTCGCTCTTCGTCCTGATCGAGTTTTCCGACATGTTCGACGGTATGGCCGCCAGGCGGCTGAAAACCGTCAGCGGGTTCGGCAAGCTCTTCGATCCATTCGCTGATGTCTTTGCCCGCCTCACTTATTTCGTCTGCTTCGCGTATACCGGCATCATGCCGTTGTGGATATTCCTGATCATCGTCTACAGGGAATTCTGCCAGTTGTTCCTCAGGCAGCTCCTGGCTGAGAAAGGCGTCACGATGGGCGCACGGCCGGGTGGAAAAACAAAGGCGGTCTTCTACATGCTCGCCGGCGCCGCGTCGCTCATCCTCTGGAGCCTGCGGGCACTCGGCTGGCTTGCCGCTTTGGACCATGGGCTTTCTGTCGCGGTTTTCATCCTCTATTGCGCGGCCGCTCTCCTTTCGGTCGGGTCGTTCCTGGATTACATCGCCCAGTTCAGGAAGATTTCGTCCAGGCCCTCCAAGTCGTCGTAACCCGTGCGCCCGGTTTCTGCACTGTCCGTCGTCGAGGCCAGGGCTGTCCGTTTCGTGCTTTTCGATATCGACGATACGATCACCGAGGAAGGTCGCCTGCTGCGGGTTGCCTACGAAGCCATATGGTCGCTGTCGGATGCGGGGATTGCCGCTATCCCGGTGACCGGGCGCCCCGCGGGATGGTGCGACCTCATCGCGCGGCAATGGCCGGTTGCCGGCGTCGTAGGCGAAAACGGCGCCTTCGCCTTTTTCATGAAAAACGGAAAGCTCGAGGTCCTGTACCACGACCGCGCTCCAGACCCCGCAGCCGTCAGGACGCGTCTGGCTGACCTCGGCCGCCGTGTCCTGGAGGCCTTCCCTGGTCTCAGGCTGGCAAAGGATCAGCCCTACCGGGTATTCGATATCGCCCTTGACTTTGCCGAGGAAGAACCCCGCTTCGATCTCGAATTCGCCGTCCGCGTACGGTCGTTCTGCGAGGCGAATGGCGCCATAGCCAAGGTCAGTTCCATTCACGTGAATGCCTGGTATGGGGATTACAACAAGCTTTCCATGGCCGAGTATTTTCTCTCAAGCAGGTATGGTTACGATCCGACAATCGATCTGTCGTCCGTGATGTATTTTGGCGATTCGCCCAACGATGAACCGATGTTCGCGCGTTTCCCGTTGTCATGCGGTGTCGCCAATATTGAAAAATATACGCACCTGCTTGTAGACAGTCCGAAATTGGTGACGAGTAAACCCTTTGGCTATGGTTTTGCCGAAGGGATAAGCATTCTTTTGGGCTTGCGCGGGAATTGTTAAAAGCGCGCGTGAATTTGGCAAGAATGATGTTGACACTCCGTCGCGCTTTCGAGTACGTTCACGTCCGTCGCACGGGAACATATCGTAGCGAACCGCGTTGTATGTATCAGCATGGTGAGAATTGCGAAGAAAATTGTTTCAGCGAAGCACTTGACACTGAGTGAACAAAGACGCTATAAAGTGCGCCGCGCCTAACGGGGCGATGCGCCTGATGGCGCAGGGAAAGAAGCTGGTCCGGCAAGCAGGAACGCTGCGGACCGAGCGGAGATCATACACAGGCATAAGGGATGGGAGAAGCA
>CAZNXK010000144.1:0-8336 GCA_964576835.1 uncultured Treponemataceae bacterium | reverse complement strand
CGCGCGGGTCATCGTCGGCCGCGGGGGGACCTGGCTCGCTGACGTTCGCAGGTTGACCACGGCTTGATCGTGAGGGGATGTGGAGACGCGACCCAGTTCGCTGCGCTCACGGGTCGACCGGCAGCCGCCGCCAGGGACTCAACACTGACGTCCGGCAGGCCCATCAGCCTCTGGCGCAACGGCCCCAGTTGTAGCGAGAACACGAGAAGCGTCTTGCCCGGAGGCGGCCTGAGCGTCTCTATGGATGCGAGCGATCCCGCGTCGAGCGTCCGCGCGAAGCGGAGCATGTTCCGTTCAGTCTCCCGCGTCCAGGGGCGTCGCCATTCTTGGCAGGACCTCCCGCGTCATGGGGAGCATGTCGGACTGATCAACGCGCGACGCAAAGGAGTCCTTGATTTGTGCGCGTTTTGGCGGAGGTCGGCCATCCTCGGCCCTCCGCCAGAATCCTCAATCCGACAGACACCTAGTGAAAACCCCTGGCTATCCGGGAAATCTCGGCAAACATTTTTAAGGGGCAAGTCTTTCAAACGTAGTCCCCTTCATTCATCCGTCAAATATATTAGAAATTCATGAATCCGTTTATTTACAACGCCCCCCCATATCCTGGTAGTATTCAAATTGAAAGAGGGGCGCAATGGGGAAAATATTACGTATCGAAACCGTCTCGCGGCTGCACGAAATGATCGGATACGAGAAACCCGGGCACCCGCTAATCTCGCTTATCGAGATGTCGCAAGTCACGGTGATGCCTGTCATCGAGTGTCAGGTCGCCATGGAATTGTACAGCATCAGCTTGAAGAGCGGCGACGAATGCCGCATCAAGTATGGCCGGCAGACCTACGATTTCCAGGAGCGGACGATGATGTTCATGGCGCCGGACCAGGTAGTCGAACCCTTCAGCGCGCCTGGCGACATGGCGAAAGATGGCTGGATCCTCGTGTTCCACCCGGACCTACTGCGGAAGAGTCCTCTCGGCAGGAAGATGGACGAATACACGTTCTTCTCCTACTACTCGAACGAAGCGTTGCATCTCTCCGACGAGGAGCGCCGAAGCGTCACGGGACTGGTGCGGGCGATCAAAGAGGAGTACAGCCGCAACATGGACTCACACAGCCATGGGCTGATCCTTTCCAATCTCGAGCTTCTGCTGAACTACTGCAAACGGTATTACGGCAGGCAGTTCATCACGCGGACGAACGCTGACAAGGACGTGGTGGTGCGCTTCGAGGAATACCTCCGTTCATGGTTCGCGCCCGACATAGCCAAATCGCCAGGGCTGCCTACCGTAAAGGACTGCGCCGAGGCGATGTACTATTCGCCGAATTATCTAAGCGATCTGCTCAAAAAGGAAACGGGAAAGAGCACGCAGGAACACATCCACTTTCAGTTGATAGAGAAGGCGAAGATGCTGCTTCTCGGTACGGAAGAGCCCGTGAACCGCATCGCGGCGTCGCTGGGCTTCGAGTACCCGCAGCATTTTTCGAAACTCTTCAAGAGCCGGCCGGATACCGTCGCTGAGCGCGACAGGTCGAAAAATTCAAGCAAGGAAAATTCAATGAACAATTACCGGATGAACGCCTTCCTCGTGGGGGCATTGTTTTTCCTCACGATGGTCGCGGGATTTGTCGAAACCAAGATCGCGGCTCCTCTTCTGTTGGGGCCGCTGAGCGCTGTCTTCCAGCAGGAAGCGTTCCTGAAGGCGGGCGCGCTCCTGATCCTGTTCATGGCCGCGGGGATCGTCGGCATCGCGATCCTGCTCTTCCCGGTGATTCGGACGCGGAATGAAACCGTCGCGGTGACGTATCTCGCTTTCCGGATCATCGAGTGCGTGCTTCTGATTGTGGGGTCGGTCGTCTCCCTCGTCCTAGCGCCGCTCTGCACGAAATACGTTACGGCAGGCGCTCCGGACCTTGTCTGGCTTCAGGCTATCGCCGCGATGGCCGTCAACGTCAGGTATACCGCTTTCCAGATCGCGATGGTTTTGCTCGGCGTCGGAAGCCTGCTAGTATTCGCGACGTTCTACCGATCGAAACTCATACCCCGGTGGCTGTCCGCCTGAGGCCTGATAGGATATGCACTGTTGTTGGCGAGTGCGTTACTCTCCATACTCGGTCTTGTCGATACGGTCGGAGGAATGGGCATGATACTGTACATTCCAGGAGGCGTCTTCGAGCTTCTGGCTTTTCCCATCTGGCTAGTCGCGAAAGGTTTCCGCACGGTCGCGGCTGAACCCGGGAAATATTCGACCCGGGCCTGAAACCAGGTTATACGCTCGAAGCGGAGGCATGTGTGAATCTCGGCCAGCCTGAAATACTCGCCTGCCTCGTCCTCCTCCTCTGATGATGCTGGCGCTCCTGGCTGTCCGCCATACCGCCTGGCGTTTCTCCTCCCGGGAGAGCGAGGAGGCAACATACTACGATGTCACGATCCGCTGCCGCTGTGGCGGGGACAGGCATCCCTTCCATGACACGCTATACAGATTGCGGAACGGCGGAACGTCGCGGGGGAACGACCCAACGTCGAGAAGCAACTATCCGGAAACCAGAAGAAATTGTCCAACGCCGGGAAGTAACTCCCCCGGGACCAGAAATAATCGTCCAACGCCGGGAAGTAACTCCCCGGGACCAGAAGAAATCGTCCAACGCCGGGAAGTAACTCCCCCGAGACCAGAAGTAATCATCCAACACCGAGAAGTAACCACAGCCGCGCCCCGATCACAGATCACAGATCACAGATCACTGCTCCCTACCCCTTCAGGGAATCCTTCAGATATTTGCCGGTCCACGAGCCTTTGACCCTGGCGACCGCCTCGGGGAGGCCCTGCGCCACTATTTCGCCGCCGCGGGTACCGCCTTCGGGACCGAGGTCGATGACCCAGTCGGCTTGCTTTATCACGTCAAGGTTGTGCTCAATCATCACGATGGAGTTGCCGGTGTCGACGAGTCGCTGTATCGTCTCCATCAGCTGCTTGACGTCGGCGAAGTGCAGGCCCGTCGTCGGCTCATCCATGAAGTACAGCGTCCTGCCGGTGGGCCGCTTGGCAAGCTCGAAGGCCAGCTTGACGCGCTGGGCCTCGCCTCCCGACAGCGTCAGCGCGGATTGCCCCAGCTTTATGTAGCCGAGCCCGACCGACAACAGGGTGTTGAGCCGGTGGGAGACCTGCGGAACCCGCTCGAAGAAGGCGGCGGCCTCCTCTATCGTCATGTCGAGGATTTCAGCGATGTTTTTCCCCTTGAAGCGCACCTCGAGGGTATCGTTGTTGAAGCGCTTGCCGTGGCATACGTCGCAGGTGATGTAGACGTCGGGCAGGAACTGCATCTCTATCCGTATCTGACCGTCGCCCTGGCAGTGCTCGCAGCGCCCTCCCCTGACGTTGAAGCTGAAACGGCCGGGCTTGTAGCCGCGCGCCTTTGATTCCGGCAGGGTCGAGAACAGGTCGCGGATGGGCGTGAAGACGCCCACGTAGGTAGCCGGGTTGGAGCGGGGGGTTCGGCCTATGGCGCTCTGGTCGATGTTGATTATCTTGTCGATTGCGCCGAGCCCCTCGATGCTGTCGAAATCGCCTTCCGTCTGGACCGTCCTCGTTATGCGGTTGGATATGGCGGGATAGAGGAGGTCTGTCAGCAGCGTGCTCTTGCCCGAGCCCGAGACGCCGGTGATGCAGGTGAAGACGCCCAGAGGTATCGTCACGTCGATGCCCTTGAGGTTGTGTTCGCGGCAGCCGTGCATCGTAATGGAGTGGCTGTTGCCGGCGCGCCGGCGGGCAGGCACCTCGATGGACAGCTCTCCGGCAAGGTACCTGCCGGTAATGCTCTTCTTGTTCTTCATCACCTCGGCCGGCGTGCCCGAAGCCACCACGTGCCCGCCGTGGACGCCCGCCCCCGGGCCAAGGTCGACGATCCAGTCGGCGGTGCGCAGCGTCTGCTCGTCGTGCTCGACGACGATGAGGGTGTTGCCGATGTCGCGCAGGTAGAGCAGCGTATCGATCTCGCGCTGGTGGAGGCCGATGGACGGCTCGTCCAGTATGTACAGCACCCCAACGAGGCTCGAGCCTATCTGCGTGGCCAGCCTGATGCGTTGCGCCTCCCCGCCCGACAGCGTTCCTGCCTTGCGTTCGAGGGTCAGGTACTCGAGTCCCACGTTCTGGAGGAACGACAGCCTGGCGGTGATCTCCTTGAAGACCTGCCTGGAAATCTGCTTCTGGGTATCGGTCAGCGCAACGGTCTCGAAGAAGCGTATCGACTCCTCCACCGACCTGGAGGACAGGTCGTGGATGTTCACCCCGCCTATGGTCACCGCGAGCGCCTCGGGCTTGAGCCTCTTGCCGTCGCACGTGTCGCAAAGCTTCTCGCTCATGAACTTCTCGAGCCAGTCCTTGATGCCGTCGCTCTGCGTCTCCATGTACCGCCTCTTGAGCTCGGCGAGTATGCCGGGAAAGGCGGATTCGTACTCGAAGTGGCCGGTTCCCTTGGCGTTGTCGTAGCGCACCTTGATGGCTTCGTCGCCTCCGTACAGGATGGCCCTCATCGCCTTGGCGGGCAGGTCCTCGAACGGGGTGTCGAGGCTGAACTTGTAGTGCTTCGCGAGCGCCTCGAAGCGGGAGCGGTACCAGGCCGCATCGGGGTTGTACGGCACGCAGCCGCCATCGTTGAACGACAGCGACTTGTCCGGTATCAACAGGTCAGGGTCGAACTCCAGCTTTATCCCCAGGCCGGTGCAGGTAGGGCAGGCGCCGTGCGGCGTGTTGAACGAGAAGAGCCGCGGCTCCATCTCGGGGAGGCTGATGTTGCAGTCGGGGCAGGCGCCACGCTGGCTGAAAAATTCGTCGACCTGAGCGTCCCCGTCCTCCCTGGTGACGATCACGATGCCGTCGGCAATCCTGAGCGCCGCTTCTACGGCCTCGGCCAGACGGCGTCTGCCGTCCTCCGACAGCTTGAGCCTGTCGACGACGACTTCTATGGAGTGTTTCTTCTGCTTGTCGAGGACCACCTTCTCGTCGAGCGACACTATATCGCCATCGACCCGCGCGCGCACGAAACCCTGCTTGGCGGCATCCTCGAGAATCTTCTGGTGCTCGCCTTTCTTGCCCCGCACGACAGGAGCCAGAACCTGGAGCCTGGCGCCGGACTTCCACGACATGATGGTGTCCAGGATCTGGTCGATTCCCTGCTCCCGTATCTCCCTGCCGCATTTGGGGCAGTGGGGCGTGCCGACCCTCGCGAAAAGGAGCCGGTAATAGTCGTAGATTTCAGTAACCGTGCCTACCGTCGAGCGCGGATTTCGGTGCGTCGTCTTCTGCTCTATCGATATGGCCGGCGACAGGCCTTCTATGTAGTCGACATCGGGTTTCTTCATCTGCCCGAGGAACTGCCTGGCGTAGGCCGACAGCGACTCGACGTAGCGACGTTGCCCTTCGGCGAAGATGGTGTCGAACGCCAGCGAGCTCTTGCCCGAGCCCGAAAGGCCGGAGATGACTATCAACTTGTCCCTGGGGAGCTCGACGTCGATATTTTTGAGGTTGTTTTCGCGCGCGCCTTTTACTATCAGCTTGTCCATGGTGAGTCCTAGGATAGCGCTGCCCCGTCTGCCGAGGCAAGGGGCTTAACAGGCGTGTAGTGATTCAGCGAAAACGCCTCAAAACGGGGTCTGTCCCCCAAGCCAAGTTAGGCGTATACTTCGGCCGCGGCTGATTCCAAGGAGGCGGTTTTTCCATGAAGCTCCGGAAACCCATCGTCATAGTCATGGTCGCGCTTGCCGCGATGTTCGTCGCGGGGAAAGTACTGCCGCTCGCGTTGGAGGCGGCGTATCCCCGGATGCGGGCCTCGACGAAGGCCTTCGACCTCGGGAACGTCGCTGACGGCGCGTATGAGGGCAAAGCCTTCCTCCTTCCCGTGTCGGTTCGCGTACGCGCGACCGTTTCCGGGAGCCGGATCGTGTCTGCCGATATCCTGAAGCACTTCAACGGGCAGGGCAAGCCGGCCGAGGCCATCGTGGCGCGGGTCATCGAGGCGCAGTCGCTCGGCGTCGACACGGTGTCCGGAGCCACGCATTCCAGCCTGACTATTCTCACCGCGATAGAGAACGCTTTGACAAAAGGAACGAAACGATGAACGTACGAGTAATCTACCATTCAGTCACCGGCAACACCAGGAAGGTAGCCGACATCATAGCCGGAGCCGTCGGATGCCAAGCGACCAGCATCGACAAATATACCGGAGACGCCGGGCCCGTCGACCTGCTTTTCCTCGGCGCGGCAGTCTATGCCACGCATGATCATGGCCTGCACGCGTCGGTCAAGACCTTTATAGACGGTCTCGATCCTGCAAAGGTCAGGAATGTCGCTCTTTTTTCCACTGGATTCATACAGAGCGAAGCAATCGCCATGATGAAGCGCAGGCTCGAAGCCCGCGGCATCGCTGTCGCCGGGCAAAGCTGCTTCTGCCTCGGCCGCTTCGCGCTGTTCAACCTGGGGCACCCGAACGCCGCCGACCTGGCCAAGGCCAGGGATTTCGGCGGGAGGATGGCGGCCGCAAAAGACTGAGGCCGCCATCCGGTTCAGAGGCCAGCTTCCGCGACAGCCAGGTCACCGGCGAGCGACGCCGAGGCTGCGTCGACTGCGCAGGCGTCGAGGCAATCGTCCGACCCCGAGAACGCCAGCAGGAAGGTCGCGGCAACCTGATCGGCCTCGGCCCGCTTCGATTCCAGGGCTCCCCTGAGGAAGCCGAGGGTCCGCGGCCACGCGGCCTTGGTCGCCGCGACATTCGCCCCGGCCTGTCCGGTCTGCTGGCGGAGGAAGGCATGTCCCGCCCCCTCATAGAATTCGGTCTCGAAGCGCTTGCCCAGCCGGTCGAGTTCGGCCTTCGCCGCGGGGACTGTGGCGTTGACGCGGGCGTCGTTGCCGCCGTACAGGCCCAGCACGGGAGCCTTGACCGTCGTCAGCGACGCCGTCGCCGGAGAGGTGCCGTAATACACCACGGCCGCCCCGAGGCCGGGTTGCTGCGTCGCCCAGGCGAATGCAATGCCGCCACCCCAGCAGAATCCGACCACGCCGTACGATGCGGTCGCGCCCGGCAGCGAGGTGCCGTACCTGGCGGCGCCGTCCAGCCTGCGCACGATTTCTGGCGGATCGAGCTTCGATATCGCCGCCCTGGCGCCGTCCGGGCCGAGGACCGCGCTGCCGCCCTTCCCGTCGGGAGCCTTGCCGCTGAGGAAGTCGGGAGCTATCGCTATGAAGCCTTCTGCGGCCAGCTGGTCGGCCACCGAGCGCGCCCAGTCCGTCAGGCCGAATATCTCGTGGATGACGATGACGACGGGAGCCTTGTCCTTCCGCTCCGGGTAGCTGACCCAGGCCTCGACGGAACCGCCTGGACCGGCATCGTAGCGGACCCATTCGCCGTGCCTGGGCGATAGGGCGAGGCGCCCCGGGGCACCCGCCTCGTCGGGCGGCAGGTCCTGGGCGACTGCGGCGACGGGCAGCAGTGCCGCCGCCAGCGACAGCATGACGATGCCGCGAAGGCTCGCGGCCGGTTTCGATATCTGCATTGCACCCTCTCCGCCTATATATTACTAATATAGTAATATATAGGCGGAGAGGCAAAGCAGCATGATGGGTTTTTGACAATACGCATTCGTTCATCTCCGCATACTGTCCGGTCTCGTGGGCACGTCATGCTTCTGGACATGATCCCGACGCTGCCCAGGACTGCGGAAAAGAACCGCGACGTCACGGGCGAGCTGAGCATACTCCTCGACGCGCAGAAGGACGGTCATCCGGCAATGACCTCAGCGCGGCGTGGAGCACCCTGCGCATCAGCGCCTCGAGCCTGAAGACCTCCCGGGAACCGGCACGCCCGAGCCCGAATCTGTCCTGGCCCGAGCGAAGCTCGCCCGCTAGCTTCCGGAAGTCGAGCACCCTGTAATCCTCGACTTCATCATTGCCCCGGCGGACGAGAAGATACACGGGGAGGACCTCGAGGGCACTTACGCGGGCGCATGCGGCGCCGCCGGCGTTCCCCTTTGAAATGCGGATCCGCACCAGACACGCGAGGCGGGAGTTAGGGAGGGTCCGGTGGATGGATACGAGGTCGCCGAGCGCGTAGAGAATGAGCCCTTCCCTGCGCGCACCGGTGGCCGCATCCGTGTATACGTGCCGCTCCATCGGCTGCGCGTTGTGCGGATGGTTCCCGATGATGACGTCCACCCCGAGCTCCACGAGCCGGTGTCCCATGGCCACCACATTCCTTGCCGGGAAAGATTCGAATTCGGCGCTCCAGTGAAGCAGCGCCACGACCACGTCGGCGCCGGCAGCCTTCGCCGCCTCGACCTGACGCGCAATC
>CAZNXK010000143.1:0-8392 GCA_964576835.1 uncultured Treponemataceae bacterium | reverse complement strand
CCGACGCCAGCATTCGCGCACCGCCATGGCGGCCTGGCGGAGGGCCGCGGATTCCCTTGCGGCTGCGGCAGGCGGCGAGGCACGCCGCGGCCGCGAGCGCCGCCGACATCACGACGGCGAAGAGGCGCGACGAGGTTCCGGGAGGCAAGTAGACCGCGAAGGCAGCGCCCGCGGAGAAGGGTATGGCCGGGGACACCGGCGACCGCATGGAAGTAGCCACGAAGCACAGCACGCGGCTTCGCGCACCGCCGCGTTCAGAGGCGCCGGCGCCGCGAGGCGTCGACGCTTACCAGCGAAGATTCTGGAGCGCGTCCCTCGCTGCCTTCTTGACCGACTCGGGGTACTGGAGGTAGCCGATGTACAGGAGATAGTCGAAGGCCGTCTTGTCGCCCAGCCTGCCCAAGTTGGTGACCACGGCAAGGGCAATCTGCTCGTCGAACGACTTGCCCTGCTCGGTTTCGGTGTTTATCAGCTGAAGATACAGCGCCAGCGCCTGCGCCGCGTCGGTCGTCCCCATCGCCCCGACCAGGGCTATCGCTTCGAGGAAGTTGGATTTGGATACCTGTCCCCTGTTGTATTGCAACTGGAAATCGTAGAAGTGCTTGATGGCCAGCGGCGACGCCTTCTGCCATGCCCGGCTCGTCAGTTCATTCGCCGCCGAGGTCCGCAGCGCGACGATGAAGGCCTGTTCGGCCGGCGCGGCGCTCTGGTATGAGACGCCGACGGCGAGAGCGGCCTCGGCGAGTTCCGCCCGCTTTTCGTCCGTAAGGGCATCGCCGCGCAGCCCTGCCTCGAGCGCCGCCGATTTGTCGGCGGGCGGGTGAGACCTGATGACCTCGGCCAGGAAGGAGGCGTAGTCGCCGTCGAGCGCGGCCATAGCCGCTCCTGCCCTGTCAGTTATCGACTTGCTCACAGAGGCCGTGTATACGGCGAAAAGGTAGGGGAATGACGATGAATCTCCCAGCCGTCCGACGGCGTAGACCGTCGCGTCGAGGACTGCGTTGTCGGGACGGGTACCGGACTTGAACAGCGTTACCTGAGTGTCCAGGAAGGCGTTCAGTTCCTTGAGGATATGCTTGTTGCCTATGGCGACCTCGGCCAGGGTCCGGAGCACCGGCACGCGCACCAGGTCATCCTTGTACACGCCGAACAGCTCCCACAGGTGGTCGGCGGCCGGCGCGTAGCGATACTTGAGCACCATGTTGACCGACAGGACCGACATGTCCCGCAGTATGGCGTCAGTCGAGAGCAGCGACGCGTTGCCGAGGATGAACTGGATGGAGGTATCGTACAGCGGTCCCATGTCGACGCCCTCGTACGAGGACGCTTCCTTGAGGAGCTCCAGCTTGGTTCCGAGGCTCGACCTGACGAAATTGCGCCTGTACGTGTCGATAAGCTCGGAAGAATCCTGGGCGGCCGCGGCCGCGAGTCCAAGAGCCAGGATTGCCACCGAGAGTGAACAGCCTTTTCGCATCGTCACCCCTATATATTCCTCTATTGCTTGAACTTACACCGAAAACGGGCGGCCGTCCAGTTCGGGCTCCGGCCTGGCCATGTCGCCAGGGCCGACGTTGTAGACGTGGGAGCGTATCATGTTGCGCATCCTGGGGCTCGGAAGCATGATTTCGACATGGAGCAGCGACTGGTTCTTCTGCGCGTCGTATTCCGCGCCGCGCACGGTACCGGAAATCACTATCTGGTCGTCGCCTATGAAGAACTGCGCCTTGACGAGGAGGCCGACCTTCGCCTTGCCTCCTATCAGGATCGAGGTGCCGTCTTCCGAGACATCCTGGACGACGCACTTGAGGCCGGGCACCCGTTCCGGCTTCTCGTAGGCTCCCTCCAGGCGCTTGAGCAGATACAGGTAGGCAGGCATCCTGGAACGGACGCGGAGGGACTTGCGCTTCTGGGTGCGCATCAGCGATTCGGAATGCCCGAGCTGCAGCACCGGAATGTCGCGTATCCTGAGGTCTTCGAGCACGTAGGTATCGAAGACGTAACCCGCGTCCTCCTGCCGCCAGAAGTAGACGGACACCCGGGAGCCTTTCCACTGGAATCCAGGAGGTATCCTCCCGCCGACGGGGTACGAAACGACGAGATAGCGCTCGTTCGAGTCTATCACCGTGGAGGAGTAGACGCCCACGCCTTCGACAAGCACGCGGATGCGCTGGTTGGCCCTGATGAAACGCGAGCTGGCGATGCCGGAACGGTACTTGGGCTGCTCGAATTCCAGGCGCTTCCTGAATTCGTACAGTTTCTCCATGAAGCCGAGGGTGGCGCGGTCGCGCTCCTTGCCCTCGGCGCGAAATTTCTTGCCGAAAGCCTTGATGCAGGCGTCCAGCTCCCGGATCGACCACAGGGCCGCGGTCGGGTCGGGGATGCCCGCCAGCCTGGACATGGTCAGGATTGCCCTGGCTTCGGATATGGCAAAGCCGACTTCCTTGCCGCGCGCGAAGTACTCGAGGGGGGAGAAACGCCTGTCGCCCCGCAGCAGCAGGGTCAGGGTAACGAGAAGCAGGATGACAACGACGACGAGGAGTACATTCACCATGGCGGCTCTCCGTTACGACAGTATATACTTGCACGATGATTGCTGAAAGCGTGCGCCGCTCCTGGATGGAGCCAGTCGTCGTCTCCATCGCGGTCCTCCTCCCGGGCCTCGTGCCGGCGGGTCCGGGTCTGGTCGACGCCGCGGCCTGGCTGGGCGCAGGGGCATCGCAGGCGCTTTCCCAGTTCGCTCTCCTCCTCGTCATCATCGGCTCATCCGGAAGGCTTCGTGACTACGGCATCGGAAGGCTCCTGCCTGGCGACGTGCTGAGGGCGGTCCTGCTCCTGGGCGTCGTCGTACTGGCGGCCAGGGTGGCCGCTGCCCTGGCCGCATCAGGCTTTCCAGGGTCTGCCGGGGGCCTGTCCGCCGTGCCGCCGACGGGAAGCTCGCCGTACCTCCCGCTCATCCTCCTCTCCGGTTTCTTCGCCGTCGCGGTAGGCTACCGGGAGGAGCTGTTCTACCGGGTCTACGTCATCGGCGCGCTCCGCGACCGCGGCGCGGGTACGGCGGCGGCGGTGCTGGTCTCGACCGGGCTCTTCGCGGCCGGGCACGCGTACCAGGGACTTCCGGGCATCCTGTCGTCGCTCGTGGTCGGCGCGGTCATGGCTGTCGCCGCCATCAGAGGGTTCCGGCTGCACGCGCTTGCGCTGGCGCACGCCGCCTACGATTTCGGCGTGCTGATGGCGGCTCTGGCATGCTTTTGAAAAACTCGATGCTTTTCAAAAGCATGCCAAGGCAATTGTTCGAAAACCTCGCGGTTTTCTACACAAATGCAACATTAAGGTAGTGTTGAAAAAGCCGCTTTCGGCTTTTTCAACACCCTGTTAAGCTTCGCCTCAGGCTCGACGTAGCGCGCCGCGCGTTGTATTATCGGACAATGCAAGCAATAGACAAGCTCAAGTCGGACCTCGACGATTGGGTCCGCCGCTTTGGCGGCGCCGCAGGCAACCGCGAGTTCGACTCCCTCAGGTCGACCTTTGCCCGGTCGGTGCCCAAGGTGCCCGACGACACGCTCGCGGCGCTCTTCACTACTTTCCTCTCGCGCTACGGCTCAGGCGGCGCCGACGGTTCCCCGAAGGCGATCGAATGGCTGGCTGGCTTGGGCTCGCTCCTCTTGTCCGACTACGACGGCACGCCGTTCACCAAGGATGACTGGGAGGAGATCCGCGAGATCGTCACCATCGACTCGGGCGACATCGACGTCGACATGCTGACCTACGTCCTGGGCCAGGCGCTCGATCACGGCGCGCTCTAGAGCCAAGGCGATGCCCGACGACGGTCCCTGGTTCTCCGACGACTCCTTCTGGACGGAATTCGCGCCGTTGCTGTTCGGCGGCGACCGCTGGGCGGAGGCTCCCGCCGTGGTCGACGCGATACTCGCCCTGTCCGGCGCCTCCACCGGAGCGTCCGTCCTCGACATGTGCTGCGGTCCGGGACGGCACGCCCTGGAGTTCGCCACGCGGGGCTACTCCGTAGTTGGCGTCGACATCACCGAACCCTACCTGGCCGCTGCCCGCGACAGCGCCGCGTCGATGGGACTGTCCGCCGAATTCGTCCACGCCGACGCGCGGAGCTGGAGCCGGCCAGGCGCCTTCGACTTGGCGCTCAACCTGTTCACGAGCTTTGGCTATTTTGCGACAGCGGCGGAAGACAGCGCCATGCTCGGGCGCATCTACGAGAGCCTGGCCCCCGGCGGCGCCCTCGTTATGGACCTCGTCGGCAAGGAGATTGCCGCCAGGGATTTCATAGAGGGCGAGTGGTTCGAGCGTGATGGCCGCCTCGTCCTGACGGAATTCGAAGTGGTCGGCGCCTGGGAAGGCCTGCGCAACCGCTGGATACTGGTCGACGGTTCAAGGCGCACAGACCGTTCCTGGGTCCAGCGCCTCTATGCGGGAACGGAGCTGCGGGAAGCGCTCATCAGCGCCGGTTTCTGCTCGGTGGAGCTGTTCGGCACATGGGCAGGCGGACAATACGGAGCCAAGGCGGAACGCCTCGTCGCGGTGGCCAGAAAATAGAGGTATTTTCGATGCAACGGATACTATCGAAGAGACTATCGATTTTCCTGACGTATTGTCCGATACTATGAAGGTAGTCTCTTTTTCCAAAATCTTGCCCGAACGGAAGAAACAATGGCCAAGATCGGTATACGCCTGGCAGACGGTAAATTCTATCCAATCCTCGAGGAAGGCGCCGCCTCCAAGAAACGCCTCGTCGTCACCACGGTCAAGGACGATCAGCCAAGCGTCCAGATAGACGTCTATCGCTCGACCGGCGGTGAAGTCGCCGACGAGTATGTCGGCAGCCTCGTCATCGAGAACATTCCTCCGAGGCCGAGCGGAGCCCCGGACATCAGGCTCGACCTGGGTCTCGACGACAACGGCAACCTGAACGCGCTCGCCCGCGAGGAAGCCACCGGCGAGCATCAGACGCTGTCGGTGTCGCTCAAGTCGCTCGCCGAGGAAGAAAAGTACGACATTCCCGACTTCGACTTCCAGGAAGACGATGGCGTCGACCTCTCGACCGACGAGTTCCCCGAGGTCAACCCATTCGACACCGAGGCTCCCGAAGCCAGCGAGAACGGCGAGGCAGGCGGGGGCGTGCCGGACTTCGGCGAGCCTGGATCGCCCGAGTCGACCGACGAGGAAAAAAAGCGCCCCTCGGCGCTGCTCATCGGCGTCCTGGCGGCCATCGGCCTGATAGTCATCCTCGTCCTGGCGTTCTTCATCTACAAGTTTACGGTGGACCGCAAGCCCGAGCCGCCGGTGGTGCCCGTCTCTGTCCAGGCCCCCGTACCTGCGCCAGTTCCAGCCCCGTCTCCGGCACCCGCGCCCGCGCCCGAGCCCGCCAAGGTCGAAACCCCTTCTCCGTCTCCTGCCGGGGTCGAGACGCCAGCGCCCGCTCCCAAACCAGCGGCTACGGCCAAGAAGGCCGGCACCTGGTACAAGATCAGATGGGGTGACACGCTATGGGACCTGTCCATCGCCTATTACCGGACCCCCTGGCTCTACCCCGCCATAGCCAAGGCGAACAAGATAAAGAACCCCGACCTCATCATCTCGGGCACCTGGATATTCATACCCCCGAGATAGGGAGGTCCATCGATCATACGACAAGGCGGACGCATCGGAGCGCCCGCTTTTTTTTAATCGCCGTTCCAGGGGCCCCGATTAGGGCCGCACACCGGTTCGTGCTATAGTTCAGGGGCACCCGCCTTGCGCAACCAAAAAAATTCCGGGAGAACGAATGAGAGCGCTTGCCATATTGTTCATCATAGCCACCTCCCTGTCGACGCCTGCCTGCGTCGGCTCGACGATACACGGTCTCGACGAGGCCGCGTGGTTCGAGCTGCTGGCTTCCGGCCGGCCATTGCCTTTTTCTTCGGGAGACAAGGTCGATTACGACGCGCTCTCGAAGCTGGGGCCGGGTGCCATCCTGTTCATCGCTATGCGCGCCGGGGACGCCGGTGACCGAGCGCTGGCGGCGGAGATGCTCGGGCAGGCGGCGGTCAGGGAATCGGGAAGGTACAGGACACGATCGGTCGCGCTGCTCGGAGAGGCCCTGTTGGCCGCGGGCGACGGTTCCGCGCTTGTCGACCTCTGCCAGTCCCCCGCGGGCGCGGAGTTGCCGCCGTTCAGGCGGTCATGGCTGGAAGCCTCCGGCCTCGTCCTTGCGGGCCAATACGCGCAGACCGCCGCCGCCGTCGAGGCGATGCGCTCGACCTTTCCCGCCGAGTCGGCCCGCGACGCGGCCGACATGGCGGCCATGGCGCTCGAAGCCGGCTACAAGGCGGGCCGTGGCCGCTGGGCCGACGAATTCGCAGCCTTGGTCGCCATGGACGGCTCGACCCGCGTCTACGCGGCGCTCGCCAGGTCGGTGGCGCTGTTGTCGGGGACGGGAGCGGATTCGGCCCAGGCGATCAGGGCCGTCGGCGCGAGGACCTTCCAGCTTGCCGAGGCGAGATCCCTGGTCGGGTCACGTGACTACGGACCGGCTGTCGTCGCGTTCAGGCGCTACGTAGCCGGCGCCGAGAACCCCGAGACGATCGCCGCTCGCCTGGCCTCGGCCGTCGTCGTTCCCGCTGCGACCCCGGCGGAGCCACCCATTGCGGTTTTCCCCGCGGAGCCCGCGACTGAATCCGCTGCCAATGCCCTTGCGGGGCAGGAACCCGCAGCCAGCGAGAACGACGCGATACCCGAGGACCATGCGGCCAGGCCGCTGACGCCGGAGGCGGCCGCAGGCCTCCTCCTCACCCTGCCGAGGTCGGCGGCCTCTGACGCGGCCAGGGCCTTCATCGCGGCATCGCACGACGAAGGCGCCGCCGGATTCGCCGCCATAGTCGCCTCGACGCACAACCGCGGCGCGGAGCCGGCAAGGGGGTATTTCGACGCCTACTGGCATGGCCGCTTCCTCAGGGCGGCCGAACGATGGCAGGACGCCGAGGCCTGGTTCGCGAAAGCCACCGGCCTCGCGGCCAGCGCGTCGGAACGCGACGCGGCCGCCTGGTACGCCGTCGAAGCGGCCTGGAAACGCTCGCCCGCCTCTGCCATACCCGCGCTCGGCAAGGCGATGCACGCCAGCAGGAATCCCCTCTGGTTCTCTGACCTCATCGAGCCGCTGTCGAGGGAAGCGCTGGTAGCGCGGGACGGCAAGGCACTCGCCTCTCTTGACGCCGCCATCGAGGGAGCGGCAGGCGCAAGGGACATGGCCCGCCTGTCATACCTCTGCGCCAGGGCTGCCCAGGCGGGTATAATAACCGACGCCGACGTAGCCGCCGCCTTCGGCACGGCCTTCGGTTCCGCGGCAGCCTACGCCGAGGCCCGCCTGCGGGCAGCCTACGCTCAGAAAGCCGATGACTGGTACCGCGTCGCGGCCGCCTACCGGCTCGGCGAGCCGCTGGTCGAACCGTTCTCCGCCGCGCCGGTCCAGCCTGCCCTCCCCGCCGCAGCACCGCCGGCCGAAGGCGACCACTCACCGGCATCGGGTGGAGCCCAGGCGCCGGAAGCGGTGGGCGCCGACGAATACGCGCTCGCCCTGGCCCGCTTCGGACTTGGCTCGCGCCTGAGGTTAGAGCTGGGCGAGGAATACCCGAGCCTTTCGTGGGACACGGTCAGGTCGGTCGCCGGGTCGCTTGCCGCCGCCGGGCGGCACGAGCAGGCACTGCGCCTCATCGCGACGCTGTTCTGGAAATCGGCCTTCACGCCGGCAAGGCGCGACGCGGAATTGTACTGGCCGAGGCCCTGGCGGGAAACCTTCTCGGATGCCGCCGGCACGGCGGGCCTCGATGAATTCCTTCTGTACGGCCTGGCCCGCTCCGAGAGCGCCTTCGACCCCGCCGCCGTTTCCAAGTCAGGCGCGGTCGGCCTTATCCAGCTTATGCCGGCGACAGCCGAGGAGATGGCGGGCAGGTTGCGTCTCGACAGTTACGAGCTTACCGATCCAGTGGACAACCTGGCCCTGGGCTCGGCGTATTTCGCGAGGGTTCTTGCAGGCGTCGGTGACCGCGTCCTGCCCGCGGTGTTCTCGTACAACGGGGGACCCACCAGATACAGGCGCTGGGAAGCGGAATACGGCAACCTGCCGCTCGACCTCCTCCTCGAAGCTTTGTCATACGCCGAGACGCGCCAGTACGGCCGCAACGTCGCGACCGCCGCCCTGTCCTACGCGGCGCTGTACGGCGAGGGTGACGTGAGGACCTACTTTGCCTGGCTGATTGGCGAGGGGCCAAAACCCAGCCCGTAACTGCCTCGCTGCAGAATCGTGCCTAGCCCGGATATCTCACACCTTGCCGAAAATTTATAGTAAGTCATTGTGTTGTAGTAAAATGCGGCAAGGCCCGCATAATCG
>CAZNXK010000142.1:0-8544 GCA_964576835.1 uncultured Treponemataceae bacterium | reverse complement strand
GGATCGAACCTTATCCACTACCTGTTCGGGCGTTCTGGGTTCGAAGGCAGGGTCGTCAACCTTGACGCCCTCACCTACGCGGGTAACCTTGAAAGCCTCGCCGATATCGACGGGGAGTTCGGCGCAAGAGCCGGAACCGGGCGGCGTTACTTCTTCGAGAAGGCTGACATCTGCGACCGCGCCGCCGTCGAGAAGATCTTTGCCGACTACTCTATAGACGCGGTCTGCCACCTCGCGGCCGAAAGCCATGTCGACAGGTCGATCCACGGGCCCGAGGCGTTCATCCGGACCAACGTGATGGGCACCTTTACCATGCTCGACGTGGCGCGCGTCGCGTGGAGAGACCGCGACGACGTGCTGTTCCACCATGTGAGCACCGACGAGGTGTTCGGATCGCTGGGCGACACCGGCTACTTCACCGAGACGACGCCCTACGATCCTCGTTCGCCCTATTCGGCCAGCAAGGCGTCGAGCGACCATCTGGTGATGGCCTACCACCACACCTATGGCCTGCCCGTAACGCTGTCTAACTGCTCCAACAACTACGGGCCGTACCAGTTTCCCGAGAAACTCATCCCCCTGATGATCCTGAACATGCTTGAGGGCAAACCCCTGCCAGTCTACGGCGACGGCAGGAACATCCGCGACTGGGTCTACGTGGCGGACCACAACGCCGCCGTCTGGACCATCATGCGGAACGGCCGCATCGGCCAGACCTACAATATCGGCGGCGAGAACGAGTGGGAGAACATCAAGCTGTTGCGCGTGCTGATGGAGAAGGTCGCCGAGGCTACCGGCAAACCCGTAGGCGAATACGAGAAACTCATAACCCATGTGACCGACCGGCCGGGCCACGACAGGCGCTACGCGATCGACTGCTCCAGGATCAAGGCCGAGCTGGGCTGGAAGCAGGACCATGATTTTGCCGAAGGGCTTGCGAAGACCGTCGCCTGGAACCTGGAACACACGGCCTGGATCGACCACATCAGGAGCGGCGAGTACAAGGCATGGGTGGAAAAGAACTACACGGGACGGTAGGAGATCTCCCGAACGTGGGAAAATCAATATACAGAATGGAAAAACGGTGCGGATAACCAGGAAGACAAAACAGTTCGCCATTTTCGTCGTCGATGTCGTATTGCTGTACGCGGCGCTGTGGATATCGCTGTCATTGCGATCGCTTGCCGTGCCAAGCTTCGCCCGATACTGGCAGCATGTGCTTGCATTTTCCCCGTTGATGCCGGTATGGCTCGTTGTTTTCTATACGATCCGGCTGTACGCGCTCGAGACGCCCTTCGACGATGTCAACTTCATTGGAAGGCTGGCCGCCGCGGTAGGAATATCGGCCCTGCTGACCGCCTTGTACTTCTATGTCACCCCGGCGATGGCTATAGCGCCCAAGACAGTCTTGATCATTTTCGCACTTGCTTCCTTTCTGCTCTTATTGATGTGGCGTTACCTGCTCGGCAAGGTGCTCAGGAGTTCGCTCTACAAGAAAGTGGTAGTATTCATTGGGCTGGGCGACGAGGCAACGGCCTTGATCGGCGAACTCTGCGCCAAGCCGTATCTTGGGTATGAAGTCGCCTTCGTGTTCGACGAGAAGGCCAGGAAAGTTCCGGGCGGCGTGCGCCTGATTACCGATACCGATGCCCTGAATGCCGCTTTCCAGGGCAACGATATAGACCTCGCGGTCATCGCGGACGGTAAGAGGATCCATGAATCCAGCCTGGCGTCCTTGTTCAGGGTGACGAGTCAGCGGGTGCGCTACGAGCCATTGTCGGCGTTCTACGAGAATGTCTTCAGGCGGATTCCCATCGGCGCGATCACCGAGACATGGTTTCTGGACAACATCGACGTACGCAACAAGCGCCCCTACGAGATCCTGAAGCGGGCGCTTGACCTGTTCATCTCGGGGGGCATCCTGCTGCTGTCGCTGCCGTTCTGGCCGCTGATCGCGATCGGGGTCAAGCTGAGTTCCCCCGGACCTGTATTCTTCAAGCAGACGAGGCTGGGGCGTGAAGGCCGGCCGTTCACCATCATCAAGTTCCGGACGATGCGGGTCGACGACAACGATTTCGCGCCGACCGGCGAGGAAGACCCCCGCGTGGTGGCCTTCGGGCTGTTCCTGAGGAAGACGAGGCTTGACGAGCTGCCGCAGTCGATTAACATCTTCCACGGCGAGATGAGTTTCGTGGGCCCCAGGCCGGAGCGGCCTGAACTGGCCGACGAGCTGGAGAAGGCCGTGCCGTTCTACAGGCGACGCCTGCTCGTGAAGCCCGGCCTGACCGGCTGGGACCAGGTCTCCGGCGAGTACCATTCGCCGTCGGTCGAGGACACGTACAAGAAGCTGCAGTACGACCTGTACTACATCAAGAACCTGTCACCGAGCCTCGACGCCTCGATCTTCTTCAAGACCATCATGACGGTGCTGGGCAGGGTCGGCCGGTAGCTTCCGGGGCCGGTAGTATTACAAGATAATCAAGGAGAAACAACGGTGAGCACGATAGCTGTCGCGGGTACCGGCTATGTCGGATTGGTGAGCGGGGCCTGCCTCGCGGATTTCGGCAACAGGGTCATCTGCGTCGATACCGACCACGGCAAGATCGAGGCCCTCAGGGCCGGCCGCATCCCTATATTCGAGCCCGGGCTTGATGATGTCGTGGCGCGCAACGTCGCCGCCGGCCGACTGACCTTTTCTACGGAGCTGGCACCCGCGGTGAAGGCCAGCGAGGTCGTCTTCGTGGCGGTCGGAACCCCGCCGGCAGATGATGGCAGCGCGGACCTCCGATATGTCGAGGCTGTGGCCCGCGAGATCGGGCGGGCGATGGACGGCTACAAGGTGGTCGTCGACAAGAGCACCGTGCCCGTCGGGACGGCCCGCAAGGTCCAGGGCTGGATAGCCGACGAACTGGCGAAGCGGGGCGCTACCGTCGGGTTCGACGTGGTGTCCAATCCCGAGTTCCTCCGCGAGGGTTCTGCGGTGCAGGACTTCACGCACCCGGACCGCGTCGTCATCGGCGCGGAAAGCGGCCGGGCGCGGGATCTGATGAAGGAAGTCTACAGGGCCCTGTACCTCAACGAGACGCCTTATATCGAAACCGGCCTCGAGACGGCCGAGATGATCAAGTACGCGTCCAACGCCTTCCTGGCGGTGAAGATCACCTTCATCAACGAAGTGGCCAACCTCTGCGAGAAGGTCGGCGCCGACGTGCAGGACGTGGCCAAGGCGATGGGCAGGGACGGGCGTATCGGCTCCAAGTTCCTGCATGCCGGCCCGGGTTACGGCGGCTCCTGCTTCCCCAAGGATACCCATGCGATGGCGATGATCGGGCGTGACCACGGTGAGCCGCTGTCCATCGTCGAGTCGACGATAACGGCCAATGACAGGCAGAAGGCGCGCATGGTGGAGAAGATCGAGGCCGGCATGGGCGGGAAGGGCTCGCTCGAGGGCAAGACGCTGGCCATCCTGGGACTGGCCTTCAAGCCGAACACCGACGACATGCGCGAGGCGCCCGCGATCGCCATCTGCGAGGGCCTCGTTGCCCGTGGCGCCAAGCTGCGTGCATGGGACCCCGAGGCGATGAAGGAAGCTTCCTGGCGCCTGTCGGACATCAAGGGTAGCCTCGTGTTTGCGAAGGACGAGTACGAGGCCCTAAAGGGAGCGGACGCCCTGGTCCTGGTCACCGAGTGGAACCAGCTTCGGACCCTCGACCTTGAAAAGGTAAAAGCCCTGATGAAGGCGAACTTCTTCTTCGACCTGCGTAACGTCTACAAGCGCGCGGAGGTCGAGAATCGCGGCTTCGTGTATTTCGGGGTTGGGCGGTAAGCCGCAGTGATCAACCAGGCGATCATCCTGGCCGCCGGCATGGGCAAGCGGCTGGGAAAATATACCCAGGACGGCACCAAGTGCATGGTGCGGGTGAACGGGCTATCGCTCATCGAGCGGAGCCTGACCGCGCTCGAGGCTGCCGGCATCCGCCGCGTGGTGCTGGTCGTCGGCTATCGCGCGGAGCGTTTGCGGTGCTTCCTCGAGGGCAAGTTCCCCGGGCTTGAACTCGTCTACGTGACCAACGATATCTACGACAGGACGAACAACATCTACTCGCTGTGGCTGGCGCGGGCATACCTGTCGGCGGAAGATACCTTGCTGCTCGAGAGCGACCTGGTCTTTGAACCGGAACTGGTCGCGGAACTGGTCGCCGATCCGGAGCCGAACCTGGCCATGGTCTCCAAGTTCGAGTCATGGATGGATGGTACGGTGACCCTGGTCGACGAGCAGAGGGACATCGTCGCCGTCGTCGACAAGCGGGATTTCAAGTGGCGGAACGTCGAGGACTACTACAAGACGGTGAACATCT
Organism: uncultured Treponemataceae bacterium; assembly: GCA_964576835.1. Classification (GTDB taxonomy): domain Bacteria; phylum Spirochaetota; class Spirochaetia; order Treponematales; family UBA12059; genus SZUA-370. The sequence goes on along the minus strand of CAZNXK010000142.1, from coordinate 4,186 downwards.
ACAAGTTCTCCGCCGAGTTCTCCCGGAAGTATTACCTGCCGTTCCTCGACGCCTACCTGGCCGCCTTCGGCGATAACGTCTACTACGAGCAGGTGCTCAAGGTTCTCGCGTTCCTCGACAACGTGAGGCTCAAGGCGCATCCTGTCAGCGGCAGGCGCTGGTACGAGATCGACGACCCGCATGACCTCGCGGTCGCGGAAACCATATTTGCGGCGGCTCCCGAGCGGCTGGCGCTGATGCAGGCGCGCTATGGCGGGTACTGGCGCTTTCCCGGCATGCTGGACTACTGCTACCTCGTCAACCCGTATTTTCCGCCCCCGAAGATGCTCGACGAGATCAAGTCGAGCTTTGCCGAGCTCGTCACGCAGTACCCCTCGGGAGCCCGCGTCCAGAGCGTGCTGGCCGGCAAGGTCTTCGGGGTCGATCCGGACCGCATCGCCGTCGGCAACGGCGCCGCCGAGCTCATCGACGCGCTCGCCCGATTATGGCAGGGCAAAGTTGCCGTCCCGTCCCCGTCGTTCAACGAGTATCCCGCGCGGTTCGGAGCGGGACGCACCGGGCTCATCGCGACCGGAGAGCGATTCTCATATACCGTAGCCGCGCTCGAAAAGTCCATGGATGACGCGGACATCCTCGTCCTGGTCAATCCGGACAACCCCAGCGGCCACTTCCTGGGCGAGGCGGAGACGAAGGGCCTCGTCGACCGCCTCTTGGCGGCAAGCAAGCGTGTCGTCGTGGACGAGTCGTTCGCCGACTTCGCCGAGCCGGCGCTGAGGTTCAGCCTGCTCGACGACGCGTACCTGGCGGAACGGCCGGGACTGGCCGTCATCAAAAGCGTGTCCAAGAGCTACGGCGTGCCTGGCTTCAGGCTCGGCGTCATCGCGAGCGGGAATGCCGCGCTCGTAGACAGGATCCGCAAGGACGTGCCCGTCTGGAACATCAATTCACTTGGAGAGTTTTTCCTCCAGATCGTCGATAAGTACAAGGCCGATTATCGGACGGCCTGCGACTCGCTCGCCGCGGAGCGGGAGCGCTTCGCAGGCAGCCTGGCGGCAACCGGCAGGCTGGCGGTATACCCGTCCCAGGCAAACTACCTCCTGTGCCGACTTATCGACGGTACCGGCTCCAGGGCACTGGCGGAGGAACTGCTGTCGGTACATGGAATCCTGATCAAGGACCTTGCCGGCAAGGCGGGATTCCCGGCGGGACAGTTCATACGGCTCGCGGTCCGGGGACGAGAAGACAACGAGCGGCTCGTCGGGGCGCTCGCAATGAAGAAATCGGGGAACGCGGAAAGCGACAGCCTCGATGCTTAAAGAAGCTGAGCGCCTGGCCAAGCGTTGGAAAAGAAACCGCGCGCGAGCGGAGGATCGGCGAACACGGGCGCAGAATTTTGCCGGGAAACTGGCCAAGGATTTGGGGAATGCCGACCCCAGCGTGCGCGCTATACTGGGATTTGGCTCCACGTTTGAAACCTGGCGCCAATACCGGGAGGATTCGGACATCGATCTGGCCTTGTGCGGGGGCAATTGGAGCCTCCTCTGGTCCATGTTGCCAAAAAGCGAATTTTCAGTATCTCTGATAGAGCTGGATCTGCAACCAGAGTCCTTTGCCGAACAGGTCCGGACACAAGGGGTGGTACTGTATGAAAAACAGTGACGCGGTGCGGCAACTCAAGGCAGAACTGACGCAGGATTATGACTTTATCGTGCTCAATGGGGAAAAGAACGCGATCATGAGCGCCCGCGTATCAATCAGCGAGGAACGGGATGAATATCTTTATGCCGCGCTCGGGTATACCCTGCATAATCTCTACAACGCGTTCGAGGGCTATTTCTTCCGTGTGGCAAAATTCTTCGAGAATAACGTAAGCGATGCGATGTGGCACAAAGCCCTTCTGGAACGAATGACCTTGAATATCGAAGGAGTAAGACCCGCACTTCTCGATCTGGTCCTTAGCCTGCGGATTGAAGAGTTGATGAAATTCCGGCATGTATTCCGGAATATCTACAAGAGTCCGCTTGTCCCGGCCAAGGTCGAATTTGCCAACCAGGCAGCTCGAGGCCTGGTACCGGACTTCAAACCGTACCACCGGCGTTTCCTGGACTTTTTGCAGACCTTAATCCTGGAGCTGGATGGCGATACCGCAGCGGATCAGTGAATACGGAGGGTCCCACGCAGAGACGTGGAGACGCGGAGGGATCTGGCGATATGAGGCTTGATCCAGTGGACAGAAAGGCCGTGGTCGAAGCGGTGCGGGCTTATGATTCCAAGGCTCGGGTCTGGCTTTTTGGTTCCAGGGCTGACGATTCAAAACGCGGCGGCGATATTGATATCGCCGTGCTTTCCGGAAAACTTGGCCGTATGGAACAGATCCATGTCAGGCGTGCGATCATGGATGTGATGGACGGGCAGGGTCTTTCGGACCATAGACGCGGTGGAGCTCCTGGATTCCGGAAGCGTTATTGATTCAGCCAACAGGGCCGAAAAACGCGGAATCATAGATTCTGTATCCAGGCTCAGGGACTTGAAGGATCTACGGAACGAGTTAGCTCATGAATACGAGGCGGATGACTTGCCGGGGATCTTCAGTGCGGTACTCGAGGCTGTGCCGGAGCTTTTCCAGATAGCCGGGAGGATACGGTTATATTGCGATACGTATACCAAAGAGAGTGATCACTGATAGCCATTCCATGATCGAAAGGCAAAATTGATGAGCGATACTATCACCGACTACGGCGACTAGAGCCTGGTGATACGGCCCAGGCAGTGATTGTTGAGATTGTCCGGATATAATTTACGATATCGTGAATATTATCTGGATATTTCAACTACTATTTGGTACAATGGCAGAATGATACCCAGAGACGCGTGCAGTGAACTGGTCAAGCAGGCCGGCAATCATTCCGTGAGCGTTCTTATCGGTAGCAGGCAGGTAGGCAAGTCTACATTGATGCAGATGGTGCGAGACGAGCTGGGAGGTCAATCCCGCTGGTACAATCTGGAGAATCCGCTACACCTCACGCTCTTCAATGATGGGTACACGTCGTTCATGCGTCAGAACCGTGAACGGCTCGTGTTCATCGATGAATTCCAGTACTGCGGTAATATTTCTTCGATCTTCAAGGCTGTATACGATCTGAACCCGGAAATCAAGATCTACGCCTCGGGTTCTTCATCGCTGGAGATCCAGGCGCATCTCAAGGAGTCGCTCGCCGGGCGTAAGCTGGAGCGCGTGATTTTTCCGCTGACGTTTTCCGAGTGGCTCGTGTCGGCCGATTCGGCGCGGGCAAGAATACCGGTCGTTGGCGAGGTTGTGCGAGTAGACGAGGCGGAGTCGTACCGGAAGCACCTCGACGAATTTATCCGTTTTGGCGGCATGCCCGGGCTTATCGCTATGGACGATGAGGTAGAGAAGCGGGGATACCTGTTCGGTATTTATCAGACCTATATCGCCCGGGACATCAAGTTGTTCCTGAAGAACGAGTCGGTTCTTTCCTTCAACAAGATGATATCCTGGTTGGCCTTGCATAATGGCGGCCAATTGAACAAGAATGCGCTGGCAACCGTCGCCGGGGTCTCCTCTCGTCAGATTGATCGGTTTCTGGAAGTATTGCAGGGGACGTTCGTCCTCTCGCTGCTGCCGCCATTCTTCAGTAATAAGGGAAAGGAACTGGTCAAGACGCCTAAATATTTCTTCTACGACCAAGGCGTGGCAAACGCGATTATCCAGGACTTTCGCCCATCCGCCCTGCGGCCAGATTCCGGGGCGCTCAACGAGCAATTCGTTTTCTGGGAACTTCGAAAGCATATCGATATACGGTATTCGCTTAGATATTGGCGCACACAGGACGGCAAGGAAGTGGATTTTATCCTCGAGAAGGATCGCGTATCCCTTCCGGTCGAGGTAAAATCCGGCTGGAAGCCCGGCAAGGTACCATCGGGTATGATGGCTTTTTTTGATTACTACCCCGATCCCCGCCGCGGGGTCGTCTTGTACGATGGCCCGGAAGAAACAATATCGTTTAAAAATCGCATCGTCCATTTCGTGCCGCTCTTCAAGGCTTGCTCGGTCCTGGCGATTTTGGAGTAAGAGTGTGGGGAAGAAGAGTGATCAGTGATCAAGATAGCGTTTCTTCACTGATTACAGATGTCTGATTTCTATTCACCTATCGAAAGGCTGGAT
>CAZNXK010000141.1:0-8573 GCA_964576835.1 uncultured Treponemataceae bacterium | reverse complement strand
ACGAAGGCCACGAGGGTCTTGCCCGAGCCCACGTCGCCCTGCAGGAGGCGGGCCATGGGCCACTGCCCTGCCATGTCAGTGGCAATCTCCGCTACGGCCGCCTTCTGGTCGGCCGTCAGGTCGAAGGGCAAACGTTCCTCGAGGGCGCGGGCCAGCGAGTCCGGAGGCGCTGTCCTGGGACGCGCGTCGCTGCGCCTGGCCGCGGAGCGGCGGGCTATCATCACCTGCAGGTAGAACAATTCCTCGTACGCCAGCGTCCTCCTGGCGGCGACGGCGTCCGCGGGAGAATCGGGCGCGTGGAGCAGTTTCAAGGCCACAGCCTTGCGCAACAGGTCGCGGCGGGCCCGCATCGAAGGCGGGATCTCGTCGTCGACGGTACCCCATCTGACAAGAGCCCTGGAGACGAGCTTGCGGACGGTCGCCTGTCCAAGTCCCTCGGTCAGGGGGTAGACGGGCCTCACGCCGTCGGGGGCGCCGGGAACCGCATCGTCGACCGGTTCCGCGTCGAAAGCCGATGACTGGAGCTCCGAGAATCGGTACTCGAATTTCCCGAACAGCTTGAGCGTTGCGCCGACTGGAAAACTGCGCTCGAGGAAGGCGCGGTTGAAGCACACGAGGGCGGCTTTGGTGCCATGCTCGTCCTCGACCCAGACCTTGAGCGTGCGCATCCTGCCGAATCCGAACCAGTCGTGGGCCACGACGCGGACGCGGCAGTTGACCGGTCCCTGGCCGAATTCCGCGAGCGCGCGCGGAGCAGAGCGGTCCTCGTAGTCGCGCGGGGCGAGCATGAGAAGGTCGGCGCCCGAGAAGACGCCGAGCCTGGCGAGCCTGGATACGAGGGCGGGACCCGCCCCCTTGAGGTCGGAGACCGGGGCGGCTATCTCTCGGATGAACAAGTCCTGGCTCCTACCGCCAGGCGGCGGCCAGCATCAGCCAGCCATAGAACTCGATGCCCGAGGCGTCGCCCTCGGGATCGAAGTTCATGCCGTCGACGAGCGACATGACGCCTTCCTCGACAACGCCGAGCGCTGCGTCGAAGTACGGCGAACCGTAGGGTACGTCGGGCACCGGGCTGTTTGCCCTGGCGGCGTAGCGGGCTGTGTAGCGACCCGATGCCCTGGGCTCGCCGCGCGTCATGAGCATCCACAGGAAAAGGGCGGCGTCCTTGCGCCTGGCGGGCGCGCGGGGCGATGCTGCCGGGTCGATGTACCAGCTCGACGCCTTGAGCCTGTCGTAGAGGACGCCGGGAGCCCAGTGGGCGTCGCCCGTTATCCTGTCAAGCGCGTTCGTCTCGGCCTGCGCGACGACAGCCATGCCGGCAAGCTGGATCGACTCCCTGCCAAGGTATGCGGCGGAATCGAGGCCCGGGGGGACCTCGGCGTCCCTGAGGGCCCAGGCTCGCTCCCGCTCGTCGCCGAAGAGGAGTCCCCAGGCGTCGTCGAGGAACGGCAGCGACGCATCGAAGGCGGCTAGGGCCTCGCGGAACCGCCCCAGCGCCAGGAGGGCCGAACCGAGCTCGGCTTTGACCCGGTAGGCTCCGTCGTTGCCCGCGGCTGCCCGTTCGAGGATGTCCAGACGCTTTCCAGCGTCGCCGGCAAGTCGCGAGCGGACCACTATCGCGAATTCGTCGCCGCTCCAGGCAGCCTGGGCCTGGCCCTGCAGCCTGGCCGCCGCGGCCATGTCGCCGGCCTGCAGCGCGGCTTCAGCCGACAGCGACAATATGCGCGCCATGCGCGGCGAATCGCTCGATGGAGCGGAAGCAAGCTCGGCAAGCCGTCGCCTCGTCGACTGCAGGTTGGTGGAACCCGCCACCGCCCTCGAGCGGACGAGGTCCGACTCCAGTCCGGCAAGTTCGGCTGGTTCCTCGCCCCCAGGCGCGTCATACAGCACGTCCCGCTGCACGCTGGCGCATGAGGCTGCGGCTATCGCAAGTGCCAGGCACAAGAAGCTGGCGGTCATGGCTGATCCCGTGTTGCGGGCTACTCGTTCTGCATTCATAGTGCCATTGCCTTTCAGCGTCCTCTGTACGCGCGCACCGTGTCGTCCGCGCCTCGGGTTACGATATCGAGCGACCCGTCGCCGTCGATATCGATGAAGGCAGGCACGCCGCTGCCCGAAACCGGGTAACCCGGCAAAGCCGAGAGGTCGCCTGAAAAGGCGTACAACGCGTCTCCGCCGCCCGCAACGTACAATTCCTCGCGGCCATCGCCGTCGGCATCGATGGCGACGACCGAGACGCCGCGGGCGGCTAACCGCCCCGCCTGCGCCGGAGCTACCGGCGTCTGCCCGAGCCTCGCGCCGTCGAGGCCCACTTTCCAGAGGATGCCCTCGGCGGAGACAGCGAAAATGGAACGCGACAGGGGAGCCCAGGCCGGCGCGCCGTCGAAGGTGCCGTCGAGTCTCACGGGAAATCCCGTGGCCGGCGCCGCGTCGCCGCCGAATGCCGACAAGTCGCCGGCCTCGGTGATCGCCAGTACCTGCGCCGAACCGGAGGCGTCGGCCAAAGCGAAGGCAGGAGACGCCGACGCTATGCCCGACAGCTGGACCGGCCAGCCCGGAAGTATCGCCCCGGAGCCATCCATCAGGTACAACTCCGATTCGAACGACCGCGGCAGCGCCGCCAGCGCGTAGGCCGAGACGGCCGGCTTCGAGCGTGATCTGGCTCCGAAAGGGCCGGAAAAACGGATCGACGCGTCGGCGCCCACGAGCATCAGCGCCGGATCCTTCGATACAGGGACGACGAGGCGGCCTTCGGCGACGGCAGGCGGCCCCGAGACGGCCTGCCCAGTGACGAGGGGGAATCCCTGGAGCGCAGCGAGTCCGGCGTCCATCCTGTATACCGTTCCGCGTTCGGATACCGCCCACACGGCGCGTATCGCCCCCGGCAAAGCGTCTGCCGCTGCAGGTCCAGGCGCGTCGACGACTATCCAGCCCGAGTCGTCCATGACCGTTTCATTGCGCGCGCCTGATGACAGGTCCACGGCGACGACATGCTTGCCGTTGACCCAATACCCCATCGGAGCGCCCGCGCCGCTCCGGCCGACGACGGGGTCGGTCGTCATGCGGCCTCCCGCAGGCAGGGGAAATCCCGGCAGGCCCGACATCCCCGGCCCGGAAGCCTCGACGGCCGAGAGCTCCAGGACCAGCCGATCTCCCGAGAACCGTACGGAGGCAACCCCGCGACCGTACAGGCCGAGCGCCGCCGACAATGCCGAAGAGCCGCGCATGAAGAATGGCACGCTCCTGCCTTGCGAATAGAATATGGAGGCCGACGACTCGGGGGAAACGCCGAGGGCTCCGTCTTTCCAGCGCTCGGTCTTGACGAGCAGGCGGCCCTCCCTCGTCTCGGCCACGCACGCGGCCAGCAGCTCGGCGCTCGCGCCGATGTACAGGTAGCCATCCTCCACGAGGTAGAACGGCTCGACCAGCCTGACGCCCAGCGTCTCGAGGAAGGCCCGCAGGAATCCGGGAAACACTATCCGGGGAACGCGGGTGTCGCCGACGAGGGCGGAGATGTCGCGGCCGACAAGAAGCGAGCCGAAGGCCTTCTCGAAGACGGCTCTCCTGGCCTTCTCGTCCGCTATCGACACGAAAAACACCGGGTCGGGGCCGAGAGAACTCCCGTAAAGCCCGAACTCGTCACCCATCCACGAAAAAAGCAGGTCGTCCATGCCAAGGCCGAAGGCCGTCCTGGCAGTCTCGTCGGCACGCTTGTACGCCGATGAAGCCGTCGGCCCAAGTGCCTGTTCGGCGGACTTCCAGAGCGCTGCCGGCTTCCCGGCGGACAAAAGGCTGAAATAGGCGGCCGATTCAGGCAGGCGGGACAGCATCGCGGGGGTAGTCGATCGACGACCGAGAAGCGCCGCGAGAGCCTCGTCGCTCGAGGAAACGCCAAGATCGACCGACAGCGAAATCCTGTCGTCCGCCAGCTTCAGGTCGACCATGGCGAGCGCGCCGAAATCGAGCCGCGCCAGCAGTTCCCGCGCTTCGCCTTTCACGGTCCCGCCCGTGAGCATCGGCACGAGGGTCACGGGATCGGCGAGGAAACGGAGGGACGAGTCGCCATGCGCCCGTAGAGCCGCCGCGAGCACCGGATCGACGCCGGCAGCCTCCGGCCGCATGGCGCCTTGCAGAAGCTTTTCGCTGGAAGCCACGACGAGGAGGTCTCCCGACCTTTTAGCGTACAGGGTCGATCCGTCCCCGCCGGTATCCGGCGAGTACTCGAATCTGGGCGGTACCGCGTCGGGAACCCAGGTCAGGCCGTTTAACCGGGCCATGAGGGCAGGAGCAAGCCTGGGAGCGAGCGGAAGCAGCCGCAAGGCGGCGGAACGGTAGCCGAGCGATACCACGGCGACGAAGCCGCCGTCGCCATACATCGCGGCGTCGACGCGGACGTTTGCCAGCCTGGCGAAGGCGGCTGAATGGATGAACGGCTGTGAGCGGATAGACCGGACGAGACCGCGGGCCGCGCCGAACTCAGGCGCTGACAGCAGGGCATCGACGGCCTTGAGATCAAGCACCTCGGTTATGAACGATCCAGCCGACGGTACGCTGGCATAGACGGTGAAACCGGCCGGGACATGCGCTGCCGGGTCGCTCCTCAGAACAATGGACAGCAGCACCAGGACAGCTGCCGCCGCGACGGGCAAGCCGACGATAAGTCCGAGTACCCAGGCAATGACGCGGAGAGGCTTTCGCTGTTCGCTGTTTGGCAAGGAGTTCCTCCGGATCGATTGTCAACCGAAAGCCGTTCTTGCGTCAACGCCCGGGGGATGGTAGCATCGAATAATAGAGGAGAATGCATGAAACCTATTGAAAGACTCCGGGCGATGGACGCCGACGCCAAGCTCATCGAACATATCGGCGCCATGCTCGGCTGGGACCAGGAAACGTACATGCCGAGCGCGGCCATCGACGAGCGATCGGACCAGCTGGCCTGCATAGAGTCGCTGTCTCACGAACGGACCACGGACCCGGAGATCGGCGCCATTCTCGCCGAGTTGGGCTCGACCGCCGTAACGCCGGGAGGTCCCCAGTCGCTGCCGACCATAGACCGCGCCTACCTGCGGGTGATGAGGCGGAAATTCGACCAGGCTACCAAGCTGCCGGCGGAACTTGTCTCCGAAATGGCCAAGGCGACGAGCCTGTCGCAGGCAGCATGGGTACAGGCGCGCAAGGACAACGACTACCAGTCCTTCGCGCCGCACCTCGTGAAAATGCTCGATTTCAACAAGACCATGGCGGCCTGCCTCGATCCTGGAAAGCGTCCGTACGACGTGCTTCTCGACCAGTTCGAGGAAGGCGCTACCGAAGCCCAGGTGGCGTCTGTCTTCGGCGCCTTGCGGGACGACCTCGTCGGTCTCCTTGACAAGATACGCGGCCGCCCCCAGGTCGAGGATTCATTCCTGCACCGCAATTGCCCCGCGGCTGCCCAGGCCAGGGCGAGCGCTTACTTCATGAAGGTTCTGTCATTCGACACGGCCAGGGGCAGGCTGGACACGACGGCCCACCCCTTCACCACGACGCTGGGCGGATCGGACGTGCGCATCACCACCCGCTACGTAGAGGAGTACTTTCCGTCGAGCGTATTCAGCACCATCCACGAGACGGGCCATGCCCTGTACGAACTCGGGCTGGACCCGTCGTCCGACTACCGCCGCACCTCGCTCGCCGAGGCGTCGAGCATGGCCATCCACGAGTCCCAGTCACGCCTGTGGGAAAACATGGTCGGCCGCTCGCTCGGATTCTGGCTCCAGCACCTGCCGGCCCTGAGGCAGCTGCTGGAACCCATACTCGACGGCGTCGGCCTCGAGGATTTCTACCGGGCCATCAACAAGGTCGAGCCGTCGCTCATACGAACCGAAGCGGACGAGGTGACCTACAGCCTGCACGTGATACTCCGCTTCGAACTGGAGGGCCGCCTCGTCTCGGGCGACCTCTCGGTTGAGGACCTGCCCGGCGCGTGGAACGACGGCATGAAGCGGCTGCTCGGCGTCGTACCGACCGACGATGCGCATGGCTGCCTACAGGACATCCACTGGTCGATGGGTTCCTTCGGTTATTTCCCGAGTTACGCCCTTGGAAACCTTTACGGCGCGCAGTGGTGGGACTCGATGAAGGCCCAGGGACTCGACCCGAAATCGGCCGTCGAGCGCGGCGACCTGGGCTCCATCCTGTCGTGGCTGAGGACGAACGTCCACAAGCCAGGCGCAGTATACAAGCCGGGCGAACTCGTCGAGCACGTCACAGGTGCGCCGCTCGACCCGTCGCACTTCATGCGCTACCTGAACGAAAAGTACGCCGGGGTCTATGACTTCTGAGCCCGCGGTCGCCGAGGCGATTCGGCTCCTGGCCGCCGCCTCGGCGCTTTTCGCAGGGCTGGCGGCTTCCGCCTGCCTCCGGTCCATTCTGCCCCGTTTCAGGGAGGCGCGGCATGGCAGCCGGCGCTTCTGCGCCGCCATGGTATCGGCGAGCCTCGCGGTCGCGACGGGAGCCTGGGCATTCATCGAGGCGATCCGGCGCGGAGCCCCTCCAGGGCAGTTCGCCTGGTACGCGGCCGCGGGGTTTGCCGTCGGGCTGGCCTCGGGGCTCTTTCCGAGGGCGGTCGGTGGCCGTCGCGGCGCTGGTCGCGGGCGTTGCCGTCGCCGGGCTCGCCCCCTGGACCCGGTGGGTGGACGGGAAAGTGGCCGCGCGGCTGGTGGCGAACTCGGTGACTGAAAAAGGAACGATGGTCGCCGTGACGATCGCGGGCCCGCGCGGCACCTCGGTGGAGCGTGAACTGGAATTGCCCCCGGGGGCGATAGAACTCGAATTCGACGTGGCAGAGTTGCGTGGCCCGCTTGCGCTGGCTTTCGGGCTGCGGCGCTTCCGGGCTGCGGCCGTCATGGCAGGCGGCAGCCGCATACCCGTGGCCGGGGACGGAGAGCCGCTGCTGTTCCTGGGGAACGGCTATCCTGTCGCCCGCCTCCTTGGCTGCAACGCGGGAACGGTCCGCACGGCTTCCTTCGTGCCGGAATTTCTGGTGTCCGCCTCGTTCGTCATGCTGCCGGACGGCGCTATCGAATTGTTACGGCGATAGCGTTTCTACGCAACGGTACCCCTTGCGCTTCGTTTCAGCAGTTGATATAGTCAGTATCGTGGGCCGCCAAGGTCCACGAGGAGCCGATCATGCCACGAATATTGTCGTGCGAGCAGCCGCAATACCCCTCTGTCTTCTCGACCCGCTCTTTTGTCATTTTCCCGACGCTCAAGCCCTCCTCCTCAAAACCCTCCACGAAGAAATCCAAGCGCACGACGATGTGACGCCCCGGGCGTCCACGAATCGCGAGGCCGGCTGACACCAGCCGGTCCACGCCGGTCTGTTTCCGTAGACGCGGAACGGATGGCGCTCGGGCAAGCACATACGATCAACAGCCACGATACTCCGGCAAACCCGCGGCTCCATGCCGTATGCTTCCTATAGGGGGGCGGAAAGGTCAGCCCGGAATGGGGAGGTTCATGATGAGCACCGTACTCGACGCGCTCGCCGCGGCTCCGCGCCGTATATCGATGGAGGTGGTACCGCCGTCACGCGGCGGCGACCCCGACGGCGTGATCGCCTGTGTCGAGGCGCTTGCTCCGTTCGAGCCCGCGTTCGTCAGCGTGACCGACCATCCGGCAGGGCGCGCCTGGGCCGAACGCGACGGTACCCCGGTCGCGGTGCCGATACGCGGCAAGCCCGGAACGCTCGGGCTGTGCGTAGCCATACGCGAGAGGACCGGAGCCACGGTGGTTCCCCACATCGTCTGTCTGGGGAATGACCGCTTCAAGGCCGAAGACCAGCTTATCGACCTGCGCTACGCCGGCTTCACCGACGTCTTCGTTGTACGCGGCGACGAGCGCTTCGCTCCGTTCGTCTCATCTGGCCCGAATGTTTCCGGCTCAGGCGGATCGGGGAGCCTGTCGCGGGCGGTTGACCTGGTCCGCATCGTCGCGGCCATGAACCGCGGCGACTACCTGTCCGACGGCTCCAAGGGCTCTCCGGCGGGATTCTCGGTCGGCGTGGCGGCGTACCCGGAAAAGCATCCTTCCTCGCCGAATCCCGAGGCCGACCTCGCCTCGCTCGTGGAAAAGGTAGAGGCAGGCGCTTCGTGGATAGCGACGCAGATGGTATTCGACGCCGATCGTTACGCCGTTTTCGCGGAGAGCGCCAGGGCCGCAGGCATCGTGGCGCCCATCATTCCGGGGCTCAAGCCGCTTGTCAGGGCTAAATCGCTCGCGGGCGTGCCGGGCACGTTCTTCGTCGACGTGCCGCGGGATCTTGTCGACGCGCTGACAGAGGCGCGCAGCCCCGCGGCGGAGCGGCTTGCCGGCATCAGGCACGCGGCGGCCCTCGTGGGGCGGCTGTACGACGCGGGCGCCCCGTGCATCCACTTCTTTACGATGGGCAAGGCCCGGGACGCTGTGGAGACTCTCGAGGCGGTATTCGGCAGCGCCAGAGGAGGTTCACGATGATGGATCTGGCAGCCGCCCTGCGCCAGCGCGTGGTCATAGCCGACGGCGCGACCGGGAGCCTCCTTGACGTCATGCTCGGC
>CAZNXK010000140.1:0-8626 GCA_964576835.1 uncultured Treponemataceae bacterium | reverse complement strand
CTCCGGCCGCCGGCGCGGCCAGGGATCCGGGCGCGCCGGCCGACAGGCACGGGCCCGACAGGATGATAGCCGCCGCTGCCGCCGCCCGCTGCGACATTCTCGTCAGCGACGACAGGGGACTTCTCGAGTACGCGCAAAGGGCCGGTCTCCGCGCGATGGACTGGAATTCCTTCGTCGCGCGCATACTATTCAAGAGCGGGTGATGGCAACCCGGCGAGGGGATCGATGATGATACGGGCATTCATGCTTGGCCTTCTTGCGTCGCTGTTCTTCGCGATCACCTTCGTGCTCAACAGGCAGATGGACTTGGTCGGCGGCCACTGGATCTGGTCGGCGTCGCTGCGCTTTTTTTTCATGATGCCGATGCTGTCCGTCCTCGTGATTCCGGGCAAGCGCTTCGTGCGGGTATTCGCCGAGATACGGCGCAATCCGTCGGGCTGGCTGCTGTGGAGCAGCGTCGGCTTCGGAGTGTTCTATTCGTTCATATGCATGGCCTCGGCGTACGGGCCTTCGTGGCTGATGGCGGCCGCGTGGCAGGTAACGATAGTCGCGGGCGCGCTCATGTCGCCGCTGTTCTTTGTCGACGCCGGCTCCCGCGATGGCGGTGTCAGGGCCCGCCATGGACTTCCCGGCAAGCAGCTGGCCGTTTCGGCTTTGATACTCGCGGGCGTGATACTGGTCCAGGTCCGATACGCCGCAATCGCGTATTCCCGCGATGCCGTCCTTGGCTTTGTCTTCATGCTCGTAGCCGCGTTCGCGTATCCGCTGGGCAACAGGAAGATGATGGAGCTGAGCGGCGGCAGGGTCGATACCCTCGAGCGACTCTTCGGCATGACCCTGTGCTCGATGCCGTTCTGGATTATACTGGCAGTCATCGGTTTTCTCACGGGCAGCCGTCCCGCGGCCGGGCAATACGCGCAGACCTTCGTCGTGGCGCTGTTTGCCGGCATCATCGCCACGCTGCTGTTTTTCAAGGCTACCGAGATGGTTCGGAGCGATGCCGGGCAGCTGGCGGTGGTGGAGTCGACCCAGGCCGGCGAACTAGTTTTTGCGTTGATGGGAGGCGTGCTCGTGTATCGTGACACGGCTCCCGACCTGGCAGGCTACATCGGATTGGCTGTCGTCGTACTTGGGCTGCTGCTGAACAGCATGACCGCGGGGGAAAAGACCCCGCGGACGGAAGGGGAGAAAGCATGACGAAGTATCTTGATTTCACTTTTGACGACATGGATGCCGAGTTCTCCGGCAAGCCGTGGAACGGGAAATCGCTCTTGGCGACGCTCGACAAGCTGCCGGCCGCCGAGGCCGCCAACATCGAAACCTGGGAAGGTTACAGCGCCTGGTCCATAGCCCTGCACTGCGCCAAGTGCAAACGCATCGTCCTCGTCGACCTTGGCGTTCCGGCGGCCCCCTGGCCCTACCCGGAGGATCTCTGGTTTCCCTCTCCTGTGGAAACTTCCGAGGAAGCCTGGACCCGCGACAGGGCCATGCTGCTCGCGTACCACGAGGCTTCAATGAAAGCCCTGCGCGCATTCCCTGAATCCAGGCTCGGCGAGGAAATGCCGACCTGGGAGGCACCCTGGGGCAAGGTGCTGGCCTGGCTCGCCACCCACGACGCCTTCCACGGCGCGCAGATCCGCTCGATGGGCCTGCCGTCGCTCAAGTCGAGGAAACACGAGTAGCGCGCTCGGACTATTTCCTGGCGGAAAAATCAAGATGAGACCGAAAGCCCGAAAGCCTCCTTGGCCAGGTCCGGCATTTTTTCATCAGAAATATATTCATTGTCTTCCATCCTAATAATTTTCCCTTCGGATCATGTTCTATATGTATATGTTCCAAGGCGATTTCCCTCGCTATCAAAAAAGGCAAAGCCACGCGGAGCCCAGTCATTTGCCGGGGGGCCAAATATATCCATGACCGTGTTTTTTGACTGAAGATAGATATGAAATGCATCGATATCATCGGTTTGAAAATCAACAACACTATGCAGCATGTTTGTATTCGAGTTGTTGAATAGCAGACGCGTTGAATCCGACGTTTCAACAAGCAATATCTTTATTCTCTCTTCAGAAGTATCTGCAGTCGAGGTGCCGTACTCGAGCAATGCATGGAATTTGTCTGACCAAACACAATTGAATGCAAGCACTTCTTGATACCAGGCAACTGCTCGTTTGAGGTTTGCTGCCGGAATTTCTATTGCGCTTATTTTAAGACGCGGGGTTATCATGATGTCGATCCTTTCGCATGATGCATTGCCAAGCTTAATCTGCCAAGTCGTCTTAGGGAAGGCCAATTCAAATGTCCCCGATGGCTCGGCATTTCCGTTCAGGATGACATCCGCTTGATGTATCCCTGCATAATGTTTACGCATTTTCTTCGCGGCTGGGCAAACCGTGCGGTCGTTGACGCCTTCGTCGATTAAATGAATGCCGTTACCTGACGATTAGGGGACCGGGTCAAGAATTCGATGACCTTCAACGAACCTTAGGTTGCGTCGATCTGCGGCAAGCTCCGGGGAACCCTCGCGCCGGCTCACGACATCCTCCTGGGCCATGGGTGGGCGGTTCCCCATCGTCGCTGTCCGGTTCCGATGATCTAAAAATCCAAAGCGATATCGCTTGACACTCCTCCAAGGGGAGGCCGTAGCCTTCAAGAAATCGGAGGCAAACAATGAATACGGTCGTAGAAGTCTCGGGGCTCCGGAAATCATACGGCAGTCTTGAGGCGGTTGGAGGAATCGATCTTAAGATCGAACGGGGCGAGATTTTCGGAATCCTCGGCCACAACGGGCGGGAAAGACCACGACGGTGGAATGCGTCCTTGGTACGCGCAAGGCGGACTCGGGATCCATTCGTGTGCTTGGCCTGGACCCGATCCGGGACCGCAAGCGGCTTTTCGCGCGAGTCGGCGTTCAGTTCCAGGAAAGCCGCTATCAAGACAAGCTCCGGGTATCCGAAGCTTGCCGGGTCGCCGCTTCCCTGTATCCTCGGGTAGGGGACTGGAAAAACCTGCTCGCGCGTTTCGGCCTTGCGGCGAAGGAAAGAACCTGCGTCAACGAGCTTTCGGGTGGGGAAAGGCAGAAGCTATCGGTCGTCCTCGCGCTCATGAACGAACCCGAACTGCTCTTCCTGGACGAATTGACGACCGGCCTGGATCCAGCCGCCCGGCGCGGGATCTGGAAATACTTGAAGGAGCTGAAAGCAACAGGCACCACTATCGTCCTGACCTCCCACTACATGGACGAGGTGGAATTCCTCTGCGATCGGATCGCTATACTAAAGGAGGGGAAAATCGTGGCTCAGGGAACGCCCGCGGAATTGATCGGTCGCCATGGAGTAAAGAATTTAGAGGAAGTATTTCTTCGCTATATGGAAAAGGACCCGGAAGAAATCCAGGAGGCGGTCTGATGAAGGCTCTCAACGTTCTATTCAAGACGGAGGCCAAGCTCGCTCTCCGCGGCGGCGACATGGTCTTGTTCGGTGTTATTTTCCCGGTGGCGGTGATGCTTCTGATCGGCTTCATTTCTCAGCCGGAGGCGGTCAGGCTCGGTTTCGGGGGCATCGCGTCGGTGGGCATTTGCGCGGCGGGAATCATGGGCCTACCCTTGACCATCTCGGGTTATCGCCACGCCAAGATACTCAAGCGCTTTCGGGTGACTCCCGTCAGCCCGGCGCTGCTGCTCGCGGCGGTTTCGGGAGTGCAGACCGTTTTCGCCCTGGTTTCCGGCGCGGTCGTTTTCCTGATTGCCCGCTTCGTTTTCGGCGTCCAAATCGACGGCTCGCCCATCCGCTACGCGCTTTCCTTCCTGTTCGTTCTCGTTTCGATCTTCAGCGTCGGGTACCTTATCGCGAGCGTAGTCCCGAACGTAAAAACCGCGAACCTGGTCTGCACCATCGTCTATTTTCCGATGATGTTCCTTTCCGGGGCGACGGTTCCCTACGAGATACTGCCGCGCGGGCTCAGGCTGTTAGTCGATATCTTCCCGCTCACCCAGGGGATCAAGATCCTCAAGGGCGCGGTGCTCGGAACCGATCTATCGTCCGACTTGCCGAGGATAGCCTTGCTTTCGGGGATCGCCGCGGTATCATACGCGGTATCCATTCTGACGTTCAGGTGGGAGTAGGACGATGTATCGGATCGGTCAATTTTCGCGCTTCACCAAAGTGACGGTGAAAGCCCTCCGTTTCTACGAGGAGGAAGGGCTCCTTGAACCCGATTGGACCGATCCGGTCAACGGATACCGATATTATTCCACGGCCCAGCTGCCGAGGGCGCATCGAATAGTCGCGCTCAGGCAGTGCGGGTTCTCCATTCAGGAGATCAGGCAGGTTTTGGCCGGGAAGAATATCGGTCCGCTCTTCATCGACCGAAAACGGGAACTGGAGAAGCAGTTGATCGAGACCGCTTCCCAGCTCGCTTCGATCAACCATTACCTTGAGAATATCGGTAAGGAAAATGGCATGACATACGAAATCGTCGTCAAGGAACTGCCGCGCGTCCTCGTCTACGGCAAACGCCTGACCGTGGAGAATTACGATAGCTATTTTACGGAGATACCGAAGATCGGGGAGGAAATGCTCGCCGCCAATCCCCAGTTGCGTTGCGCGGACGATCCGCCGTACTGCTTCATCATCTACCACGACGGGGAATACCGTGAGCACGATATAGACGTTGAATTCTGCGAAGCCGTGGTCGATCGCGGAAACGGGAAAGAAACCAATACGATCAAATTCAAACTGATCGATCGGGTTCCGCAGGCCGCCTGCGTCCTCCATAAGGGTCCGTATTCGACCCTTGCCTTCGCGTACCAGGCGGTCTTCGACTGGATTGAAAACAACGGGTATATCCCTTCGGAAAATCCGCGCGAATCCTACATCGACGGCATCTGGAACAAAAAAGACGACGCGGAATGGCTTACCGAGATCCAGGTGCCGGTGACCGGAAAATAACAGCGGACGGTGGATTAATGCTCCAAATTGGCGAGTATCTTGTCCAGCGTCGCCTCGAATGCGTTAATTTCCGGATCGGGTATGCCGCTATAGAACAACGCGTTCATTTGAATTGAAACGCTTTCGAACGCGGGCGCGCGAAGGGCCGCGCTTTCGCTGATGGAAACGATCATGGCGCGTCCGTCGCTTTCCGCCGGCCGCCGCGCTACTAGGCCTTTCCGCTCCATCCGCGAGAGCGTCAAGGCGAGGGTCGATTTGTCTATTCCGGCTTTCGCGGCCAACTCTCCTTGACGGAAAGGGCCTTCGCGCCAGAGGAGATAGATGAGCCGCCCCTCGCCGCTGCCGATGTCTCCCAGACCTTCATCCTTCATCGACGCTTCGAAGGTTTTCGCCATCGCGCGCGCGACGCGATTGAGCAAGAAGCCGCCGCGCCGATTTGACCTATCCACGGAGTCTACAATCATGCGCGCGCCTTGAATTCGGCTACGTTCAGGCCGTGGTAGTACCGGCCTCGTTCGGGGATAAAACGGAATACCTGAAAATCGCCGCCGTCGATGCCGCCCGGATAGTACATTTCCCAACCTTTCTTCCAAAGCGCCGCCTTGACCGGCCGCTCCTCTACCGATTCAAGTCGGCCGTATAGCGCCAGGCCTTCGAAATATTTCGTGTCTTCGTAGTAGAGGGCGCAGCGAGGATCGGCAAGGGCTTGCGCCGTTTTAAGCGAGGATTTGTTAGTTCCGATGTAGGTGGCAAAGCCGTCGGCCATAGATTCGAAGGCTATCGGCAACCTTCCGCCTCGGTTTCTGCGTTTCAAGTTGAAGACGACCCGGATATCGGGAGTTCCGTCGCCGCCGTTGGTGCAGATATGGACGAATTTCGTTCTGGCCGTCAATGCGCGGGCCGCTTGTTCTGCGTTCATGCTAATCGGCTCCTTGAAAAAAGTATTTACAATTATAGTTTTATATAAAACAAATTGCAAGCAAAAAATTGGAATGATGGCCACGATCATTCTTAAATGGTGATCTCGACGCGCCGATCATCGCAATTTATGAATATTTTACTAACGAAGTCTTTACGAGCGTTTCTGGGTCCATATACTTGGATAGCGTGATCATGATGAAAGAGGTGCAGGGCCATGCGGAAAAACAACGGGAAGATAGGAACAAAGCTCTTTCTACTGGTCGGGTTTATGGCCTTGGTAATGACGGGTATCGGTCTGCTCGGCATTTCAGGACTCAGGACTGCGAACGCCGGCCTGAGAACGGTATACGAGGACCGGGTCGTGCCTCTCAAACAGCTGAAGACGATCGCTGATATGTACGCGGTCAATATCGTCGATACGACGCATAAGGCGCGCAACGGCAACTTAAGCTGGGAGGAAGCGAGGAGGAATGTAGACGAGGCGGAAAAGATCATTGAGGAAATTTGGAACTCCTACCTTTCGACCTTCTTGGTGGAACAGGAAAAAAAGCTCGTCGCCGAGATAAAACCCTTGATGCAAAAAGCTGACGCTTCGATAGGCCTTCTCAAGGATATTCTGGCCAAGGAAGACGTCAATCGAGTCGCCGAATTCAGCATTCGCGACATGTATCCCGTAATCGATCCGGTATCGGAGAAGTTCTCGGAGCTCGTCGACGTTCAGCTGACCGTAGCCAAAGCGGAATACGATAAGGCAAGCGCCCTCTATCAAATGAATTCTTTGATTTCCCTGGGAAGCATCATAGCGGGAGTGATAATCTCCGCTATGATGGCGTTCCTCATCATCCGCGGTATCGTCGGTCCACTCAGCCAGGTCGTCCATCTCGCGGAAGCGATCTCGAAGGGCGACCTCCGCCTCGAGGTGGACGCCCGCCACCAGTCTCGCAAGGACGAGATCGGGACGCTCTCCGTATCTTTCGCCGACATGATCGCCAGCCTACGGGCCACGGTCAAATCGATAAATTCCTCCACAGACAACGTCAGCTCGGGCAGCGAGGAGATAAGCTCCACCGCCCAACAGCTGTCCCAGGGCGCCGCGGAGCAAGCCTCGGCGGCCGAGGAGGTGAGCGCGGCCGTGGAGGAGATGGGCTCGACCATCAAGCAGAACGCGGACAACTCGGCGACCGCCGAGGTCATAGCGCGCAGGAGCGCGGGCGACGCCCAGGCCGGCGGCGGCTCGGTGACGAAGACGGTGGCCGCGATGAAGGAGATCGCCGGCAAGATCGGCATCATCGAGGAGATCGCGCGGCAGACCAACCTCCTCGCCCTCAACGCGGCGATCGAGGCGGCCAGGGCCGGCGAGGCGGGCAAGGGCTTCGCGGTCGTGGCCAGCGAGGTGCGCAAGCTCGCGGAGAGGTCGCAGAGCGCGGCCAAGGAGATTTCTGAACTGTCGAGCAAGAGCGTCGCCGTCGCGGAAGAGGCGGGGAAGCTCATCCTGGCCGTCGTCCCGGACATACAGAAGACAGCCGAGGTAGTGCAGGAGATAAGCGCCGCGAGCAGGGAGCAGAGCTCCGGAGTGGATCAGATCGGAAAGGCGGTGGTCCAGCTCGACACAGTGATCCAGCAGAACGCGTCGGCATCGGAGGAGCTGGCCTCCATGGCCGAGGAGCTCAACAGCCAGGCTGAGCAGCTCGTGGATGCCCTCAGGTTCTTCACGCTGCCAGACTCATTGGGCGATGGCCGAGCGGAGACCGGGAACAAGGCGAAGGCACGGGGCCGCGAGGTTGCTGTCGCCTACGCCGCCGCGAAATCTGCGCCTGCTCGGGCGCCTGTGGATAGGGCCGCGCCCGCGAGGCAGACCGCGATAACTACGATCCCCCATGGCGAGATCGACGCGAAGGACGCCGATTTTATGACGTTCTAGCTCGACCTGACGCCGGGCCCTCTTCGATGCGATGATGCAGGCAGGGGGGCGCCTGGATACATTGGCCACGATCCAGAATATGCCGCTCGCGGCACAGGACAATCGAACAGATCCATTGCGCTGGAAGTCCGGCTCGACCGTAAGGCTATCGACCGTTACGTTAAGGCAATCAGGGAAGCCGGGATCTCGATCAAAGCTGCCTATGCCTGGGCGCTGGGCAGCTGGAAACGCTCTTGTCGACTAACCTGAAGGCGCAACCGTCCCGCGATTTCCTGGCTCCCTTCGCGGATGAGATACACGCGGTCTTGTCGCCGGAGATCGAGACAGGAAGATCCGGGGTGTAAACCGTAATCACAGGCGCGCAGGGCGAGGATACCCGCGTAAATGCCGGCGAGGATCAGAATGGATGTTGGGCGCAATCTTTAACCCCTCAGCGAGTTATTTGCCTGCAATCCCATACGGGGCCGCGGGGAATTCCTTACGTTTCTATTGACAGAAACTTTCGATCCCGATAAGCTGGGACCCTGCTGTTACTACAGATAGTAACGACAGCAAGGAGCCCCTGTGATCAGACCCTCGCGCATCGACTTCATCAAGACGGCCAGGCGAGGCCATGTACTGCCCGTCCTCAAGGACGTATCGGCGGACCGGCTTACTCCGATAGACGCGTTCTATGCCCTCGGCGCATCCTATCTCCTCGAATCCGCGGGCGGCGGGGCCTTCGGCCGTTATTCCTTCCTCGGCGTGGAGACGGTAGCCAGCCTGAGGATCGAGGGAGAAGAGGTAGAATGGCGCGACGAGGAAGGGGCGCGATCGTTCCGCGCCCGAGACCCGG
>CAZNXK010000139.1:0-8944 GCA_964576835.1 uncultured Treponemataceae bacterium | reverse complement strand
GGGAGGACGCCTGAAATCTTGAAGAAGGCGGTCTGCATGACCGTGTTGACGCGGCCGCCCATGCCGGCCTTCTCGGCTATGGCCATGCCGTCGATCACGTAGAACTTGATCTTCTTCTCGATTATGCGCTTCTGCGCCTCGAGGGGCAGCTCGTCCCAGACCTTGTCGGCGGGGAAGGGGCTGTTGAGGAGGAACTTGCCGCCGTCCTTGCAGCCGGCGATGATGTCGAGCTTCTCCATGAAGCTGAACTTGTGGCAGGCGACGAAGTCGGCCTTGGGGATGTTGTACGGCTTCTGGATTATCTTGGGGCCGAAGCGGAGATGGCTGATGGTGTAGGAACCGGCTTTCTTGGAATCGTAGACGAAGTAGCCCTGTGCGTAGTGCTCGGTCTCGTCGCCTATGATCTTGATGGAGTTCTTGTTGGCGCCGACGGTGCCGTCGGAACCGAGGCCGTAGAACACGCACTCGACGGTGCCCTCGGCATCGAGGCTGAAGTTCTCGTCCCAGACGAGGGTGGAGCCGCCCAGGTCGTCGTATATGCCAAGTACGAAGTCGTTCCTGGGCTGGTCGTTCTTGAGGTCGTCGAGGGCCGCCTTGACCATCGACGGCAGGAACTCGCAGGAGCCCAGGCCGTAGCGGCCGCCGACTACCTTGGGCCAGGCCTTGAACTGGGCCTTGCCGCTCTCCATGGATTCGCCGATTGCGGTGCGGACGTCTTCGTACAACGGCTCGCCAATGGAGCCGGGTTCCTTGGTGCGGTCGAGGACGGAAATCTTCTTGACGGTCGCGGGCAGCGCGGCCATGAAGTACTCTACGGAGAACGGGCGGTACAGGCGCACGATGAGCGCGCCGACCTTCTCGCCCTTCTTGACGAGGTAGTTGACTGTCTCGGTGACGGTGTCGGCTCCCGAGCCCATCACGACGAGCACGCGGTCGGCGTCGGGGGCGCCGACGTAGTCGAACAGGTGGTACGTGCGGCCGGTGAGCTTGCCCAGTTTGTCCATGTACTTCTGGACGATGGCGGGCGTGGCCGCATAGAACTTGTTGACGGCTTCGCGGCCGGTGAAGTAGACATCGGGGTTCTGGCTGGTGCCGCGGATCATCGGCTTCTCGGGGGTGAGTCCCCTGGCGCGGTGTGCGCGGACGAGTTCCTCGTCTATCATCTGCTTCATGATGTCGTAGGATATTTCCTCTACCTTCTGGACCTCGTGGGAGGTGCGGAAGCCGTCGAAGAAGTGCAGGAAGGGAACGCGGGCCTCGAGGGTGGAGGCGTGGGCGATGAGCGCCATGTCCATGACTTCCTGGACGCTGGCTGCGCCGAGCATGGCCCAGCCGGTCTGGCGAGCGGCCATGATGTCCTGGTGGTCGCCGAATATCGACAGCGAGCTGGCGGCGACTGCGCGGGCGGCGATGTGGAAGACCGCGGAGGTGCACTCGCCGGCGATCTTGTACATGTTCGGGATCATGAGGAGGAGTCCCTGGCTGGCGGTGAACGTCGTGGTCAGGGCGCCCGTGGTCAGCGCTCCGTGGACGGCGCCCGCGGCTCCCGCCTCGGACTGCATTTCGACGACCTGGGGAATGGTGCCGAACAGGTTCTTGCGGCCCTGGGCCGAGAATTCGTCTGACAGCTCTCCCATGGGGGATGACGGGGTGATCGGGTAGATTGCTATTACTTCCGAGCACGCGTGCGCTACGTGGGCGGCGGCGGTGTTGCCGTCGATCATCACCATGTTCTTCATAGTGCGGGTTCCTTTGGAGTGTGGTAGTTCAGGCTCGGCGCGTCATGGTTCTGTGGCGGTGTTCAAAGAGAGTGGGCCGCGCGTTGCTTGGAACGCTTTTATAGTATAATTATTCTCCATTTTACGCAAGGGCAAGCAGCGAAATCCTCAGGTGTGCTCGGGATGGAAGAAGCCGGGGAAACGGTTGACTGTCTTTCCCTCGAACGATCCGGCCGGGACGATATGCTCGGCGAGCCTCGGAGGCAGGCTTGAAGCCAGGTCGTCGACAAGGTCAATGACGCCGGGTGGGGTGAATTTGCGGCCAAGGTGGTAGATGTAGTTGATTGAATCGGCGACTATCGTGCCTGTGTTGCCGGGTTTCTGCCAGGGGACCGAGGCGCGGCACAGCGAGAAGCTGAGGTAGACGGTCTCCTGGTCCAGCCGCAGCTGTTCGTACGAGACCAGCTCCATGTTGGCGAGGATGCGGATGCACGACGTGACGACCCTGGCGGTCGAGTCGGCCCTGAACAGCTCGAGGATGCACTGGCCGTCGCTGATCCAGACCACGCCGTCGCGTTCCGATGCGAGCGTCTCGGCTACCGACACGACGCTCGCCTTGAGCTTGGCAAACCGGGTGTCGCCGAGCCTCGTGTGGAGGCCGTCGGCGTCGCACAGCCCGATGAAAAGCATCAGGAACTCGTACTCCTTGCCTTCGGCGAGCTGGTCCCACCCGCAGAATGCCGCCTGGCGCTGCCGCTGGTTCTGGTGCCTAGAATTGGCGGGCCTGTCCGCCTGGATCCGGCTCTCTGCGAAACGCAGTATCGTGTCTATCCGCTTGTCGTCGATGAAACCGTCAGGCGCGTCCCTGCCCGCATAGTCCAGCGCACCGGCGTGGAATACCGCGGCAGGATCGGGCAGCACCTGGCCGCGGTCGATGACCGCCCAGCTCATCCGCTGTCCGGCCGACAGCCGCCCGATTGTTTCCTCCCAGCTCTTGCGGCTGAACGAGCCGGCGTCCAGATAGACTATATCGTCGGCCGAGGGATTCGCGAGGAGGCTTTCGAGCTCGGACATAGACACCGACCTGAGGCTCGATGTGGCGAACAGGCTCTCGAGGAGCCGGTTCTTGCCTACGAGTATGACGTTCATGGCCGTTTCCCCCGGCCGGGCTTGTTTCCCGCGGACTTGCTGGCTATCGAGTAGCACAGTATCTGCCAGGGGCTCGATACGTCGATGGGGACGAGGCAATCCTTGATGACGCCGTCGACATAGGGAGCCACCGTGGCCGAGACCGCCAGCGAGTTGATCGGCGTATATTCGTGCTCTATCTCCTCGATTTCCTTGACGACCTCGTCGCGCATGAGGTCGCTGGGCACCTCGGTATAGCGGATGAAACCGGCGTGGACCGCCGTCCTGACCAGGATTTCCCTGTCCAGCGGATTCTCGGTGATGTTGAAGACGCACAGTTCGTTGAGCAGTTCGATGCCGCACAGGACCGCCGACATGTTGGGGTGGCCGTACTGGAATGCGGCCAGTCCTCCGTCGCCTTGCCAGTCCCACACGCGCCCCCGCCGTTTCTCGACTATCCAGGTAAAGAGGCTCCTGAGGGTATCGTATACCCGTTCGACATCCTGGGCCGCGTTGGCCCGGACCAGGCTGGAGTTCCTGGCTATGTCGAAGTGCAGGAGGGTAATCGGGTACTCGTTGCCGGACCGGAGCCGGCCCCATCCGCGGGTGCGCTGCTTCCGGGAGTCCTCGTAGAAGGTGCCGGACTCGGCGTCCAGAAGATAGCCGTCTGCCTTGACGCCCTCTATTATCTCATCGATTCCCATGATGGGCAGCTGCTTGCCCATGAAGCCGTGGTGGTCGACCTTGACGAGCCACTCCACGAGCTCCAGGAAGAGGCCGGCGTCGAACAAGTCCATGACCACCCGGTTGGCCGCGTCCTGCGCGGGTACCGGTACCGATGGGGGAAAGCCCATGCGTTCGTTGATGTTGTAGCCTTCGATGAGGCTTTTGGCCATGCGGAGGGTCATTTCCATGCCGAGCGACCGGTAAAGCGTGCTGGTTACATCAGCCACCACGGGACTTTTCGTTTTCATTCAACTACCTAGAATCAAGCATAACCCGACTATGCCGTCATTTCAAATCATTTTTTTCCAATTCCTTCCCCATGCCGGTCACGAGCCCAGAGCCGCGACGGAGGCGCGGAACAGCTTTTCAAGGCCGGCGTCGGTGTCCTTGGACAGGAACTCGGGCTGCCATTCCGTCTCGGCGAGCGAGTCGCTGATGGTGAAGCAGGCTGCCATGGGGGTCCCGCGGTAGCGGGCGACGGTGAAAAGCGCGGAGGCTTCCATCTCGACGGTACTGGCGCCGCGCGCGACGACGGAGTCGATCTCTTCCTTTGTCTCGCGGTAAATGGCATCGGTCGTCCAGGAAATGCCCGAGTGGTACGGTACGCCCGCGGCGTCGAAGGCGGATCCCAGGTCGTCGCTCAGCGCCTCGTCGGGCAGGGCGAGTCCGCCTCCGGGAACGTAGTGGTATGAAACCCCCTCGTCGCGCAGGGCTCCCGTGCACAGGACCACGGCTCCGGGATGGAGACCCTTGACGAGCCCGCCGGCCGTACCTATCGATATGAACGACCCGACGCCCCAGGCTATGAGTTCCTCGAGCATGACGGCTGCCGCAGGCGCGCCTATGCCGAATTTCCCGACGATGGCGACCCGGCAGCCCGGGTACGCGGGATCTTCTATATAAGCCAGGTGTTGCCTGAAATAGCCCGTGTGGAAGCGGACGCGGTGCTTTTCGACGACGAAATCGAAAAGGCTCTTCTGGTAGCAGAGGATCGCGGCTTGCGGAGCCTTTTCCGATTCAGTGGTATGGCCGCTCTTCTGCATGTACGAGAGGAAGTCCTGCGGTTCGAAGACCGACGGCGAGCGGTACTTGTCGGGATTGAGGGGAACGGGCATTGTTGCCTCCTGGCATTTCGATAGTACCGGAGCGGCGTGCGATATTTCTAGTGTTGCGCGATTTATGGATTCAGGCGCATACTGGCGTGCGTCATGCGAGAATGCGGTCGACATTCATTTGAATATAGTCTATATATAGAAATGACTACATACTAGGAGGAAGGGTGAACAAGATAGTAGCGAAGACCCGCCTGTCCGACGAGGTGTTCCGCGTCGAGATAGAGGCTCCCCATATAGCGCGCGAGCGAAAGGCCGGGCAGTTCGTCATCGTGCAGACCGACGTCGAATGGGGCGAGCGCGTGCCCCTGACGATAGCCGATGCCGATCCTCACCGCGGCACCATCACGCTGATATTCCAGACCGTGGGCGTCAGCACGCACAGGCTGGCCGAGCTCGAGCCGGGCGACTCCATCGAGGCGGTGCTCGGCCCCCTGGGGAATCCGACCCATATCGAACGCTTCGGCCACGCTGTGTGCATAGGCGGCGGCATAGGCGTGGCTCCGATGCACCCGATAGCGCAGGCCCTCAAGAAGGCGGGCAACAGGTTGACCATCATCATGGGCGCCAGGACCAAGGATCTCATCATTCTCGAGGACGAAATGCGCGCAATCGCCGACGAACTCATCGTCGTGACCGACGACGGCAGCCGGGGCCGCAAGGCCCTGGTCACCGAGCCGCTCAAGGAGCTGTGCCAGGCCCAGCACAAGCCGGACATAGCCGTGGCCATCGGGCCGCCGATCATGATGAAGTTCTGCGCCGAGACAACCCGCCCCTTCGGCGTGAAGACCCTTGCGTCGCTCAATACCATCATGATAGACGGGACCGGCATGTGCGGCGGCTGCCGCGTCTCGGTGGGCGGCCAGACGAAGTTCGTCTGCGTGGACGGGCCGGAGTTCGATGCCCACCTGGTCGACTGGGACGGCATGATGCTCAGGCTGCGCGCCTACAAGCCGCTCGAAGACGCCGCGCACAAGGCCCTGCATGAAGGCGGCGCCTGCATGCTCGACTCCATGGCTGAAGCTGCAAGGGTCGCGGCGGCGACTGTCGGAGGTTCGAAATGAGCCCGGCCGATACCGCCAGACTGGCCGACGAAGCCAGGAAGATACTCGTGGGCCTGGACAGCAAGCCGCTGACGAACAAGGACAGGATGGCCATCCCGGCCCAGGACATGCCGTGCCAGGAGCCCGCGGTGCGAGCCCACAACATGGACGAGGTTGCGCTCGGCTATACCGAAGCGCAGGCCCGCGTCGAGGCGGCCCGCTGCCTCCAGTGCAAGAACGCGCCGTGCGTGGCCGGTTGCCCGGTCTCCATCGACATCCCGGGCTTCGTCGGGCTGGTCGCCAAGGGCGACTACCCTGGCGCGGCCGATGTCATACGAAAGACGAACCTCCTGCCGGCCATATGCGGCAGGGTCTGCCCCCAGGAAAAGCAGTGCCAGGAGCCGTGCACGCTCGGCAAGGCGCTCAAAGGAGTCGAGCGGGCGGTGCAGATAGGCCGGCTCGAACGATATGTCGCCGACCGCGAGCGCGCGTCGGGCGGAGCGCCCATTCCCCACGTCGCGCCGCAGACGGGCAAGCGCGTAGCAGTCATCGGGGCGGGTCCCGCGGGGATGACGGTCGCAGCCGATGTCCGCCGCGAAGGCCACGATGTCGTCATATTCGAAGCGTTCCAGAAGCCGGGCGGCGTCATGGTCTACGGCATTCCCGAGTTCAGACTGCCCAAGGCCATAGTGCGCGAGGAGGCGGACAAGCTCGAGCGCATGGGCGTGCGCTTCGAACTCAACACGCTGGTCGGCAGGACAATACCGTTGCCGGCCCTGCTCCAGGAGGACGGCTTCGACGCGGCCTTCGTCGGCGTCGGCGCAGGGTTGCCGAAGTTCATGGACATACAGGGCGAGAATCTCGTCGGCGTTTTCAGCGCCAACGAGTACCTTACCCGCTGCAACATGATGCGCGCCTGGGACAGGGAGCGCGCCGCCACGCCCATCTACCCGTCGAAGCGCGTCGCGGTGCTCGGCGGCGGCAACGTTGCGATGGACTCGGCCCGCATGGCCCTGCGCCTCGGAGCCGACGAGGTGCACGTGCTGTACCGCCGGACCCGCGAGGAAATGCCGGCGCGCGCCGAGGAGGTGGAGCACGCCATCGAGGAAGGCATCATCTTCGACTTCCTGGCGAGTCCTACCGAAGTGCTCGGAACCGACAAAGGCATCGTCCGGGGCCTGTGCGTGATGTCGTACCGCCTTGGAGAACCCGACGCGTCGGGCAGGCGCAGCCCCGTGGCCATCGATGGTTCGGAGCACGAGGTGCCGTTCGACACGGTCATCGTCGCGGTGGGCAACGAGTCAAACCCGCTGCTCGCCAAAGCGACGCCCGGCCTGGCCGTGGACAAGAAGGGCCATGTGCTCGTCGACCAAAACCAGAAGACGGCGCTCGACGGCGTATGGGCCGGCGGCGACATCGTGCTTGGCGCCGCCACCGTCATACTCGCGATGGGCGAGGGAAGAAGGGCGGCGGCCGCCATAAACGGGTATCTGGCGGGCAAATAGCCGGGGGTCGTCGCGATGTACGCCACCGATTACTGGGATGAAGCGTCATCAGCCCTGGGCGGACGCGACGGCCTGCTGGCCGGCCTGATAGCCCGGCACCGGGGCGCCAGGCTGTCGGGTAGCGGCGACGCGTTCACGACTCTCGCCAACGCCATAGTCGGCCAGCAGATTTCTGTCGCGGCCGCATCCGGGATATGGGGGAGGCTGTCCGGCCGGTTCCTGCGGCTGAGGCCGGAAGACATCGCCTCGGCCAGCTCAGGCGAGCTCCGCTCGTGCGGGCTGTCGGGGCGCAAGGTGGAATACCTGCAGGGCTTGGCCGGGTCTTTCCTGCGCGATGACTATTCGCCCGCGAGTTTCGACGTTCTCGATGACGACGAGGTCCGCGGGCGGCTCTGCGCTCTGCGCGGCGTCGGGCCGTGGACCGCGGAGATGTTCCTCATCTTCCACCTTCACCGCCCCGACATCCTGCCCGCGGGCGATGTGGGGCTACGGCGGGCCGCGAGCCGGCTGTACGGCTGGCCCGAAGGAGACGGACCCGCTGCGACCCGGAGCCGCCTCCTGGCGCTGGGGGAATCATGGCGGCCCTGGCGCACGGTGGCCGTCTGGTATCTATGGCGGGACCTGGACGTCGAACCCGTCGTCTATTGAAGGCGAACCATCATGCGAAGGCCCTGCGACGCCTTGATGCTCGATCCGACTTTGGACAATACTACCCGACATGCGTTTCAGAGCGTTCATAGCAGGATTGTTGTTCATTGCCGTCACCTTGTCGTTTATCGCCCTGGTTCCTGCCGTTTCAGCGCAGGAGAACACGGGCAGCAACGAAAGCACCGTCCAGGAGGCACCGGCGGCAACCGCCCCGGTAGAGCTGCCTCCTACCGCACCGGCCATATCACCGGTTGTAGCCCCGGCAGCCGCACCGGCAGCGACGCCATCCAGGGCCGATGCGCTCCTGCTCTACAAGCAGGGGCGCGACCTTGAGACGGCGGGCAAGCTGGCGGATGCGCAGGCCAAGTACCGCTCCTCGGTGAGCGTCTGCGACAGGGAGCTGGCCTCCGACCCCACGCGCATGGACGCGTACACCGTCAAATGTTGGAGCCTTTTCCGCATGGAGCGGTACAGGGAAGTCGTCGACATCGGCGCCGCCGGACTCAAGGTAAAATTCGACGCCAGGATAGTCGAGGTGATGGGAGAAGCGTATTTCCACCTCAACGACGACGGACGCGCCGTGAAATCCCTGCAGCGATACCTGGACAATGTCGGGGAATACGGCGACCGCGTTCCGTCCGCCTACTTCTACATGGCCGAGAGCTACATGCGCCAAAAGCGGCTCGATCATGCCGACATCGCGTACAGCATGGCCGTCTACCGGGAACCGGGCATCGCCCGCTGGTGGTACCGCTATGCGTCGCTCGTCGAACAGCTCGGCGAATACGGCCGCGCCGTCGACCTCTACGCCAAGGCGCTCAGGCTCAGCCCGGGCATGACAGAGGCGCTTGACGGCCAGACTCGGGTCAAGGCCCGGCTCTAGGAGCCTGTCGGACTTAGGACCACGAGATGAAGTTAACAGACAAGAAGTGGAAAAAATGGTCAAGATGTCTAAGAATGTTAGCTCATTTGACGTTTCTTGGCCCATCTCGGCGCCCCGTGGCGCAAAATCAGCTCGTCAATCAGCCCCTTACGGGGCTGTTTCCGAGTGGAACAAAGTTGTA
>CAZNXK010000138.1:0-8996 GCA_964576835.1 uncultured Treponemataceae bacterium | reverse complement strand
CGTCGAGCCTGACGGGGCCGTCGAAGGCCGACGAATCGAAAGAAGCGCTATACGCCGATCCCGCCTTGTCGAGCGGGTTCCAGGGACCGCCGTTCGCGGAGTACTCGACCGAGGCGACCCGGTCGCCGTCGGCGGCTTCGGCGACGACGGTGACCGTTCCACGGAGCCAGGAACCGAACGCCGGTTCGCTGATGGTTATGGATGGCGACGCGGCGTCGGTTGTGAAGACATAAGGACCGGAGCTGAAGCTGTGCCCGCGCACGGTCGTCACCACGACGTTCGTCGGCGCGGTGGCGCCGTCGCCCGAGCGCGTGACTTTGACCGTCGTGCCTTCGAATGATGCAGCGACCACCCTGGAAGCGGGTTCGAGCCTGACCGAGGCTATGCCTTCGCCGTCGAACGGGGTGACGAAAGTGCCCGACAGCGGAGCCGCGTCGGATACGGCGACGGTTGCCGGGCTTCCCTGGGCCG
Source organism: uncultured Treponemataceae bacterium (assembly GCA_964576835.1). GTDB lineage: Bacteria > Spirochaetota > Spirochaetia > Treponematales > UBA12059 > SZUA-370. The sequence continues at coordinate 8,525 of CAZNXK010000138.1, read as the reverse complement.
GCTCCCGGGCCATTCCGAAGTCGAGGAGGGGGCCGACCCGCGGCCTTGACCAATCGACGGCCAGGACGGGAGCCCGCGCGACGCCCGCCTTGCCGGACGAATCGACGGCGCGGACAGCCAGGTCGAGGACGCCCCAGGGCAGCGATGCCGAAAGCGGTACCGTGAAGCTAGCGCCGCTTCCGGTCTTGCTAAAGGGCAGCCTGACCGCCGCGCCGGCGTTGATCGTGTAGTTCAGTTCGACAAGCGGATTGGCCGCCTCGATCGAGCCGGAAATGGTGGCCTTGCCGTCCATCGTCGATATCGAGACGCCCGGGCGGAAGTCCCGTTCTCCGGAGGCGTCCGCGGCGCTGAGCAACGAGACGACGGGAGCCTTGCCGGAAAAACCGAAGGGAGTCCGGACCCAGAGTCCTTGCAGGCCGTTGACATCGGTAGCGCGCACCCACAGGTCGTGGGCCCCGCCAGGCAGACCGTCGGCCCTGAACGAGAACGAACCTGTCGTCTCGATGCCCGTCTCCTGTCCTTCGTCGATGCGCCACGCCACCGACGCCACGCCGTCGTCGTCGCGCGCTCCTCCCGCGGCGAAAAGTCCGCCATCGATGACCGCGCCGGCGGCCGGATAGGACAGCGCGACTGTCGGAAGGTCGGCTTTTGGGTCGACCTGCCTCGTCACGGCGAGCGTGGAGACGTTGCCGGCGACGTCTGTCGCGTTCAGGCGGATCGTCAAGCCGCCCGCCTTGGCAGGCGCCTCCACCGGGATTGAAAAGTATGGGTTGCCGGGCAGCAGCTCTACGCGCCCCGTTTCCTTGTCCCGGCTCCATTCGAGCGACGCGACCCCGACGGTGTCGTAGACGCGACCGGTTATGGAGAATCGTCCGTTGACCGCTTCACCGTCGCCAGGAGACAGGATTGCGAGTTCCGCCTTGGTGTTGTCGACGAAGTACAGGAAAACCGCGACGCTTTCCGAACCGACGCGGTCGACGGAGCGGAGCCAGAGTACCGCGGGACCGTCGGGCAGCCTGGTCGTGTCGACGGCCACGTCGAAGGAGGCGGTGCCGGTTTTCTTGTCGTAGGAGTATTTCAGAGGCTGCCAGGTGGAACCGGAGTCAGCGGACCAGGCAACCGAGGCCATGCCGTTCGCGTCGAAGACGCTGCCTTGTATGGCTATACGCCTGGAGACGATCGCGCCGAACGATGGCTTCGCTATCGTGTGGAGCGGCTTGGTCCTGTCCAGATTGAAGGAGACCGACGACTCGAGCCCCGCGAGTCCGTTCCTGTCCACGCCTCGTACCGACAGCTCATGGAGGCCGTCGGCTATCCCCGAGGTCGGCAGGTAGTGTGACCAGAAGTCCGAACCCCTGGCCCGCTGCCACTCGCCGCCGTCCAGGCGTATCTCGACGTATCCGACGGCGTCGTCGTCCACGCAGGTACCCGCGATGTTGAGGTCGGCGCCGACACGCGCCAGCGGCAATGGATTGACTATCCTGACGACAGGCAGGTCGGAGGCCGGGTCGACGATGAGGTTGAACGGCACGGCAAAGGTGACATTGCCGGCGGAATCGACGGCGCGCGCGAGTATATTGTAGGTTCCCGGCTTGAAGCCGGAGACGTCGTAGTCGTAGGTCCAGTTGCCGAGACCGCTGGTCTTCACGAAGTCGGAGCCCGGCTTTTCCTGCGCCTGGGCCTGGAATATGAACATGGATAGTGCAATGACCGAAGCGACGACGCGATTCGATGTACGTGCTGTCATTCATGTCTCCATATGTGTATTCATTGGAATATCGGCACATTCAATGATATCATATATCGACAAATATATCCGCAATAATTGTATGTATATTCGTTGTATGGGGCGTGCAGTGCGTTTGTGATTCAGGGTGAATTCGGATATACTGACGGGCAGCCCGTGCCGGCACAGCGACACCCCGCGAAGGAGGCCGATCGTGGCCAGGACCAGCGTGCTCATAATCGACGAGTCGGACCTGTTCAGGGATTACATCAAGGCTCGCCTGACCCGCGCAGGGTTGTCCGCGGATGTCGCGATAAACGGCCTCGACGGCGTCTCCAAGATGCGGAACGATCCTCCCGACCTCGTCGTCATGGATTACCACCTGACGCGGAAGAGCTGCAAGGAAGTGCTCGAGGAGAAGTCGAAGAACCCCAACACCGCGGCGATACCCGTCATTCTGACCGCCCAGATGATAGACAAGAACCGCCTTCTCGAACTGGTCCAGTACAACATACGCAAGGTTTTCATGAAACCGATCAAGATGGACGCCTTCTTCCAGACGCTTTCGGAGATAACCGGGGCGCGCTTCGAGATGGACAAGACGCCATGCATAGTCGAGGCGCACGTCAACGACAACATCGTCTTCGTGGAGCTCGCCAAGGGCATCAACCGCGACAAGGTCGACCTGCTCCGCTTCAAGGTGCGCGAGCTTCTCGACCTGTACGCCATCCAGAAGCCGCGCATCCTCATCATGCTTTCCGACATGGAGCTGACCTTCGTCGATGGCCCCAACCTCGAGTTCCTCCTCGAGACGATCGTCGAGTCGTCCCGCGCCAGGACGAAGCACATCAAGGTCCTGACCCGTTCAGGCTTCGTCAAGGATTTCGTGGCAGGCAGGCCGGAATTCGCCGAGCTCGAGGTGGTCGCCAGCCTCGAGTACGCGCTCGACGGGCTCGTTGCCGAAGCCACGCGGTCGGCCGACGCGCCGGAGGAGAAGGCCGCGATCATCACCGACAGGATACTCTCGACTCAAGGGTCCGCTTCCGGCGCCGAGTCCATAGAGATGCGCTTCGAGACCGAAAACGTGCGCCCGAGACTGTCTATCGAGAACGCCAGGCATCTGGGGGAAGGCCTTTCGATAGCGGTGGTCGACGACGACTTCGTGATACAGGAGCTGCTCAAGACCACCTTCGAGGCGATCGACGCAAAGGTGAGCACGTTCTCCAACGGCAGGGAATTCCTGTCCGCTGTCCAGTCGCGGGTCTTCGACCTCGTGTTCCTAGACCTGCGTATGCCGGAGATCGATGGATTCGGCGTGCTGGCCGAATTGCGTTCCCTGGATCTGGCGATGCCGATCATCGTGCTGTCGGCGGTCACCCAGCGGGAATCGGTTGTCAAGGCTTTCAAGGCCGGCGTCAAGAGCTACCTCGTCAAGCCGCTGAAGCCCGAGCATATCCTCAGGAAGACCCTGGAGATACTCAAGGCGAATTTCTAGGAGACTGCCATGGATGCCAGTTCCGGCAGCCCGCGCCAGGGAGCGGGCGTGTCGCTGCCCGACGTGATTTTCAGGGCCGCGTTCGACCAGGCCAGCCAGCCGATGATAGTCCTCAACGACCACGGGATTCCCGCGCTGTGGAACGCGGCGTTCGAGGAGCTGTTCACCGACATAGCCGGTTTCGTGCCCGACCGCCTGGCCGTGCCCCTGTTCGACTGGCTCGAGGAGCGCGAATCGTTCCGATACTCCTACTACATCAACGAGGTGCTGCTGGGAAGGATGGGCTCGGCCACCGTCGAAAGCGGCGTCAGGAGCGCTTCGGGAGGACGGCTCTGGCTGCGGACCACCATGTCGCCGCTGGACGCGGGCGATTCGCGGTGGCTCTGGTGCTCGTTCCTGGATGTGACCGGGCAGAAAATCCGCGAGCGCACGCTGGTGTCCGCCAAGGAAGAGGCGGAGAAGGCGACGCAGACCAAGAGCCAGTTCCTGGCCAACATGAGCCACGAGATTCGAACGCCGATCCAGACAATCCTGGGCATGAACGAGCTTCTCGTCGAGACGAACCTCGACAAGGAGCAAGCCGACTACATCCGCACGGTCAGGTTCTCGGCCGATGTTCTCCTGGGGCTGATAAACGACGTGCTCGACTTCTCGAAGATAGAAGCAGGCAAGCTCGACCTGGAGTCGGTCGACTTCGACCTGCGCTCGACGCTCAGGCAGGCGGTCGACCTGATAATCCTCGACGCGCACAAGAAGGGTCTCGAGGTGATACTCGACATCGACGAGGCATTGCCCTCCGTCATCCGCGGCGACCCGGGGCGGCTCAGGCAGATAGTCGTCAACCTGTTCAAGAACGCCGTCAAGTTCACTCCCGCGGGTGAAATCGTCGTCACCGCCTCGACGGCAGGTTCCAGCGCCGGCGCTTCGATGCGCTTGACGGTCTCGGACTCAGGTCAGGGGATATCCGAATCGTTGCGCCAGAAGCTATTCACCCCGTTCACGCAGGGAAGCTCGGGCATCACGACCCAGGGAGGCACCGGGCTGGGGCTCGCCATTTCCAAATACCTGGTCGGCGCTATGGGCGGCACGATCTGGTGCAGCGCCAACGAGCCGCGCGGCTCGACCTTCGGCTTCGACCTGCCCCTGGTCGCGGGAGCCGCCCAGTCTCCGCGGAGCCTGCGGGTCCTGCCGGCGCCGGCCCGGGCCCTCGTCGTCGACGACCACCCCAAGGCGCTTGTGCATTCACTGCGAGTCGCGGCATCGTTCGGCCTGAGCGTCGACGGCGTGTCGTCCGGCGAGCAGGCGCTTGCGGCGATGAGGAAGGCAGCCCTCGAAGGCAGGCCGTACGCAGCCTGCCTCGTCGACCAGAACATGCCCGGGATGGACGGCTGGCGCCTTGGCGCCGAGGTGACCGCGGACCGGACGATCAACGCCACCAGGCTCGTGCTGCTGGCCCCCGAGGGGGCCATCGGAGCGGATGCGAAGATGAAGCTGCTGCAGTGGTTCAACGGCTACGCCGTCAAACCCGTCAATCCCGACGAGCTGTTCGACGTGCTCCAGCGCGCGCTCGGCGACGAGGTCGACCTGGCGCCGGCGGACGAGTCTTACGAAGAATCCCCGGCCACGGGTCCGCGTTCTTTCGACAGCGGCGCTCCCGCCCCGGCCGCGGCGCCGGCCGGCGACGAAAGGCTGCTGGGCCTCAAGGTGCTGCTGGCGGAGGACCATGTCGTCAACCAGGAACTGTTCGCCGTGCTGATGCGAAGGCTCGGCTGCGAGGTGACGGTCGCCAGCGACGGGCAGGAAGCGCTCGAGCTGGGCTCTGCGGGGATCTTCGACATGGTGCTGATGGATATCTTCATGCCCAGGATGAACGGCTATGAAGCGGCAAGAGGCCTTCGCGACCGGGGTTTCACGAAACCCATCATCGCCGTGACGGCGAGCGCGCTCAAGGGCGAACGCGACAAGTGCATAGAGGTCGGCATGAACGACGTGCTGGTCAAGCCGTTCAAGAAGAAGGACCTTGCCGACAAGCTGGGCTTCTGGGCCGACAAGACCGCCGAGGCCGAAGCACCGGTGATAGCCACCGCCCCCGAAGCGGACCGGGAAGCGGCCGGCGGCACGGTGCTCGACTTCGAAACCCTGCTGGATACATTCCTCGGACGCCGCGACAAGGTCGTCGAGCTGCTCGGCCGGTTCTCGGCCAAGACACGCTCCCAGCTCGCCGACATGGAAGCGGCCGCCACCGCCGGCGACTCAAGGACTCTGCGCGAAGTGGCGCATTCGATAAAAGGCGCGGCGTGGACCCTTTCGGCGAAAAGCCTCGGGGACGCGGCGATGGGGATCGAAGCCTCCGCGGCGACCGGGGATGCCGCGGCGGCCGCGGCCCAACTTCCCGGACTCGCATCCCGCTTCGCCGAATTCGAGTCGAGGGCCCAGTATTACATCGAGGGCGAATGACCGATCCGTATACAGGCTTTTGGAGCGGGATGGTCTGCGGCATCGACGAGGCGGGCAGGGGGCCGCTCGCGGGTCCCGTGGCGGCCGCGGCGGTCATCCTTCCGGACGACTTCCCTATCGGCATGCTCGATGACTCCAAGGCCCTGTCTCCGCGGGCGCGGGCGGCGGCTTTCGAGGAGATCGTGGCACGCGCCTCGTGGGCCAACGAATGGGCCTGGCCGTCGGAGATTGACATGCTGAACATCCTGGGGGCTACCATGCTCGCGATGCGGAGGGCTTTCCTGCGGCTCGGGCTATCGCCCGATCTTGTCATAGTCGACGGCACGAAGACGCCCGACCTCCCCTGCGCCAGCATGGCCATGGTCAAGGCCGACGCCAGGGTTCCCGCGGTCATGGCCGCTTCGATAATCGCCAAGGTGTCGCGGGACAGGATGATGGAACGCTACGACTGGCTGTATCCCGACTACGGCTACGGGAGGCACAAGGGCTACCCGACAGCCGCGCACAGGGCGGCGTGCAGGCTCCTGGGCCCGTCACCGATCCAGAGGATGAGTTTCAACTACATGAAGGAATAGAAAGCCCTCGCTCACTCGTCCCGCTTGGGCGGAACTTTCCTGACGGTAAGGCGTTTTGATGCCGGCTTTGACCTGGGCGACGGGGCGGGAGTGGCGGCCTGTATCCGGGGCTTCGACTTGACGCGGAGAACGCGTCCCTTGCCTGCCGGCCTGGGAGCGTCGTCACGGCTCGAGCGGCCGGCCGCCTTGTCGACGTCGCGCCTGACCGAACCGTGGCGTTCGCCGTCATGCCTGTCGCCCCGGCGGTCCGGGGTTCCTGCACGCGAGGGAGCCGATTCACGGCGCTGGGGTTTGCCCGCATCGATGAAATGGCGGGGGTCCGTCATCGCGGGGAGCCATGGCGTCGCGCCTGGTACGGGGCGGCTTGGTCCGTTCTGACGGGGCGGCCTTGGCCATGGCTTCGAGGGACTTCTGGAAAGCCTTGATGAACTCGTCGGCGTTGTCCTGGAATATCACGATGGAGCGACGATCGAAGTCGCCCGTCTCGGTGGGTTTGCTCTCGACTATGTCGAGGAACAGGTCGCCCATGCGGTTTTCCTTGACGTTGAAGAAATAGGTCCTGCCGTCACACGCTATGCGCGTTGAAAAAAGCTCGCCACGAACGCCCATCGAGTCCCCTCCCTGAAATATGTCGCGGATACTAACGCTTTTTGCGTTCTTATGCAAGAGAGTCCGCTTCACGTACCATCTTCGCATGGCGCTCGAGGAGCATGGATTCCAGAGTCCAGTCGTCGCCGCGGACATCGACCATGACGCGGAATACCGGTTCCGTTCCCGAGCCGCGCATCCACAGGAAGCCGGCCGCCTTGCCGTCGCCGTCGGACAGCAGGAGCTTGAGGCCTCCCGAACCTGAAGCGCCGAAGGACCCTGAAAGCTCGCTTTCTGCCGAACCTGAACTGGCGAAGGCTTTCCACGAAAGCGCTCCCAGGCGCGGTGCCAGATCGTGCGCGATCGATGTCCATGACTTCCTGAAAATCGCCTCGTAGGCGTTCTTGAGCGCGGCATGGTCGCGCGTTCGCACCCTAAGCGCCGCCCTGTCCTCGAAGACGCTGGTCGTCGAGAAGCGAGGCAGGCTGGCCAGCACATCGGCCAGTCCGAACTCGTTCCGGTACGAGCCGCCCAGGCCGGAGCGCTCCAGCCACAGGCGGAACGGGCCTGGCGTTTCGCCCGAGTCGCGAAGGTACAGAAGCTTGAGCAAGGCCGAAACGGTGTTGAGGGGGTCGCGGACAGACGCCGGGTGGGTGATGACGCCGCCGTTGGAGCCTTCGCCGAGGATACGGACTTCCCAGCCATCGTTCCTGAGCGACTTGGCCAGGCCGACGACGTTGGCCTCGCCTGTCTCGGCGCGGAACACACGTGCGCCAAGCGCGCCGGCTATCGCCTCGATGCGCCCGCTGGTCGCGTCGTTGCATGCCACCGCGGTCTTGCCTTGCGGACGGCCGGCACCAGATGAGCGGCAAGCCGAGACCGACAGCTCGGCCAGCACGGCAAGGGCGAAGGTATCCTGGGCCTCGAGCGCCTTGGCCTCGCGGCCTTCGCCGTCCCAGTAGACCATGTTGCCGCGGTCGCCGTCGCAATCGGGAACATAGCCTAGGACGAAAGCCGGGTCGGTGGCGTGCGCCTCGGCGAGAGCCCGCCTGCACGGCTCGAGCGACTCGCCTTCCGGCACTATCCTGTGGGCGAAGCGCCGCGGCTCGGCGTTCAGCCGCAGGACCGAGACGCCGAGTCCCGACAGGAAGTCGCCGTCTATCGACAGCGACCGCGCCGAGCCGTTCATCTCGGCGACTATGCCCGCCCCTTTGGCTTCGACGGCCGCCGCGAGCGCGTCGAGCTCGCGCTCCTGGGCGTCGAGGTCCGCCGAGGCGCCAGCGACCTCGCGCGCGAAAAGAGCGTAGTCGGAGATGGCCCTGCGCTTTGCCGAGCCGCAGGCGGCGTACAGGGCGGCTACGACCCTGGCGTCGGCAAGCGCAACAAGGACCGCCATCGCCTCGATGTCGGGCAGGGAGCAGGCGCCGTCCAGCAATGCGGCGATGAGCGTCCTGGCGTCGGTCCCCGGGAGCACGCCGCCGTCGGCAAGTCCGAACTTGACGCCGTTGTGCCCAGGCGGATTGTGGCTCGCCGAGATGTAGCAGAACGCGTCCAGGCGGTCGGGGTGGTCCGCGGGCAGGGCGCCCGAGCGCCGGGTCCAGGCCATGATCTCCGGAGCCGCGCAGATGAAGGCGTAGCGCACCGACAGGCCACGGGCCAGGAATACGCGGGCCATCACGTCGGC
>CAZNXK010000137.1:0-9027 GCA_964576835.1 uncultured Treponemataceae bacterium | reverse complement strand
CAAGAGCGTCACCTCCATTTATGATCAGGTGACATCTATCTTGACTGAGAGGGCCGGCAGGGCTAAGGCGCCATACGGAGACTCACGCCACGACCATGAATCGGCTACCCCGCGTGGAGGGCTTTCTGTAGCTCTGGAGAGAGGAGCCAGGACGGCGACGAACGGAAGAGCGTGCAGAAACCGCGCCCCCCCCTTTTGAGTGTTCCCCCTCCCGGACGTTAATAGATACCTTAACGGGGGGGTAAGCCCAAGGGGGTGGGCCCGGGAGGGGGAAGCGGCAAGGGGGGCGTGGGCAGGCCGTAACGCGGGGTGCTCAGCGGAGCAGGTTCACGACTGGCCTCTTTCATCCTAAACTAATCAGGCCAGCATGCTCGACGCGTGCTGGCCTGATTTCTCGGGAGCAAGAAAAACAGAAGTTCAACCTGACTCGCGGAGTACCGCTCGCAGGTTAACTTGGTTCTTTTCTTTGACTGATTTTAGCTTAGTACTATTTATTAATCACAGGAGAGCCTTACCATCTATTTGACTCTATATTCATCTACAAATCCGGCAAAGAAATTTCAATTGTTAATTCGCTAAGGTTTAACTTCAAATTAACTCTAGTATCAGATTCTTGATATTTCCCATCTTGCTGCTCAATAAAATTAACTGAAGTTGGGAATTCAATATTCCTAATACTGACATATGGCTCTTTTATTTCATCTGGCATTTTATAAATAGAAATACCTTTAGTATTATAAACGCCAGTCCGATCAATTCTTCCTAGATAATATTCCTTGCCTTCGTTGAAATAATAGATCTTGATAGTATCAAGCATTTCTTCTGTTCCCGACTTAATAGTATTATAATACTGTTTATCGGCCTTTTTATATTTAATAATTACTGATATATCATCAGGTTTTATTTGTATAGCTTTTGATTCCCAATTTCCCGAATTAAAATATGAGCACGAAGATAAAAGAAGTAGTATCGTAATGAACTTATATGTAATATTCATTTAATCACCTTTCTAATTTACTAAAATCAATCCGCATTTGTACATCTGGCGTATGCCGACTTGAAAAAGGAGCATACGTTTGATTAACAAATCCTGATACTGCTTCATATTTTTGTCCATTGCTTGGCATATAATAGTTGCGGTCTATCGGCCATGTATTAATATCTTGTGTTGCATCAATAATTTGCATTGCTGACTCACCTGGATATTGGCCAGCACCGACGTTCACATGATCAATTATGCCGTCCTTTGGTGACCAGTCATAGCCATTAATTACTCCTGGTTGTCCTTGGCGTGCATTATCAACATTTTCAAATGGAATAATGCCATGGACTCTCCCTTTTGCTAAATCATCTGCATTTCCAATGGTTTTATACCCCATATCTTTTAAGGGTTTTGTAGCTAAACCACTGCACTTTCCAGCAGCTTCATAAGTCAAACCTCTCATACTTCGCAGCCGATCGGTGTAATCCTTTAATTCATCAATCGGTGCTTCTTCATTCTCAATTCTATCTTTGAAAGCTTGGCTTGGTTTTTGTCCATCTTCTTCAACATACTGTCTCCCATCGGGATCCGTGTACTCTAGCGGGTTGTTCCCTTCCAGCGTTATCCTGCCTGCTCCCTATACACATGGATAGTGTACAGAAATTTGAAGCGGCCTCCGCAGGGATCCAAAAGCACCCCATTGCGTGTCGAGGGTCACGATGCGGGGTCCGCGACAAAGCAGATGCCCCGGTATTTCCCTGCAAGGACTTTCGTTCATACCGGGAGCAGATGCGCGAAGCGGCCCGCATCGGGATCCCGACGGCATACTCCTGTATGTCGAGGGTCACGATGCGGGCCGCGACAAAGCAGATACCCCGGTATGAACGAAAGCTACATGCCGGTGTCGGAGGCGATGCGGGCGATAATCTCACCGGCCTTCGCTTCGTATTTCGCGGGGTCGCCGTCCTTGGCTTTCTGGAGCCAGGCCGCGGCCTCGTCGAAACGGCGCGAGGCGTAGGCGTTGATGCCAAGCGCGTAATTCGTTATCGGCGCGTCGCTGCCCAGATCGAAGGCGGTCTTGTAGTAATCCTCGGCAAGGGCGTAGTCACCTCGGGCGTAGGCGATGAGGCCGAGGTAGTAATACGGAATGTAGCTTGCAGAATTCTTGACCAGTGCTTGGGTGAACGCTTTGTAAGCAGTATCCAGGTCCTTGTCTCCGTACGAGCCGACGCCGGAGGTGACAAGCTCGGCGAAGGTTTTCTGGCCGTCGAGGTACGCAAGGAAGTCCGACTCGGCGGCGTCCTGCCCATGCCAGCGGAGGTAGAAATCGCGGATGGCGGCTTGATTCCCGTCGAGGGTCGCGTCGGGTGAAAGGTGTCCGATCGCGTCCCATATAAAGCGGTTGTAGCGGCGGTCGGGGCTGCCGGTAAAGAACGACACAAGCGCCCAGGACTGCGGGTAGAATACGTCGAGACCAGAACGGGCATCGTCGGACGACAGCTTCATCAGGTCGGTCACCTTGTATAGCCTGGACTGCGACTTGAGCAGCTTGACGGTCTCGAGCCACGCCTGGTTCTCCGAATACTTGACGGCGCCGGTGGCGGGATCGAGGCGCGTCCTCTCGAAGAACACGGCAAAGCCTTCGCGGATCCAGAGCGGGGGCTCGGGAACGAAGGCCTTGAGGAACTGGACGAAGGCCTGGTGGGCAAGCGACACGTCGAAGTCATCGGCGTTGCCCTTGTCGAAAACGACCAGCTCGGAGCGTTCCACCGTCGGGTAATGCAGGTAGACGAAATCGTCCTTGGTTTCGCCTATGACCTTCTGCAGATAGGCGTCGAACGGTTCCTTGGCGGAAAATTTGCGGACGGTCAGGGGAGCCTTCAGCTTCGTCTCGTCGAAGCGGAAATACTCGTTGTAGACGCCGAACAGGCCATCGAGCGTCGCCGCGAGAGCGACGGCGTCATCCTTGCCGGCGTCGGACCAGACGGAGTAGTGCCTGGAACTGGCGCTCGCGACCGGCGCCGCAGGCGCAGTCGGGGCTACGGTCGCCGCAGGAACCGGGTTCGAAGTCCCTGCCGTAGCCTGGGCGCTGACGCACACGCCTAGAGCGAGCGCGATGACAGCAAAAATCAACGTTTTCTTCACTATGGTACCCTCCATGGTACGTCTATCGTAAACCTCGTCCGTGCCGTTGTCAAACTCGGCCGGACATCCTGCTTTGGACCGGTGGCAGCCTACTTGGAGAACCTGTCTATGACCAGGTTGACCTCCTCGATGAGGATGCCGGTGAAACGCTCGATGTTATCGATTATATACTGTTGCAGATTATGGATACGGCCGGACAGCTGGGAGCCGAAGGGTACCTCGATGACGATGGTCAGGCGATAACCCTGGGAATCCGAGCGTATGGTGATCTTGCGTATGCGTATCGAATCGTCGAACTCGTCTATGCAGTGGATGACCATCTGCGACAGGGCCGACTCCGATATCGCCACGCGGCCGCGCTTGGAGAACTCAGGCCGGACGACGGATTTTTCATAGAGTTTTGGCGTCGACAGACCGCCGGGCGAAAGGTTGCGCTGGAGGAAGACCCTGATGCTGTCGTAGAAAATGCGCGGATAGCTCCGCTTGATCTCGATTGCGGGGACGGGTATGACGTGCTTGCCTTCGACCTTGCGGGCACGTATTGCCGTCTCTATCTCGTCCCGGCTGGCGATGTCCTCGATCTTGATGATCTTGGCCGGGTACGGGATCTGCAGGCGCTCGGCTATCTTCTTGACCATCTTTTCTGACGTGCCGATGAGGAGGATCTTCTTCCAGCGGGAATGCTGCAGGACGCGTGCCACCTCGTCGCGGTGCGCCTTCTCGTGGAAAAGGGCCGTCTTGACCGCGGCCATGTACAGCTTTTCGCGCTTGGCGGACTTGCCGGCGACTATGGCGTCGCCGTCGATCAGGAGGCCGTCGTCGATGATCATGTCTATGCCGTACTTCTGGGCCACGAGTTTTGCCCTGAAGCTCTTGCCGGTGCCGCTCTCGCCGACAAGAGCGAACACGCGTACGCCGCGCGCCAGCCAGAACAGGTTTTTGAGCGCTTTGAACATCGACCCCTCGACTTTTTCCCGGCTGCGCCGCGTTTTTTTTCCGGCTTATCTACTATATCGGCGTAAACTCCTCGTTTCCAGTACCGATAATGAAGCGAGGGTAGCCATGAACATTGACAGACTGATGACGTTCATACAGCGGGCCGGCGAACAGGCGCGGTCCCTCGACTCCTTCGTCGAAGAACAGCGGGCCGTGGCCGGAGCGGTGCGCTCCCGCGACTGGCCGAGGCTCGAGCAGGCGCTCGAACGCGCGGCATCGGCTGCCGAGTCGGTCTCGTTCGCCGAAGCCGGCCGCGCGGAGGCGTGGGAGGCTCTCCTCGACGACCTGGGCCAGGACCAGGACGCCACCGTCTTCAGGGCATCGCTGTCGCTCCCGGTGGAATACCGCTCAACGCTCAACGATGCCTACCGCGCCCTCAGGCTGTCAGCGATGCGCGCGCGCATCGAGAACGACGCGCTTTCGGGTTTCGTCGGCAACGCGGCCGCGACGCTCAGGCAGGCGGTCGAGACGCTTTTCCCCGACCGGAAAGGCCGCATCTACGGCAAGACCGGCAGGCCGCATCACGCGGGATCGGGCGCCATGATACTGGACAGAGCCCTCTGAAGGAGGACCTTCGATGCAATCGACCTTTGCCGGAATAGAGCTTGGCAAGCGCGGCCTCGTCGCGCACAACCAGGGGCTTCAGACCATCGGCCACAACCTCACCAACGCCGCGACCGAAGGCTATTCGCGCCAGCGGGTCGAACTCGGCACGATGGAGCCGCTCTACGCTCCCCAGCTCAACCGCGAGGAAACCCCGGGCCAGATAGGACAGGGCGTCGTCTCGGTCCGCGTCTCCAGGATGCGCGACGAGCTGCTCGACTCGCGGATCGTCGCCCAGCAGGGGGGCCTCGGCTACTGGGACACGAGGGACAAGTACATGTCCCTGCTCGAACAGGTGCACAACGAACCCACCGAAGTCTCGACGCGCACCCAGATGGACAGGTTCTGGGACTCGTGGCAGGAACTGTCGCTGCACCCTTCGGAGCTCGCCCCGCGCGAGGCTGTCGTCCAGCGCGGCAGGACCCTGATAGATTCCATACACGAGCAGTACCGCCGCCTGTCTAGTACCCGCGACATGGTCCAGGAAGACATCGAGATAGTCACGTCGCAGGCCAACGACCTGTCCAGGCAGATAGCCGCGCTCAACGCCGAGATACTCAAGTCAGAGGCGATGGGCGACAACCCCAACGACCTCTACGACCGCCGCGATGTCCTCGTGGAAAAGCTGTCGGCTATGGTGCCGGTCACTGTCGACCGCCGCGACCCCGACGAGTTCATGGTCCACGTAGACGGGCACATCCTCGTGCAGGGCAAGCTGGCGCGCGGATTCGAGATGTCGTCGGGAGCGGAGACAGGCGGCTACCCGCGCGTACTCTGGGCAGACACCGGCAGCGAAGCCGTCGTCAAGGGCGGCAGCCTCGGCGCGATGCTCGAGATGCGCGACGTCGATATAAAAGAAGAGATAGCGTCGCTCGACACGATGACGCTGACCTTCACCGACCTGGTCAACGAGGTGCACCGCTCCGCGTACGGCCTCAACGGCAAGACGGGGATCGACTTCTTCACCGAGCTGCCGAGCGTCAACAACATAGCGGGCAACTACGACCGCGACGGCGACGGAGCCTACGACCACAGCTACATCTACCGCATGACAGGCGGAAACGCGCTCGACGCCCAGGAACAGATCGGCCTCTCAGGCGTCATGCGGCTGTCAGGCCCGAAAGGCCTGGTCGACATCGGGTACCAGCCGACCGACACCGTAGGCGACCTCGTCCGCAGGGTCAACGATTCAGGCGCCGACGTGACCGCGCGGCTGACCGCCACCGGCATGCTGCAGCTCAGGGCCAAGACGAGCTCCGACGGAGACAGCCCCGACTTCGTCATCAGGCACGTGGAAGATTCGGGAGAGTTCCTCGCGGGCTACGCGGGTCTGCTGGCCGGGACAGGCGCCGAAAGCGCGTACGTCTGGGACAAGGCTGACGCCGTCACGGGCCTCCGCGGCGGCATCGACTACGCGGTGGCGCCGCTGGCCCACCCGTCCGGCTGGATAGAGGTGTCTACCGCTGTATCCGGAGACCTGACGAGTGTGGCGGCGGGCTTCGGCTTAAACGGCAGGCCGGCAGAGGCAGGCGACGGCAGCGCAGCCATCGCGATAGCCAGGCTCCGCACCGCGCCGGTGATGGTCGGGTCGCAGAAGACATTCGACGACTACTTCGCCGACGCGATCGCGAGCGTCGGGCTCAAGGGCGAGCGGGCCGGCCGCATGGCCGAGACACAGTCGCGCATCGTCAAGAACCTGACCGACACGAGGCAGTCGATCTCCGGCGTCAACATCGACGAGGAGCTTTCCAACATGATCAAGTTCCAGCACGGCTACGCGGCCGCCGCCAAGTTCATAGCCCAGATGGATTCCATGCTCGACACCATCATCAATAGGATGGGCATCTAAATTAACGATGAATATGAGGATTTTGCCACGGAGGCACGGAGACACGGAGAAGAAGGAGAGAAGGAGAGAAGGAGAGATGATGAAGGATAGAAATATAATTCCCCCAACTTCTTCATCTTTGGTATCTCCTTTCTCTGCCAACTTCCAAACTCCGTGTCTCCGTGCCTCCGTGGTTTGTTTTCCTGGTAAAGACCTTGTAGGAGGTTCACATGCGTAGGGTAAGTTCGGATTTCATGAACAACGACATGCAGTACTGGCTGAGGCGCAATGAAGACACCATGGCGTCGATGCAGAACAGGCTGTCGCGCCAGGAGCGCCTCGAACGACCCCGCGACAATCCCATGGCGGCGGCACGGGCCGTACGCTACGAATCGTTCGTGGGACGCCTGCAGCGCTACGAGGAAAACGTGCTCTACACCAAGGACCGCGCCGCCATAGCCGAGGGCTACATGCGGCAGTCGATGGACATCATGCAACGCGTCCGCGAGCTGGCCATAACCGGCGCCACCGGCACCTTCACCAAGGAAGACAGCTCAGCGATGGCCGTCGAGGTGGACCAGCTCCTGTCGGAACTCGTCAGCCTCGGCAACGCCCGCGGCCCGGACGGGGACTTCCTGTTCGCCGGGGACAAGGCCAAGACCGAGCCCTTCCGGGCGACCACCGGCTATTCCGAAGGGGCCGGCGCGGCCACGACCGTCGGGGTCGACTACTTAGGCGGCGTCGGCACGCCGAAGGCTGAAATATCGGAGGCCTCGTACCTGCCCATGAACCTGCCTGGCGACGCCGTGTTCTGGTCGGAGCGGCAGAGGATAGCATCGGGAGTCGACGCGTCGACTTACAGGGTAATGGACAAGGCCAGCATCCTGGTGGACGGCCAGGCAATAGCGCTCAATCCAGGGGATACGGTGCAGGCGGTCATAGCCAAGATCAACGATTCGGGAGCCGCAGTCAAGGCATCGCTCGACCCGGCCCGCAACTCTCTCGTGCTCGAGGCCACCGACGCCCACCGCGTCAGGTTGGAAGATGGAGCCGGCGGCAGGGTACTGGCCGACCTCGGCATCCTTTCAGGCTCCGGCGTGCCGTCTGATTACGCGCCGACGGCGCGGGTCTCCGGAGGATCCCTCTTCGACTCGGTGATATCCCTCCGTGACGCCCTTCAGAAAGGCGACTTCATCGACGTCGGCGGCCGCGTGCTCGCGAGCATAGACGCCGGCATGTCCAACATGGGCAGACGGCTCGCCGAAGCGGGCGCCATGGTCGAGCGCCTCGACGCCGCGGCCCTCAGGCTCAACCGCGAGATACCCGATGTCACCAGGCTGCTTGCCGACCAGAAGGACCTGGACATGGCGCAGGCCATCACCGACTTCAAGATGATGGAGTACGCCCATACAGCGTCGCTCCAGATGGCAGGCAGAGTCCTTCCACAGACGCTTCTTGACTTCTTGCGATGATTCCGGCAGATTGGGCGGCGACATGAGAATACAGACCAAGATCATGGGCGAGCTCGACGTCGACGAGCGCCAGATAATAGACTTCCCCGACGGACTTATCGGCTTCAAGAAATTTACTTCGTACGCGCTCCTCGACGCGCCGCAGAAACCGTACTTCTTCCTGCAGTCGATGGAGCTGTCCGAGCTGGGTTTCATCCTCCTCGATCCGTTCCTGTTCAGGCCGGACTACTCGATAGACGTGGCCGACGAGGCGATGGTGACGCTCGGCGTAGCCGGGCCGGAGGATGCCCTCGTGCTGGCGCTTGTCACCGTACCGCCCGACGGCGGCGTGGTGACCGCCAACCTGATGGGCCCGGTCATCATCGGCCGCAAGGCCAGGCGAGGCGCGCAGATAATACTGGGCGATCCCCGCTGGAAGACGAAGCACGACGTGATGGCGGAACTCGCCGCCTCGAGGAAGTAGCGCGATGCTCATATTGTCGCGTAAGCTCAACGAGAAGATCATCATAGGCGATGGCGTCATCGTTTCGATAATAGAAATCCATGGCGACCAGGTAAAACTCGGCATCGACGCGCCCAAGACGGTCAAGGTCTACAGGCAGGAAGTCTTCAACGCCATCCAGGAAGAGAACCGCCTGGCCGCCGAGTCCGCGCTCAGCTTCCCCGCCATAGACCTGCCGGAATAAGACCCGCATGATGATCCATCCTATTACCGGCTTCGCCATCGGCGACCCGTATCGCGACCCTCTCGCGACCAGACCCTCTCCCGCCGAGGCGCGCGCGTTCTTCGATACGATGATATTGTCGGCCTCCGGTTGGCGGGGCGTCTTCGGCGAATCGGACGACGACATGGCCGAGGAATTGACGCCGGCCAAGGCGTACGCGGCGGCCAGGATGGCCGACGCCTTCTCCGGTTTCCTGCTCGGCCGCGCGGCTGCGGCGGCGCCGGGATCGAGCCGCGCTCCGGCCGTGGCGCTGGGCATCGACACCCGGCCGACCGG
>CAZNXK010000136.1:0-9226 GCA_964576835.1 uncultured Treponemataceae bacterium | reverse complement strand
GACGCGATGGGCATAGACAGGGAACTCTCGTTCTCGTCGCTCCGGGTTTCAACAGGCCGTGACAGTACCGGCGCGGACATGCAAGCCTTCCTCGAGCACGCCGCCTCATGCTACGCCCGTTTCAAGACCTGAATACAGGAGACAGCTGAACATGGAAGCGCTTTTCCTCATAAAGACCGGAGAGATCCAGCTCAAAGGCGGAAACAAGGCCGAGTTCATCAACCGCCTCAAAAACGCCATCAAGAGCAGGCTATCCGGCGTAGGTAGCGTTCTGACGACAAAAGAAGGCCGTTTCTACCTGTCTGTGTCCGAAGGGGACGCAGGCAAGGCCGCGTTCGTGTTGTCACGCACGCCTGGGGTCAACGGCTGGGCAAGGGCCTGCAAGACGGCCAAGACCATGGATGCCGTCCAGATCGCGGCCCTGGATACCATAGCTCCGCTGGTCAGATCCGGCGCGTCGACATTCAAGATCGAGGCGCGGCGTTCCGACAAGGGCTTTCCCCTCGATTCCTACGCCATAGCGAGGGAGCTTGGCTCGGCCGTACTCGACCGTTACCCTGGGCTAAGGGTCGATGTGCACAATCCAGCCATCACCCTGCACGTGGAGATTCGGGACAAGGCCTACATTTTTACCGACGGCTGTCCAGGCGTCCGGGGACTGCCCGTAGGCTCGGCAGGATGGGGACTCCTGCTCCTTTCCGGCGGCATCGATTCGCCGGTGGCCGGGTATCGGATGCTGGGCAGGGGCATGGCGCTCGAGTCTCTCTATTTCCACGCCTACCCGTACACCTCGAACGAGGCATGGGAAAAGGTCCGTGACCTTGCCATGAACCTTGGAACCTTTTCCGGAGGCATGACGCTCCATACCGCGCAGTTCGCCGAGACGCAGCTGAAAATAAAGAAGGACGCTCCGGCGCACAAGACGACGCTCTACCTCCGGGCGTGCATGATGCTCGCCGCTGACATGCTGGCCCGCAAACGGGGCCTCAAGGCATTGGTTACCGGCGAGAGCCTCTCTCAGGTGGCAAGCCAGACGGCAGAAAACCTGCGCTTCACCGGCTCCTTCACTGATTTTCCAATCCTCAGACCCCTCATCGGTACCGACAAGGAAGAAACTATTCAGATGGCGCGTGCCATCGGGACCTACGAGCTCTCGATACTGCCTTACGAGGATTGCTGCGTGCTGTTCTCGCCCAAGCATCCGTTGCTCAAGGCTAGATTCGAGGAAGAACGGGAAGCATTCAAGGCGTACGGCTTCGAGGCGCAAGTCGCCGAGGCCATGGAACGCGTCGAAACACTGACGCTTCCCTTTTCCTTCACGCCTCCACAGGCAGCAACAATTCTCCGATGATTCGCTCGAATTCCTTCTCGGGAAGGGCGCCCATCGAAACGCGCGGCTGCCCTTCCTTCGGTATGAAGAGTATAGTCGGTATGCTCTGGATGCCGAACATGCCAGCCAGCTCCTGCTCGGCTTCCGTGTCGACCTTGTAGACCGAAAGCTTGTCCTTGTATTTGGCGGAAAGCTTCTCTATGACGGGAGCCACCATCTTGCACGGTCCGCACCAGTCCGCGTAGAAGTCGATGATCGCGGGCAGATCTCCCCGGTATTTCCATTCTTTTTCGTTCTCGTAATCGAATACCCGCTGCTTGAACGCCTCTAGAGTCAGATGATCGGCCATGATGGTCCTCCGCTGCTTGATGTACGCCAACGACCAATCTGGCCGCAGGTCTTGCTGTCATTGCGTATAATATAGTGTTTTCCATATGTATAGTCCAGTACTGGAAAGCCTCAGAACCAAAAAAAACCGCCCCGGCAAGGGGCGGCTATGCCAGCGTAAAGACTTCTCAGAACCAGAACCGGGCGCCGAAGGCTCCCTGGACACCGAAAACCGGGAACGTTATGGGGTCGCCAAGACCTACCGCAAGCGTTGGAGCAAGTTCGACAAACAATTCGAGGTTCTTTATCGGGAAGACGTTGAGGCCGACAGGGAACCTGCCGCCGAGAACCAGCGAGTCGCTGTAGCCCACGTAGAATCCCGGCCCCAGGTAGTAATTGACGAAAGAGAACAGGTTCTGGTTGGCTACCCACCAGTCGCCGGTGAAACCGAACGAGGAGGCAGTGTCGCCGACGGAAAAGCCCAATCCCATCAGGAATGGAATATTCGAAAGCTTGAGCGACAGCATGACATTGGAACCCGGCAGGCCGGTTCCAATAGGCAGGCCGAACGCGGCTCCGACGCCGGTCGCGAAGGTCATGGGCACGGCTATCGCTGCGAGCAGCACCAGGGCGATGATAATGGTTTTCTTGTTCATGGTTCCTCCACTTGAAAATACTGAAATAGACAATATCAAACGATCGCTTCATTTTCAAGGCAAGCGAACGGTTTGCATCGGCAATTGACACGCTGTCCCGTATTTGGTATGGTTCCTGCGGTTCTTCCCTGTCCCCTTCGTCTAGTGGTTAGGACACCGGGTTTTCATCCCGGCAACGGGAGTTCAATTCTCCCAGGGGATGTCTGGCCTTCTGCAACTCTATGTTGTGGAAGGCTTTATTTTTATGCATGGTATGGCTGACAACAGTACCGGCGCTCACATTGCCAGTTTCTTCAAGACCATGCTTTTCAGTTTCTTCAATGACTCGTTTTCCGGTTCCAGTTCCAGAGCCCCGTTGCAATCAGCGAGCGCCATAGGATAGTCCTCTATATGGTAATACGCCTGGGCGCGCCGGTACGTCGAATAGAAATGGTACGGGTGTATCTCGAGCGCCCGATTGAAGTCCTCGATGGCCGCCGAATAATTCTGCTTGACGCTGTGAACGACTCCGCGGTAATACGCCGCCTTGTAGCAATGCTCGTCAAGATCGATGGTCGCGGTAAAATCCTCCATCGATTCGTCGTAGCGGCTTTCCGAAAAATAGGCCATGCCACGATGCTTGTGGATGAGGGCGCGTATCTCTGGTTTGGGGTCCATCGCGAGGATGTGGGAGTATATGTCTATCGCCCTGACATAATCGGCGCGGTTGTGCGCATTGAGGGCTTCAAGCAGAAGGTCGTCCAGCGATTTCCAGGGACCGAGCCAGGAAGGCTGTTTTGGCTCTTCTCCCGCCGATCGCGAAGATTCCTTGAAGCTCGTGTACAAGTCCTTGTCGATGGCGTCCTCGATCTTCCTGAAGAATGCCACGCGCCTCTTGGCTAGCTCGTTGGTCAACTGGTGCTGGTAGTCCCGGATCTCCTGGAAAAGCATGTCCGACAGCGTCAGGTTCGCGTTCAGCGCGGCCAGCTTGCGGCGCATCGGGTCGTCGAACGGCGTGAACTCCGCCTTGTACACCAGCTCGTGCTCGACCTCCGCCCACGCGTCCTGGAGTATGGTGCGAATCTGTACTTCGCAGACTGGTGAATCGAAGAATTCGTTGCCTTTGATAAACTCGGCGGGAATCTCGAGAAGCAGGTGCGTAGACTCGTAGCCGAATTCCTTGAACGAATGGTCAGCGCCCTTGCGTTCGACCTCCCTGACCGAAAACTCCCTGGACAAGGCCGTCTCGACACGTTCCAGGTCGCCTATGAACGGGCAAATGATGCGGATGGCTACCAGATCGGTTATCGGGAGCACCGATCCCCCGCTCTTCGAAGCCTCCCGGATGAACTTGATTTTCTTTGAAAAAAAACTCTGGAAGGATTTTACGCGATGCTTGTAGGCGGGAAACAAGCCGGCGCCGTCGAGGGTGCCCTGTATTCTCGAGAGCATCTCCGCCAGCATGCCCTCGATCGCCTTGAAGTTGGACTTATACGCTTTTTCGAGCGCTGCCCTGTTCAATATGGGTTCGGTTGTTTCCATGAGCCAATGATACGTCCGAATCCCACAGCGGGCAAGCCGGTAAGACATAAAAAGGCCGCCCTTGCCGGGCGGCCATATATCCTTAGCGCGCGCCGGAAACTACTGCGACGAACCGGTGAAGCCCGTCTTGGTCTCCTGCTTCATGCGCTCGATGTAGCGCATGACCTGGGAAGAACCGAAACGCATGCTCTCGAGTCGCTTGCGATCATCTTCCTTCTGTCCGACGATGCCCCAGATGGCCTCGTCGTCTATGTCACGTACGGGCTCGAGTACGGCTTTGTCGTACAGTATCTGTACATTCTTGAAATACGCTATGAAGTCTCCGCCCTGGAAGGAGGCATCCCTGCTGATGAGGAATCCCGCAAACTTGACGAACGGGATGGAGCGGGGATACAGGGGATCGATCCTGAGCTCGCGATTGCGTACGTCGCCTATGTACTGGGGATTGTCCCAGCGCAGTTCGCGCCAGCCGTCGAAGTTCAGGTAACCCATGAACATCACCTTCTCCTCGCCATCGTTGTCCTTGAGGATGATGGAGAGGCCGTGGGGGAAGTTGAGTCCCTTGACGTTGACTGCTACTGATTTGAGGACGCCAACATTCTTGACGACTCCAAGTGCGGTAGTAACCTTGGTATCCGCGCTATAGGTGCCCTCGAAGCGCGACAGGCGGGCATTGACCGGATCGGAACCCTGCTGGTCGGCCTTGGGCACGATCTTGCCGGTATCGTCGATATCGGCTTTGGGCTCGAATGCCGGCACTTCGAAGGGAGGCTGGATTCTGGCCCATGAGTTGAACGGCTCGAGGGGGAACGCCACGCGAACGCCGAATACCTTGGAGCCGGCGTACTGCTTGGCATCCTGGGCGATCTGCGCCTCGCGGGTATAGGACAGAGCCTGGCGGTCGTTCGTCCTCGAGGAGGAAGCGAGGACCACGTCCCAGTTGCTGATGGCAAGCGAAATGGCCATCTGCTTCTTCTGCTCTTCAGTGTAGCTTGCCCCGGCCACCGTGGAGAAATCCATCATGGTTGCCTTGTTCTGCGTCATCATGCCTTTTTGGATGGGGTCCTCGATGATATCCGCTCCGAGGAGGGAAAAGTCTATCAGGACGGCTTCATCCGCGAAGACGACCGATGCGCTCGCAATCAACAGAGCGGCGACGATCAGTGCTAACGGCCTTCTCATTCAAATGCTCCTTTCAATAGTGCGCGTACAGTTTTGCCCAATTTGAATTGATTATAGTCAAGCCATATCCTTTGTCAATTATTTTATTCAATTTTAGGCTCCAGAAGCCTTTTCAGGCGCTTTCCAGGAGGGTTCGAGACCATCGACGGTGATTATCGTCGTCATAAAGGGAAAATTCCAGCGGAGAGCGCGCTCGATGTAGTCCAAAGCGGTACGAGGAGACAGGGGAGGAGCCTCCATGACGCCGGAAGCCGTCTTGCGGCCGAACAGGATATCGCTTGAAATGTCCACGTACAGCTTCTTTCCTGAACGTATGACTGAACGAAGATTCGCGTCGGGAACCGACACCGGTCGCGAGGAGGCGTCCAGCGGGCCAAGCAGCAGTTCCTCCACGATCGAGGAGGCTTCATCCGCGACGCCATGGCCGAAGGGCACGTAACGGAGCTCGGCGTTTGATCTGGATCCATCGACCGTCCGGGAACGGGGGAACCAGATGACCGACGGACGGCGGCGAGGCAAGGCAAGCGAAGTCCCCGCGCTCACGAGGAAAACGAGGGCCAAGAGGCCCGGCCACAGGAAACGCGGCTTCAGCATCGTGTTGACTATCGCTATCGTCGCCTTGACGTAGTCATCGAAGGAACGCTTCATGGCGCGGCGGGGCCTTTCCTGTGCTCGAAATAGTCTACAAAATCCACGATTCCATTATAGATGCCGTCCCCGAGCTTGCGCAAGTGTTCGGGGTCAGAAAGCTTCCTGGCTTCGGCTTCATTGGTGACAAAGCCCACCTCGACGAGAACGGACGGCATCTTGGCGTTTCGGACTACGAACCATTCCTCTTCGCGCAAGCCCCTGTTGACGACGATGTCGCCCAAGCCGGTTTTCAGGCCGCCAAGTATGCTTCTCGCGAGGAAAACGCTTTCCGTGGTGTACTCCTCCTCGAGCATGGCGTTCAGGATGGGCAGAACGTGTTCGTCGACGCCTTCCGACTTCTTCGAATCGACTACCGTCCTCCTGTAATCGGGGTTGAGGTACCAGACTTCGTAGCCGGAAGCGGATTTGTTGAACGATGCGTTCGCGTGGATGGAAACGTATATGATGGCCTCATTGATGCCGAGGCTGATGTCGTTGGCCATGCCTACCCTGGCGTCGAGCGACGGATAGGTATCGTCCGAACGGGTAATCAGTATCCTTTTGTCAGGCCAGCGATCCCGCAGCCTGGAGTACACGTCGCCGGCAATGGACAGGACAACGTCTTTTTCGAGTATGCGCAGACGATCCTTGCCCGAGCCGAACTCGGCGATGGCACCCGAATCCTTGCCGCCGTGGCCAGGGTCGATGAGGATAGCCGCTATGGAGAAGCGCGAAGCCCGCTCGGCGTCGCGCTCGGAAAACCATGCCGTTACCGACGCCATCGCTTGCCGCGGTATCTCCAGTCTGGAACCGGCATCGCGTATGGCGGGCGCCCCCCGGGTTTGCCCCCCCCCCTCCCGCCGAATACAACGGAAAGTCCAGCTTGAACCGTACCAGGTCGAGCCCCCGGAGTATATGGCCGGTCCCGGTCATCGCGTCGAAGGCAACGGTCGCCTTCCAGCCCGATGCCGCCGCCATCAGGTCTACCCAGGCGTCAGCCGTTTCCGGCGGCTTGACCGAAGCCGGAACAAGCTGCGCGTGCAGCGTCATCGTCATGGAAAAGATGATTGCGACGATTCCGGCCCGGCGGCTCATGCCAGAGGGTTCCCCTGGACTGCCTTCGCGGTGTCGACTATCCAGGCTCCCGCCTGGTAGCCGCCGCGCAAAAAGGCGCGCCAGAACACGGCGCCGAGCACCAGGTCGGCATCAAGGCCTTCCCCGGCTCCGGTGAGGGCGAGTATGGCATCGAGCGCTTCGCGTATCGAGCGTCCCTGCCAGTCGACCGCGGACTCGCCGTGCATTCCGCGGAGCGGGGCTATGGAAACGGTACCGACGGAGGGTGCGGCGCGCACGATGTCGGGCATCGACGCGAGCGATGAAAGCGTCATGGCGGAAAGGCCGGAGAAGGCTTCTGGCGGCCATGAGGAGCCGTCAGGCCCTGCGACTTGGCCATCGCCCCTGATATACGCTTCGGTGGCCGGATTTCCCGGTGCCAGACGGATGAGCACGGCCCTGGCGGCTGCCTCCGCGGCTCCATCGGCCTCGGCTCGATCCGGAGCGACCGCGAGGACGTTGCCGCACTTCTCGACATTGTTGCACGGGAACACCACACGGTCGCCAGGCGCGGCGCGAGGAAAAACATCACGGATAATCGCGGCATCGGCGTGCGCGGCATCGGCGTGCGCAGCATCGGCGTGCGCGGCCCCGACAATGGAGGCTACCGTTCCGGGAATCGATATCCAGGCCCGTTCAGAACAAATCAGGTTTACGGACGGCTCCGCAAACACCGGCTCGACGCCGCAGGCTATGTCTATGGCTTCTGCGGTGGCTTCTATGCCGCTCGAATACGGATAGGTCCACCCCGACATGTAGCCGCCGGACAGCCGCGCGGCAATCTCGCCGACGAAGGCTCCTTGCCGCGTGTATTTGATGTCGCCCTTGGCCGCCCCGTCGCGAATGCCCAGCGCCTTGATGCCGGCTTCGAAAACCGCCACGACTTCGTCCGTCACCTCGGGTCCATATGCCGAGGGCATCGTGTGCCCCATCTCGACGAAAAACGGCTTGAACACGACTATTCTGTCCGCGACGCCCCGCAGCACTATGCGTCCTTTGCTTACGATGGCATCGAGGCTGAACTCCGGGCCATCCAGATAGCCTTCGACTATGGCGCGTCCGGTCCGCGAGTGGCTTACCGCGTCGGACCAGGCTTCCCTGAGTTCCGGCATCGACCGCGCCAGCCTGCAACCGCGGGAACCCATGTTGTCCACCGGCTTGACCACCAGCGGCAGCCGCGAGGAGCCGCCGCTGTCCATCCCGGCAGCGAGGGCTTCCGGATCATCGGCCGCGGTCCCGAAAGCGAAGGCAGGTACCGGCACGCCGGCCGCCGCGAGGCGGCCGCGCATTCTGGCCTTGTCGGACGCGTCCAGGGCCACTTCGTATGGTATGCCGGGAAGCCCGAGCTTTTCCGCGACCCAGGCTACCGAGGCGGAGAAATCAGTTCCTGCGGTAAAAACGCCTGCGAGCCCTTCGATGCGGGCGGCGGCGCGCGCGAGCGATTCCTTGTCCTTGAGGTCGACGTGGACGAATTCGTGGGCCGTCGAGACGTGCGCCGCATTCGCGTTGCCGTCGGCGACATGGACGCGATAGCCCTTGTCCATGGCTATCCGTATGGCTGGCCCCTGCATGACGCCGGCGCCGAGTATCAATATCGACTTCATATGCTCTCCATGGACCGGCCTGCGGTACCCGCGTTCGCTCTTCCCTCGTAGACGGCGTAGCACTCGAAAGTGTCGCCGAGCATGAGGAGCCTGGAAACCGCCATGGCGGCCCGGTACCGCAAAGAGCGCGGGTCGGCCGGGACGCCAGGGAAACGTTCCGGATGATGGCCTGTCACTACGATACGTTGTACCTTGAAACCGAAGCGCTTGAGAATACCGGGAGCCGATCCCGGACTCCAGACGGTAAAATGATCATCGGGGGACCGCTCGTAAAAAACCGGCGCGTTCCTTCGCGCCGAGACTCCGGAGCCCGAAGGCGTCGAGAAGGCGAATATGCCTCCTGTCCTGAGGAGGGAAGCCACGCGCCTGAGGGCGCGCCCGAGTTCGTCGAAATGCTCTATCACGTACCACATCGACACGCAGTCGAGAAGCCGCGGGTACAGGCCGTCGGCTGCCGGCACGGAGAAATCGGCTACGAAAGCCGGCGCGTTCCAGGTCGCCTTGACGTACTCCACCGCATCGGGGGCAAGGTCGGAGCCGACGGCATTCCAGCCCCTCGCCTGGGCCTGGGCCATGAATGCGCCGTAGGCGCAGCCGACATCGAGTACCGTCCCGCCTTCGTGCCCGGCGGGCAAGAGCGACTCGATGACGGCAAGGCGCTTGTCCGCCTGCGCTCTAATGGCAGGAATGTCTTCGATGTAGGTCCTGCCGTACTGCGCCTTGTATTCCTCGAAAAAGTACGAACGCTCGGTATATGGGTTGCTTCTGGGCAAGAAGTACGCCATGCGCACGAGGCCGCATCCGGGGCATTCAAAGTAAGTCTTTCGCTCCGTCCGGTACAGCGCGATGCCGGAGCGCTCGCC
>CAZNXK010000135.1:0-9348 GCA_964576835.1 uncultured Treponemataceae bacterium | reverse complement strand
CCAGGCGGCCCGGCCTCCCCGAGGACAGGTCGCGGGCCTGGCCCGGCGGCGGAGCGGCGGCGCGGGGAGGAAAGCCGGGACCGGGCAACGGGGCGGACGAGCGCAAACCCGGACGGCGCAGGTGACGGGAGCATAGTCCTTCCAAGAGCAGAATCCGAGAGGACACTGCTACGAGAAATTGTCCGGGCAGGAAAAGTACCACATCCGCCAGGGTAATTGGCGCATACTGTATTACATTCAGGACAAATACCTGACCGTCCATGTCGTCAACGTCGGCCGCCGCCGTGAGGCGTATCGGCAATGATGGCATACTGGGGTACATTGGTATCCAGGCCTTGAAGTATCATTCGCGGTCCTCGTTGACGAGTTCCCGGGGATCATACCGGGACTAGGTTCCGTAATCGCCGTAGCTGCGGTTCGGGGAATAGAATCTGTAGCTTTTCCATATATCCAGTATTTAGCTGGACCGCTCCGAGGCAGGGGAATTTTAAAAGGCATAGGCAGTAAAATGGTGGAAATAATCTCGGCAAAATCATAGAAGATATATGCTGCATTGCTATTGTATTATGCATGATCCTGCTTTCTTGCTAACTGGAATGTCGAATGTGGGAAGGAGTATATCGTGCAAAAGCAAATTGCGACAAAGTACCTGAATATAGGGTATATCGAGTATGGAAAGCAAAATAGTACTTGTGTCATATTGCTTCATGGCTTTCCATATGATGTAAATGCATACTCTGAAGTTGGACCATTGCTAGCTGCACATAATTACCGTGTCATTGTACCTTACCTTCGAGGTTACGGAACAACAACATTCATTTCAAAAGACACTATTAGATCAGGACAGCAAGCAGCTCTGGGATATGACTTGATATCCTTGATGGATAGCCTCAAAATAGAAAGGGCTATACTGGCTGGCTATGATTGGGGCGGACGTGCCGCTTGTATTGTTGCTGCCCTTTGGCCTAATCGAGTAATTGGTTTAGTTACTGGCGGAGGCTATAACATCCAGCAGATAAGTGCAGCTCAAAATCCCCAATTACCAGAAGTTGAGCATCGATATTGGTATCAATACTACTTCCATACTGAGAGAGGTCGTTTAGGATTTTTAAAATATAGGACTGAGTTTTGTCGAATGCTGTGGAATCAATGGTCACCGAATTGGCATTTTGATGATAAAACTTACAATCAAACATCAAAGGCATTTGAAAATAACGATTTTGTGGAGGTAGTGATCCATTCGTATCGTCATCGATTTGGTCTCGTTGCTGGTGATCGAAACTTTGAAGAAATAGAGCGACAATTGGGAAACTTGCCTAAAATTGAAGTGCCAAGCATAGCGATTGAGGGTGCTGGAGATGGGGTTACTCCGCTTGGGAGCTATACAAAACTGGATCACCTTTTTAGTAGCACATTTGAACGGCGTATTATAGAAATAGCAGGACATAATATTCCACAAGAAAATCCTCAAGCATTTGCTGACGCAGTTATTAAAATGGATATTCGCACTTGAGTTCAAGCCAAAAGTGCAACGGTGATGCTGTCCGGTAATATGTCTCGTATGGCGTCTTGAAGCCAAGGCGCTTTCGGGGCTCAGCCTAGAAAATCCTCGCTCCGGTAATGCACCTTCACCAGCCTGAGTCCGAACGCACCCAGCGCGCCTGGCGACCCGCTCCGGTCCTTCGAAGCGACGATCGCTGACAGCGCGCCTGAGTCCACGCGACCGAGGCCGGCTTCGAGGAGGCAGGCGGCCATCACGCGCGCCTGGTTGTACAGGAAGCCGTCTGCCCTGAAGACAGCCTCGACGATGTCACCCCTTCGCTCCACCGTGGCCGAGAGCAGGTTCCGCACGAAGGCGCGGGAATCCTCCTTTGCGTTGGACATGGCGGTAAAGTCCCGTTCCCCCGGGAGAGACGCGGCGGCGGCGGCCATCGCGTCCACGTCGAGCCTGGCTCCGACATGGAGCGACCATCGGCGCTCGAAGGGGTCTGGCCTCGGGCCGTCGTGGAAGCGGTAGGCATAGGTCTTGGACACGGCACGGTAGCGCGCGTGGAATGTCGGCACGGCCTGCCGGATTGAAACGCAGGCGAGATCGGGCGGAAGCGCCGCGTCGAGCCGGCGCAGCAACTCCCCGGGGGCGAGCGGGGAGCTGGTCCAGAAATTGGCCGCCTGCCCGTCGGCATGGACGCCCGCGTCGGTCCTGCCCGAGCCGACGACGTTGACCCGTTCGCGGACCACGTTCGACAGCGCTTCCTCGAGGGTCTTCTGGACCGTCCGCGCCCCGCCTCCCAGCCGTTGCCAGCCCGAAAAATCCGTCCCGTCGTAGGCCACGACCAGGAGCAGGTTCCTCGCGTCAGCGCCGGGGCTCATCATGTCGAACCGCCCGTTGCCGATGCGCCTGACAGGCCTCGCGCAAGGGCGGCAAGACGGGTGCGGTAGCCGGTGTCGATCTCGCCGCAATGATTTTCCAGCATCATCCGCTGGATCTCGGCGGGATCGCCAGTATGGCCGAGCACCCACATCAGCTTGGTGACGACGGCCTCCGGGGTCATATCGAAGGTGGAGACCGCGCCAGCCTTGCCGGCCGCGATGCCGACATCGTATATCCCGATATCGCAGCCATCGTACAGGCACTGGGTGGTTATGCAGACCGCGACGCCGGAATCGACGGCCAGCCGGATAGCCGCGAGGAGGTCCAGCCTCGAGTTGGGCACGCCGCCCGCGCCGAAGCCTTCGATAACCAGGCCCCTGTACCGTTTCTCGCGGACGAAGTCGATTATGCCCGCGTCGACGCCGGGCACGAGCTTCAGCAGGAATACCCTGTCGTCCATTCCGGTGTCGAGGCGCCTCGGGCCAGCCGCCGCTTCGGGAGGCTGGCTGAAAGTTACCATGGAGCCTTCGACCCGTCCGGCGTCGGGCTGGTTGACGCTGGAAAACGCGTCCAGCCTCGCGCTGTGCACCTTGACGGCGCGGCAACCCCTGATGATCTTCCCGTTGAAGACGACGAAGACTCCCGGCCTGCCTGACGCCGCGACGGAGAACGCGTCGACGATGTTGCGCCTGCCGTCGCTCCCCGGTTCGACGAGCGGCACCTGTGAACCCGTCAGCACGACAGGCTTGTCCACATTGACCAGCATGAACGACAGCATCGACGCCGTGAAGGCCATGGTGTCGGTCCCGTGCGATACCACTATGCCGTCATAGGCGTCGAGATCGTCCATTATGCTGATCGCGATGAACTTCCAGTCCTCCGGGCGCATGTTCGTGCTGTCGAGGTTCAGGATGGAGCGGCACTCGACTCCGCAGATCCCGCTCAATTCGGGCACCATGCCGACCAGCTCGTCCGCCCGGAGGGCGGGCACGAGGCCATCATCGCCCTGGACCGCGGCGATCGTTCCTCCCGTGGAGAGCAGCAAGACTTTTTTCATGCCGCCATCCCTGGCCCGTTCCCCGCACCATCCAACATGACCATGCACATTCCTTCCCAGCCGTCCGTAAAGCCCGAAAAATCGGAATACAAATCGCCAAATGAAACACAATTACGTTTGCGCGAATCGGCACATAGCCGTTAAACTATCCAATATATTCGCGTGGACGGATAGTCCCCGCGCCCGGAGGAAACATGAAGCGTTCAGTACTTGTGATTGCGCTCATCGCGCTCGCAGCGTCGTTCGCGGTCGCGCAGGGGACCGTCAGCGCCTACACCACTCTCGAGGAGCCGTTGGCAAAGGCGCTCTTCGACGAATTTACGGCACAGACCGGCATCGCGGTCAGCTTCGTCCGCCTGTCAGGCGGCGAAGTCGTCGCCAGGCTCGAGGCCGAGAAGGGCAATCCCCAGGCCTCGATCTGGGTCGGCGGCGTGGGTCTCGACCACATCACCGCAAAGGGCAAGGGCCTGACCGCCCCCTACAAGTCCAGGGTCGCCGGCAAGACGCCGACGGAATACAAGGACAAGGACGGCTACTGGATCGGCATGTACGTAGGCCCCCTGACCTTCGTCACCAACACCAAACGCGCCGCCGAACTCGGGATAACTCCGCCGACCAGCTGGGCCGACCTCCTCAAGCCGGAATACAAGGGACTGATACGAGCCCCTAACCCGAACACCTCGGGAACAGCCTACAACATGATCATCACGCTCCGCTACCTCTACAAGGGCGACGAGGACAAGGTATTCGACTACCTCAAGAAGCTCGACGCCAACATCGACCAGTACACGAAATCAGGCTCCGCGCCCGGCAAGAGCGTAGCGATTGGCGAGATCCCGATAGCGATAGGCTACGCCCATGACCAGGTCAAGCTCAAGGTCGAAGGCGCGCCTGTCGTAATCAACGCCCCGAAAGAGGGC
This sequence comes from uncultured Treponemataceae bacterium, assembly GCA_964576835.1. GTDB lineage: Bacteria > Spirochaetota > Spirochaetia > Treponematales > UBA12059 > SZUA-370. The sequence continues at coordinate 5,000 of CAZNXK010000135.1, read as the reverse complement.
ACCGGCTACGAGCTCGCGTCGATGTCGCTGGTCGCCGGCGGCAAGGACGCCGTCAACGCCAAGAAACTCTACGACTGGATACTCTCCAACCCGGCCGCGCAGGAAAAGTTCGTCAAGTACTACGTGGTGCTCGTCGCCAGCGGCGCCGCCAAGCACCCAGACGCCCTGTCCATCAAGGAAATCAAGACCGTCAAGCAGGATTTCACCTGGGACGGCGACGCCGACAACCGTGCCAGGCTGCTCAAGCGCTGGACCGACGAGATAGGTTCCAAGAGATAAGTCCGTATTCCCGGGACCGGCCACTTGCGGCCGGTCCCATTCCGAAAAACTACCGGAGCCACTCGTGTTCACCAAGGACAAGCTTTTAAAGTTCTTCCTGGCGCTCGCTGTCTTCGCCGCCATCGACGGCTGGATATTCACATCGATGCTATCGTCGATCCGCGCCAGCGCGGCGACAGTCCGCAAGAACGCGCTTGTGCTTCTTGCGAAAAGCGCTCCCGGCGATCAAGGCCTCCTCGAGGACTGGCTGGCGACTGTCGGCACCTCGCTTCCCGGGGGAGCGGCTGTCTACCTGATTCCCTCCGCTGACGACCCCGAAGCCTACGAAGCCATGGCCAGCGATGAGACTGTCCTCAGGCTGTGGCTCGAGGTGGCACCGACGGCCGACGCGAAGAATGGCCTGGAAGCGGCCTACTACTTCGAGGACTATGCCTCGGCGATCAAGGCCCAGCTTGACGGCCGGCCGGTCCGCCTGTTCTACGCGCCCATCACCGACGACGCGGAGACAGAACTCCTGGGCATAGCCGTGTTCATGGCCCCCGAGACGGCCGACGCTGGCATAGAACGCCTGCTGGTGGTCTTCGCGACGGGCGCCTTCGTGCTGTTCGCCGCCCTTTCCGGAGTATCGCGCTTCGTGCGCGATCCTGTCGTCGGCTTCTCGGTGCTCGTGCTCTCCGCCCTGGCCATAGTGTTCATAGTCTTCCCGCTTGCCGAGGCGTTCAGGCTGTCCTTCCTGTTGGAAGGCAAGGCCTCGCTCGCCGTCTGGGCCGACTCGCTATCGGGTTCCCACCTCCAGGCCCTCTGGGGTTCCATACAGCTGGGAATATGGACCGCGAGCACGTCGACTATCACTGGCTTCCTGTTCGCCTTCGTCATCTACCGGACGAGCGCCCGCAGCAAGAAATTCCTTTCGGCGATAGCCCAGCTGCCGGTCATATCGCCCCCGTTCTCCCTGACCCTGTCGATAATCCTCCTGGCGGGCAACAATGGCCTCATCACGAGGCAGCTCCTGGGTCTGCAGAATTTCTCGATATACGGCCTGGGCGGCCTCGTATTCGTCCAGACCATAGGCATGTTCCCGATAGCCTTCCTGACTCTCGCAGGCGTGCTCCAGGGCCTGGACGCGACGCTGGAGGAAGCGGCGCTCGACCTGAACGCCGGCCGCTGGCAGGTCTTCAGGACGGTTACCCTGCCCCTGGCCGTACCCGGCCTCCTGTCCGCCTGGCTGCTCGTGTTCACCAACTCCCTGGCGGACTTCGCCAACCCCCTGCTCCTGGCGGGCAATTACCGCGTCCTTTCGGTGGATGCCTACATCCAGGTCACCGGGCGCAGCGACCTTGGAGGAGGCGCGGCGCTCTCCCTCCTCCTCCTCCTGCCGACGCTGACCGCCTTCTTCATCCAGAGGAACTGGGTCTCCAAACGGTCGTTCATCACGGTAACCGGAAAGCCCAACCTGAGGCTCGTCGAGCTGGCCGCCCCGGCCGTCCGCATAACGCTTACCGCCGCCGTCTGGCTCATCGTCGCCTTCGTCCTGTCGCTGTACGGCACGATACTCGCCGGCTGTTTCGTCAAGAACTGGGGCATCGACTACAGCTTCACCCTGGCCAACATAGGCGAGGCGCTGTCGCGGGGCAAGGAAGCGATACGCTCGACGCTATCGCTGGCGGCCATGGCCACCCCGGTTGCCGGCCTCGTCGCCATGGCCTCTGCAATGATATTCGTGCGCAAGACCTTCGTGGGCAAGCGCGTACTGGAGGCGGTGATGATGATGCCGTTCGCGGTGCCAGGCACGCTGCTCGGCATAGCCTACATCCTTGCCTTCAACAAGGCGCCGTTCCTCCTCGTCGGCACCGGCGCCATAATCGTCATCAACTACATCGTGCGCGAGCTGCCTGTCGGCATAGAAGGCGGCGTGGCCTCGCTCAGGCAGATCGACCCGTCGATAGAGGAAGCGGCGCGCGACCTGGGCGCGGACGAGGGTACGGTCTTCAGGACAATCGTTCTGCCGCTCGTCAGGCCCGCCTTCATTTCGAGCATGTCGTACACCTTCGTCAGGTCGATGACCGCCGTCAGCGCGGTCATTTTCCTGATATCGGCGCGCTGGTACCACATGACGGTCCTCATATACAACTTCTCGGAAAACCTAAGGTTCGGCCTGGCGAGCGTGCTCTCGACCACCCTGATAATAATCGTGATGGCGGCCTTTGGCCTCATGCGGCTCCTCGTGCGCGACACGGGAGCATTCGACAAGACGATAAGCAGATAGACGGAGCGTACCATGGCCAAGGAACCGGTAGCGGTCACGATCGACCGCGTCACGAGGATATACAAGAACGTCAAGGGACGGGCCGACGTCGTGGCGGTCGACGACGCGAGCTTTGTCGTCAACCCGGGGGAACTCGTCACCCTGCTCGGGCCGTCGGGCTGCGGCAAGACGACGACGCTCAGGATGATTGCGGGCTTCGACCTGCCCACCAGGGGGACCATCCGCATCGGCGGAGAGGACGTCAGCTCGCTGCCGCCAAACAAGCGCGACACCGCGACGGTCTTCCAGAGCTACGGACTGTTCCCGCACATGAACGTCGCCGAGAATGTGGGCTACGGCCTGCGCATCCGGAGGGTGGCCAGGGCGGAGATCGACGAGCGGGTCAGGCGCGCCCTGGCGCTGACCGGCCTGGCCGATTACGCCGAGCGCTCGCCGGGCAGGCTGTCTGGCGGCCAGCAGCAGCGCGTCGCCCTGTCGAGGAGCCTCGTCGTCGAGCCCGGCGTCCTCCTCCTGGACGAGCCGTTGTCGAACCTCGACGCTCTGCTCCGTGAGCAGATGCGCGTGGAGATACGCCGCATCCAGAAGTCGCTGGGCATAACCGCGGTCTACGTGACCCACGACCGCGTCGAGGCGATGAGCCTGTCGGACCGCGTCATCGTGATGAAGGACGGCAGGATACGCCAGATAGGCTCGCCGAGCGGCATCTACGAGCGCCCCGACACCGTGTTTGTAGCCGGCTTCGTGGGCAAGGTCGCTTTTTTCCCGGTGGAGGTGGTCGGGACCGACGGGGAGGCGTGCGCCTGCACTCTGCGCGGGAAGACCGTCCGTGCGGGTTCCAGGACCCCGGACGTGGCCAGGGGCCAGCCGGCGGTGCTGATGGCCAGGCCGGAGTCGCTGAGGCTGGGTGCGCCTGACAAGGGCGTCGTCGACGGCACGGTCAGGCAGAACGTCTACCTGGGCTCGAGCATCGAGTCCTTCGTGACGACGGAGTACGGCGAGCTCCTCGTGCAGATAGACGATCCGGCCGGCAAGAAGATAGCGGCCGAGGGCGAGCGCGTCTCGGTATCGTTCAACGAGGACCGGGTCCGAGTGCTTCCGGCAAGCGCGGAGTAGCGGCAAACGGGGCAAGCCCGGTTTTCCTTGACAATTCGGCGGATCGGACATTCCATGAATTCATCATGGATACGTTCATCCGTTCAGAGCGCAGGACCCGCAAGGCGGCGGCGCTGTACGAGGCGGCGCTCGACGTTTTCGCCGAGCTAGGATTCCGTGAAGCCGGGATCGAGGATATCGCCAGGCGCGCCGGCGTAGCCAACGGCACCATCTACATATACGCGACGAGCAAGCGCGACCTGTACCGGCTCGCCGTCGAATACGGACTCGGCCAATGGCAGGCCGCCTCGGCAGCGGCCGCCCTTGCCGTCGGCGGCGAGGCGCGCCTTGCCCGCCCGCGCTTCGAGGCGCTGTGCCGCGCCGCGTTCTGCTACCTGGAATCCGAACCCCGCCTCAGGCGCATCCTTTCACGCGACCCTTCGCTGTTCCCGGCTACGACGGGAAGGTCGCACGGCGAGGATCCGTTCCAGGACATCAACAGGCGCTCGGTCGGGATGCTGGAACGCGCCATCGTCGACGGGATCGAATCGGGCGAATTCCAGGTCGACGACCCGGCCGCGGCGGCGGAACTGCTTTTTTCGCTGTATCGCATCTTGATCGAGAGCGCCTACGTGCGGGACAATGTCGACGAGCGGCGCCGCTTCGAGGCAGGCCTGGCCATCATCGTGAACGGCATCTCGAAGCGCTGAACGGAAGCCGCAAACCCGATGGAGGTCCTCCCCGATGTTCAAGACAATTGCCATACTGTCGTACATATGGCTGAGCGCCGCCGCTTCGTCGCCGCTCGCGGTGCTGTTCCTTTTGCTGGAACTTATCGGCCTCGGCAGGATGGCCAGGCCGGCGCTCGGCGTTTTCACGCGGGCGTGGGCGAGGAGCATACTGCGGACCATAGGCGTCAAGGCGACCGTAGTGGGTCTCGGGAACGTGCCTGACGACGAGCGGCTGTGCTTCATCGCCAACCATTCAGGCGACCTGGACATAGTGATGATGATCGCCTACATGCCCAGGCCCGTCGGCTTCGTGGCCAAGAGCGAGGCGGCCTGGTTTCCGTTCCTCAACATCTGGACGGTCGCCCTTGGCTCGTCATTCATAGTCCGCGATAACCCAAGGCAGGGCAAGAAGGCGATAGACCGCAGCGTCAGGAGCATAGAACGGGGGCATGCGATGGTCATCTACCCGGAAGGCACCAGGAGCCGCGGGCCGGGAATCCTCCCGTTCCATAGGGGCGCCTTCAAGCTGGCCACCAGGCCGGGCGCCACGATTGTGCCAGTGACCATCGACGGCGCGTACAAGGTATGGGAGGCGCACGGGCGCATCGAGTCCGCCGAAGTGCGGATAACGG
>CAZNXK010000134.1:0-9368 GCA_964576835.1 uncultured Treponemataceae bacterium | reverse complement strand
CCATCAACGAGATAAGCATGGCAAGCAAGAAGTTCTATGACGGCTTCGTGAAGAAGTACAAGGCCGAGCCGGCCACTTACTTTGCCCCGCTGTCGTACTCCGCTGTCTATGTCTACGCCGACGCCGTAAAGCTCGCCGGCACGACCGAGACAGCCGCGGTGATCAAGGCCCTCGAGGCGACCAAGTACGTCTCGCCGCTCGGCCAGACCGTCACCTTCACGCCGTCCAAGATCATCAAGCACCAGGGCATCAAGAACCAGAAGATACTCCAGTGGCAGAACGGCCGCCAGGAAGTCATCTGGCCGTTCGAGTCCGCGACCGCCAAGCCCGTCTATCCCTTCCCCAAGTGGAAGTAATAGCGGACTGACCTGAAACTGATACTGCCGTCGATCCTTTCGGGGGTCGACGGCCTGTTCAGGATCCTCCAATCGACCAAAGGGAAGCAGATGGCGAACAAACGGAACGCGGCCTTGAACGTCGCGCTTATAACGGCGGCGGTGGTGGCCATCCTGGTATGGCGCCCGACCATACTCATCAACGGCCTGCAGTCGGCCGGCCTCTATGCCTCCATCGCGATACCGATGGGCCTCATCCTCGGAATCGTGCACATCGTCAACCTGGCCCACGGCGAGTTCATGATGGTGGCGGCGTATATCACCTACATGCTGTGCGCGGCAACCGGCATGGATCCGTTCGTCGCCATGCTGCCCGTGGCGCTCGTGACCGCGGCCTTCGGCTACGTGATCTACAAGCTGACCATCAGGCAGGCGCTCAAGGCGCCGGAGCTCAACCAGCTGATCCTGACCTTCGGCCTGGCGATATCGATGACCCAGGTGGCAAACCTGCTCTTTACCTCGCAGACCCGCAAGCTGTCCTTCGACTATGTATCGGCGTCGGTCGACATCGGCGACCTTTCCTTCGGCGTCTACAAATTCGTGTATGTCGGAATAGCCCTCCTGATGATCGTGGGACTCAGGCTCTTCCTGACGAGGACGACGACCGGCAAGGCCGCGCTGGCCGTCGGGCAGAACCCCCGGGGAGCCGCGATAGTCGGCATCGACGTGGACCGGACCTACGGCTTCGTGTTCGCACTTGCCTCCGCACTTGTCGGCATGATGGGTGCGGTGTTCATTACCAGCGCCTCGATATTCCCGGCCGTCGGCAGCCCCTTTACGATGAAGAGTTTCTGCCTCATCGCGATGGCCGGCATAGGCAACATACCCGGCATTCTCGGGGCCAGCGTCCTCCTGGGCGTATCGGAAAATTTCCTCAAGGCTTTCCGCGGTACCCGCGGCTGGGCCGACATCGTATTCTTCGTCCTGATAATCACCGTGATACTCGGGCGCTCGATCAGGGGGAAGAAGGCATGAAACTGAAAACAACGTACCTCGCGGCGGCGGTGATAGCCGCGGTGGTCATGGCCTTCCCGGCCTTCCTCGGCGCGTACCCGCTCAACGTGGCGCGGAGCGTGATGACCTACATGGCGCTCGCCATAAGCTGGGACATGCTTCTGCGGTCCGGGCAGATTTCGTTCGGCATAGCCGGACTCTTCGGCCTCGGTTCCTACGCCTCGGCGCTTGCGGTCATGCGCGGCGGCATGGATCCGTTCCTCAGCATAGTGTTCGCAGCGGCCTTCGCGGGCGTCATGGCCTGCGCCCTCGGATTCGCCATACTGCGGCTGCGGGCGATGTATTTCTCCATCACGACGCTGGCGTTGATGGAAATATTCCGCATCGTCATCCACAACCTGCACGACTTCTCCGGCGGCCCCGAAGGCGTCGTCCTCCAGGCGGTGATCTTCAGCGGCGACTCGACGGCGCTGTACTGGCTCTGCCTCGGCGGGCTGTTCATCACCATCGGGGCCTCATGGTTCTTCGAGAAGAGCAAGATGCACCTGGCGCTGACGGCCATCAGGAACGACGAGACGAGCGCACGCTCGAGCGGCGTGAACACCTTCAAGTACCTGCTCATAGCCTTCGTCGTCACATCGACAATGCAGGGCATGATGGGGGCGATCCAGGTGCAGTCCTACGGCTTCACCACGCCCGAGACGGCCTTTGACGCCAACTTCACGTTGCTGCCTCTGGCGATGGCCCTCTTGGGAGGCATCCACAGCACGGTGGGTCCGATGGCTGGCGCGGTCCTTCTGGGAGTGGCTTCCGAGTGGCTCAAGCTGCGGATGCCCTACGGCCACCTGATCGTGTACGGGGTCATCATTGTACTCGTCATCCTGTTCATGCCCCAGGGAATAGTCGGCATGATGCGCAGAGTCGCAAGAGGATCCGACAGGCATGGCCGGAAGGCCGGAGCGAGCCATGAGTAAACTTGTCACCACGGGTCTGACCAAGGCCTTCTCGGGCCTCGTTGCCGTCAACAACGTCTCCTTCGCGATGGAGGAAGGCGAGATCCTGGGCATCATCGGACCGAACGGCGCGGGCAAGACCACGTTCATCCACCTGGTGTCGGGCATCCTCATGCCGACCTCGGGATCGGTCGTGTTCAAGGGCAAGGACATCACGTACGCCCCCGCCCATCTGCGGAGCCGCATGGGCATAGCCCGCACCTACCAGCTGATACACCCGCTGGAGAACCTCAAGGTCATCGAAAACGTGATGGTCGGCGCGGTGTTCAGCAAGGACAAGAGCCTCAGGGAAGCCCGAAAGTCGGCCCAGGCAATTTGCGCGGAACTGGAGCTTGACAGGCTCGAGCGCGACACGACGCAACTGTCGATACTCGAGATAAAGAAAATGGAAATAGCGCGCGCCCTGGCCAACGAACCCGAGGTGCTGTTCCTCGACGAGGTGATGGCTGGCCTCAACAGCGACGAGACCAAGAGCATGATCGCCACCGTCCAGCGCATCGCGACGGAGCGGAAGATGGCGGTCGGCGTCGTAGAGCACGTGATGGGCGTCATACGCGAGCTGACCCAGCGCGTCATCGTACTCGAGGCCGGCGAGCTGATAGCCGAAGGCCCGTACGAGACGGTGTCAAAGAATCCCCGCGTCGTGGAAGCCTACCTCGGAGGAGCCGCATGATACTCGACATACAGAAACTCGAGACGGGCTATGGCCGGCTCCAGGTGCTCCGCGGCATCGATCTGTCGGTGGGCAAGGAATCCGTCGGCCTCTTCGGCCCTAACGGAGCCGGCAAGACGACCATCATAAACGCCGTCATGGGCATAGTGAAACCCTGGGCCGGAACGATCGAGTTCGAAGGCGAGCAGATAGGCGGCAAGCCGACCCACCTGGTGGCGCGCGCGGGCATCGCCCTTGTGCCTCAGGAGCGCGAGCTCTTCCCCGGGATGAGCGTAGCGGACAACCTTGAGCTTGGAGCGGCCTACGTCCCGCGCGGCAAGGCCATCATGGCGCAACAGCTCGAGATCGTGCTGGCCCTTTTCCCGATACTCAAGGAACGCTACAGGCAGTTCGTCGGCACGATGTCGGGCGGGCAACAGCGTATGGTCGCCATAGGACGGGCGCTCATGGCCAACCCGGCGCTCCTGATACTCGACGAGCCGTCGCTCGGTCTTCAGCCGTCGATAGTCGCCGAGGTATTCGACCGCCTGTCCATCCTCAAGAAGGACATCGCGATCCTGGTCACCGAGCAGAACGTGCGCGAGAGCCTCAAGGCGATAGACCGCGGCTACGTGATAGAAAACGGCGCGGTGGTGCTCGAGGACACGGCCGCGGGGCTCGCGGGCAACCCGCACGTCATCTCGGCCTACCTGGGAATATAGGGCCATGCCGCGCGCGTCGATCGATGGAGTCGGCATTGAATATCAGGTGAGCGGTACGGGACCGGAGACGGTGGTGCTGCTCAACGGCATAGCCATGTCGATATCCCACTGGAAGCCTGTCTCCGACCACCTTGTCGCGGCGGGCTACCGGGTGCTGGCGCACGACCTGCGCGGCCAGTTGCTGTCCGACAGGCCCGACGGCCCGTACTCGCTGGAGCTGCACGCGCGCGACCTGTCCGGGCTACTTGCGCGGCTCGGCTTCGGGGCGGCGCACGTCGTTGGCACGTCCTACGGTGCCGAGGTCGCCCTGACCTTCGCCCGCGACTATCCGGAGGCGACACTGAGCGTCGTCTCGATAGACGGCGTCACGGAGTACGATGCGGTGCTCGGGGCCGCCGTCGAGTCGTGGAAGGCCGCCGCGTTGTCGGACCCGAGGGTGTTCTACCGGACCATACTGCCCTGGAACTACTCGGCCGGATATCTGGTCGCCAACCGCGAGGCCCTGGCCAGGCGGGAGGACGCCATAGCCTCGTTGCCGCGGAGCTGGTTCGAGGCCTTCGCGCTCCTGTGCGACTCGTTCCTTGCCATCGACCTGACGAAGGACCTCGGGAGGATTGCCTGCCCCTGCCTCGCCATGGTCGCGGGCGGCGACATCCTCAAGGGACCGTCGTACGCGCGCATCATCGAGCGCGGGGTGCCGGGGGCCAAGTACCACGAGATCCCTGGCGCCGGCCACGCCGTGGTGGTGGAGCGGCCGGACGCGGTGGCCGATTCGCTCCTCGGATTCCTGGATTTGCAGCGCGGGGTTTCTCCATGAGGTTCCGGCCGGCGTCCGCGATGCTCGTCGTCGCGGCTTTGGCCTGCATCGGCCTCTCGGGTTGCGCCGCCTGGAAGGACGCCGACGAGCCTGCGCAAAAGGAGATCCCGATGGCTGGAAATTTTGTTGTGGCGGATGGCAGGAGGCTGTTCTACGTGGAGCGCGGCGAGGGGGTTCCCGTCGTCCTCGTGCACGGCAACACGGGATCCCACCTGTGGTGGAGCCGAGTCATGGACCTTCCCGGCTTCAGGACCATCGCCCTCGACCTGCCGAACTTCGGCCGCTCGGAGCCGCTCGAGGTGGCCGACATCGACGTGTACGCCGACCACCTGGCGGCCTTTGTCGCGGCTCTGGGGCTGGAGCGGCCGGTCGTCGTCGGGCACAGCCTGGGCGGCGCGGTGGTCATGGCGATGGCGGCCCGCAACCCGAACTTGGCCAGGGCCATCGTCCTCGTCGACTGCGCCGCTCCCGACGGGCGCAAGACCCCCGAGGCGCATTACTCCTACATCGAGATGTACCGTACCGACCGCGCATTGATGCGCAAGGCGCTTGCCTCGGTGACGCCGGCGATGAAGGACGAGAAGCTGCTGGACGAGCTGACCGACGACGCGATGAGGATGGCCGGCCACGCCTTTTCCGGCAACGCCCGCGCGCTCGAACGATTCGACTATGTCGGCCGGGCGGGAGCATTCACGGGGCCGGTACTCGTGCTCTGGGGCAGGAAAGACATCATCATCACCGAGGCGATGGCAAGGGAAACGGCCGCCGCGTACGGGAATTCCAGGCTCGAGATACTCGAGGACGTTGGCCACTCTGCGATCGTCGAAGCGCCGGCTGAGTTCAAGCGGCTGCTCCTCGGGTTCATCGCCGGAATCCGCTGAGCTCCGTAATCAGCGCCCGAGCAGGCTCCTTACCGCCAGGCTCGCCATGATGTGCCCGGCGGACTGGGGGACGAAGGGGCCAGAGCCTTGCACCGCGCGGACGCGTTCGCCGTCTACGGTTTCGCCCGGGATCGACCCGTCCGCCGGCATGGCTGGCGGGACCGGCGGCTCGTCCGACCAGACGCAGAGGAATTCGTCCTTCGCGTCCGGGCCGAAGCCGAAGCGGCGCAGGCGCTTGCGGACAAGAGCTGACAGCGGGCAATCGTGGGTCTCCCACAGCGACCCAACGCGGAGGCGTTCCGGGGCCGTCCTTCCCGCCGTGCCCATGCTCGAGGCGAAGCTCAAGCCGGCCCTGGCAAGCGCGGCCATCAGGTTGGTCTTGGGGTTGAGCGTGTCGATGCAGTCGAGGTAAAAGCCGCAACCCTCAGGTACACAGGACGCGACGGTCGCGCCGCGCAGGATAGCGCCTGTCGCGTCGATATGCACCCGCGGATTGACGCGCAGCGCGTATTCGGCGAACACGTCGACCTTGGCCCTACCGATCCCGTCGGAGTAGCCGAAATACAGCCGGTTGAGGTTGGACTCGTTGACGGTATCGAAATCGACGACGACGAGCGACCCGACGCCGGCGCGCACCAGGTCCATCGCGGCGGTCGCCCCCACGCCGCCGAGGCCGAAAACGCAGACGCGGGAAGCGGCGAGCAGTTCGGCCCCGGCGTCTCCAAGCAGTATCCTGGTTCGTTCATCGAAGGGCATCGGCGAAGGCCTCCCTGAAGTTCTGTTCGACAGCAATTTTGATCGATTCCGGGCTCTGTCCCCGCAGTGTCGCCAGTCCGGCGACTACGAGCGGCAGGTCCACCGTCGTGGAATACGCGCGCAGGAGCGGACGCCTGAAGCCCTTTGCTCCAGGCGGGGCCGGCCCGCGGGGCGGCTGGTAGGGCGCGTCTGTTTCGGTAAGGATGGAAGACGAAGGCAGCGCCACCGCGCTGGAGCGCGCCTTGTTGCTGCCATTGACCACTGACAGGCCGAAGGAGAACAGCGCACGCGGGCACCTGGCAAGGAAGTCGAGAGCCTCGTTGGCCGGCCCCGGCCACGAATGGAGGATGAGCGCGGGCAGCCGGGAAAGCCTTTTCGAGTACTCGAATAGAAGGTCGTCCGCGCGGCGCAGGTGCAGCACGAGCGGCAGGTCGTGCCGAAGCGCGAGCTCCAGCTGAAACTCGAAGACCGCCCGCTGCATCCGCTCATTTTCGGAACTGCGAACGCAGACCGGAGTATCGCTATAGAAATCGAAACCGCATTCGCCTATGGCGGCAATGGCTCGGGTGGCTGCCAGTCCGGCCAGCCCGTCGGCCTCGTCCATGACAGGCAGTTGCGGGTGCAGGCCGAACGAGACAAGGTACCGGCCTGCGCCGGACATGATCCGCGTCGTCCCCTCCAGTCCCGCGCTGTCGTGGACGGAGGCCAGGCCAAGGACGCCGGCTTCGCGGTAGGCGAGCGCAAACCCGGGGTCGAGGGAGGCGAGATCGTCGGCATGGAAGTGGGCGTCGATCAACACGTTTTAAAATAGACCGGCCGGCCGCTGTAAAACAAGCGGTCGGCCGGATGATGCCGGCAAGAACCCGGGGACTAGAGCCCGGCGAGCAGGCTCCTGGCGTCGTCGAGGGTTACCGGGTCGTCGAACCAGCCGGCGGGAATCGCCTCCTCGAGGAGCTTTTTCGCGTCGGCGGTAGCGCCGTAACGGGCAGAGAGCGTCGCCAGGGCCAGAGCGTATGAGCCGCGGAGGGCTCCGGCGGCCTCGGGCGAAGCCGAACGAAGCGACGAGAGCGCCTTGGCGCCTGACCCGCTGGCGAGAGCCGCGAGAGAGGCGCTGTAGGCCGCCCTGGCCGCGCCGGTGGAATCGGACGCGTCGATGTAGAGCGTCAGAGCCTCCATGAACAGCTTCCACGCGCCGGCATGGTCGCCTGTCTTGGACGCTTCCTCGGCGGAGCTGTAGGCTTCCTCTGCTTCTACCGTGCCGCCGGCCCACATCATGCCCTTGGCGTTGACCGCCTCCGAGCCGCGGACGCCTGCCACGGTGGTGCCGACCTGGCCGCCCTTGGCTAGTTTCTCCAGCTTGCCCGCGACTGTCGCGATGGCGCCTTGCTCGGCCTTTGGCTTGAAGAGCGCCTCGACGACATAGGTTCCCGGCGCCGCTATGGTCACCACCGAACCGTTCTGAGCCTTGATCTCCAGGACGGCCCCGGCGGCCAGCTTGACCGAAAGCGACGAGTCGAACTTCATGTCGAAGTCGAGGGCCTTCCAGACGGAACCTGACTGGACCTGGGCCGAGCCGTCCACGAAGGAGACGGTCACCGGAGCGGCCACGGCGCTCGCGGCGAAGGCCAGCAAGGCTACGGAAAAAGCGACACAACGTTTGGTTTTCACGGCTTCAACCTTTCACGGAAGCCCCGCTCGGGGGCACCGTACACTATCATTTCAACCTATATGACTATAGCGCGCTTCGCGCCATAGAACCATCGATGACCGCGTCATCGAAACGATTATTCATCACTCGTCGTCATCCTCGTCGTTTCGCCGTTTTCCGTCGGTCCTGGCCGTCGCCGTCAATGCCAACGGCGACCTGTCGCTCGCCCTGTCCGGGGCGGTAGGGGCCTTCGGGGCTCCCGGGCCGCCTGAAGCGGACGATGTGACCGGCGTATACGAGGCGGCCAGCCTGAGGGCGGCAATGTCGGAAATACCTGATGTCGACTCCTTTTTGGCCAGCTGCCTGTCGCGGCCGGTGGACTTGGCCGATGACGCTTCATCCTTCGGCATTGCGGTCGCCTTGGCGGGTACCTTCGGGGTTGCCGCGGTCCTTCCCGTCATCACAGGCGACTTGGCCTGGGGCTTTTCAGTCCTGGTCGAGGCGGCGGCGCGTGAAGAGGCGGTCGACGCGAGCGATTTTGCGCCCGGGCTGCCAATGCTCGGGGTCAGCCAGGAGGCGGGAGCGGTGAGGGGGGAGACCGCCATCGGGGTGATGGTTGACGAGCTTCGTCGAACAGCCGTCGAAGAAGAATAGGACTGGGTTGCCACTGCCGATGATGAGGCAGTCACAGTGTAACCTACGGCGGGGGAGAGGAGGGAACGGGAAATCGGTGCTGATGGTGTATCGTAGGCGGTATCATTCCAGGTGAACACATACGATATGCTCTCGTAGGTTGTTGCCCCTATTGTTCCCGCCAGGCAGAAGCCGAAGGTCTTGTTCCCTCCTAAAAGCAATGAAAGGTCGACCGAGCCATCAATATCGGTTGAGGAAGATGCACCAACAGGCTTTGTTGTATTACCTTCCCAATAATAAATTTTGGTAAGGGTCCCACCCGTGAAGGTGGTGGCAAAGGTGAGTATTGGGCCTAACGCGGATTCGACCGAACTTGAGGTGACCAGCAATGTGCTTGCCGCAGGAGTCGCGGTTTTTGTCACTGGGGTGGATTGATTGCCGGCATCGTCGACAGTCTTGAGTGTGAAGGTGTATTCCACTGCATTGGTCAGTACTGGGGTGGTATAGCTTTCTTCTTCTCCAAGCAAGATTGATCCGGTTATTACAGCTGCTTTCTCCCATGTTATCAGGATTCCTATGCGATCATCCAACGTTGGATTTGACCAACTGAGATCGATAGTGCCTCCAAGAGTACCAAGGTCGGCGCTTGCAGCGGGTGAAGTTTTAATTTGCGCTGGAGGGGTGGTGTCCACCGTCAAGGTCGTCGCGCTCGGGGCTCCCGTCCTTGAGTTTCCCGCCGCGTCGAAGATGATCGCCCTGAATTGAACCGTGTCGTCGTCGCCGAAACCAGTCAGGGCTTCCACGCCGAGCAGGCTGTCGGAAATGACAACCGTCGTGTTGACAGCGGCTATGTCGGTAGTGGCGGACAGGTTCTGCCAGGTCGAACCGTCTAGCGAT
>CAZNXK010000133.1:0-9378 GCA_964576835.1 uncultured Treponemataceae bacterium | reverse complement strand
CCCTAGTCCCCCAGACTAGTACGCTAACCAACTGCGCTATTGCCCGACCAAAAAATCTAGTATCGATGTCATGGCGCGCTAACCAACTGCGCTATTGCCCGCTGCACGTTTCCGTACGCGTTTATGATAGCACGCTGGCGGAACGCGTGTCAACGAAAGGGGTCAAAGCAGTCGTCGGGGTCGAGGTCCGGGCGGATTCCGGGCCGGGTCATGCAGAAGTCGTAGCGGACCGGGTCGTCGGGCCGTATGGTCCGGAAAGCCGCGCCGGCCTCGCGGGCCGCCTTGAGGTCGGTGCTCAGCCTCGTGATCAAGCCGAGCCGCCTGCACGCGGCGGCCATGTGGGTATCCAGCGGTATCAGAAGGCGCGCCGGGTCGGCGTTCCGCCATGGGCCGGGGTCGACGGCATCCTTCCTCACCATCCAGCGAAGGTACAGGAAAACGCGTTTGGCCGCTGAACCGCGGGCCGGATCGGGGAAGAGGTTAGACCGCCAGGGAGGGGATCGACCGGCGCTCGAGGAACCTTCGGCTCTGTCCCCGGCTCCGTCCCTGGTTCTGCCCCCGGCCGCGACGAGCAAACGAACGAACCGGGACGCGGCCTGTACGTAGTCGGGCTCGGCCGGATCGTCACCGTTCAGGAAGGCCTGTTCCAGGTTGCCGCAAGCGCCGCGGACCGAGCGCACCGCGCAGAGGAAGGCGGCGAGGTCTACCTCGTCGAAGAAACGGTAGCGGAAACCGGCAACGGCGTTCGCTACATCCCGGTCGTCCATCGAAGCCAGGGCTTCCGCCGGATGCCTTCCAAAGGGACCGAGCACCGTACTTGCGGCGCCCATGATCGAGGTCGCGTTGCCCAGGGCAAGGGCGGCTGCCACGATGCCCGCGACCTCCAGGTCAGCCGGGTCTTCGTAACGCCTGACGACCAGAAGCGGATCGGGCTCGAGCCATCGGGGATCGTTGTAACGCTCGTACAGCGATTCAAGGATTGCACGCAGGTCGCGGCACGGAACGGCAGGCTGGAGGATCAGGGTATGGCCACGCCGAGCTGGGCCAGGACGTTGCGGCGCTCGACGATGTCGGCACGGTCGGGGGCCAGGGAGATGGCCTGCTTCAGGTAGAAGCGTGCTCGCTGGTAATCCGCCTTCCTGACATAGATGTCGGACATCGCGGCCAGCGCCTCGACATTCATGCCGTTCTCGACGAGCGCCGTGCGGAGCGACGAGAGGATGGCTTCCTCGCCGGTCTGGAGCCGGGACTGGAGCCAGTACAGCATTGACCTGTACGCGGGCGAACCCTTGCCGGACAGGAGCCTGGCTACCAGGTCCGAAGCCGCGGTTTTCTCCCCTCGCTCTACAAGCGACGTTGCCCAGGCCAGGGCGGCAGGCTCGGAAGCGGGGTCTACGGTACGCCAGGCTTGCGCCAGCCTGGAGGCGTCGGAGAGCCTCCCTGCGCCCCGGTAGGCCTTGTACAACGACTCGAAGTCGGCGAAAGGCTTTCCTGTCGCCTGGATCGAGTCGGCCATGGCTGCGGCAGAGCCAAAATCGCCGTTTGCCAGGTCGGCCGCCAGGATCACCCTGAGCGCCCTTATCGACGAAGGGTCCGCGGCAAGCGCCTTGCGTGCGAACGCTACAGCCTCGGCCTTCTCGTCGGCGTTTCCACCCCAGAAAACCTCGGCCGCGTAGAGCGTCATCTCGGCGTCATCGGGATACCGTTCGAGTCCGACACGGAGCGCAGCCGCCGCTGCGCTGCGGTCCTTCGCGCTGTCCATCGCGGTGCGGGCTCGCAGGAGAATGTAGAGGCGGTCGGTCGGATTGATGCTGGCGTACGCATCGAGAAGAGGCGCGGCCTGGCGGTATTCGCCTCGTTCCACGAGGAGGTGGGCACGCATCAGGGCAAAACGGGAATCCAGCGGATCGTCGAGGAGAACCATGGTGATAAGGGGCAGGGCTTCCGCCCACCTTCCCGCGGCGTAGAGGGCCTGCGCGCGTATCCTCCGGCCCGCGGAGGAATCGGCCAACGGCCCTTCCAGGACGGCGATCGCCGCGAGCGCTTCCACACCGCGCCCCAGCTCGATGAGCATGCGCGCCTTGCCCAGAGTCGCGGGGTAGCAGTCCGCCGCGGCCGCCTCGGCGCGTCCGTAGGCTGTGAGCGCGGCCACCATGTCTCCCGACCGCTCGAGGGCAATGCCCCGTGCCACATCGGCGGCTGCGGAGGCCATGCCGAAGCGGTTGAATCGTTCCACGGAGGACAGCGTGGCACCCGTTGCCGCGGCGGTTTTCAGCCTGAATATCGAAAGCGCCGGGAAAAGCTCCAGCAAGGGACCGGAGTCGGGTCCGGGGACGGATGGCTTGCCGTTGCGGGCATCGATGAACGACCTGACAAGCGGCGAATCGGGAGGCGCGACGGAACTCGGGGGCAGGTCTCCCGCGAGTTCCGGATAGACGAGCCTTGCCATTTCGTAGGCCAACCATCCGTAGGTCTTGGCGTCCGAGGCCGACAGGTGCGTCGCCTCGCCCGAAAGCTCCACCGCGCGCTCGAGCGACGAGGGGCTGCCGAGGATGATGAGCGCTTCGATGCCGGCCCGTTCAGCCTGGACCGCGGCAGGTTCGCCTCCGGAAGAAAGCGATGTACCCGTCCTGGAAGGAGGTGTGCCGACGCACGATGAAAGCGGCGCGATAGCGGAGAGAGCGGCTATCCAGGCGATGACCGCGGAGACTCTGGCCGCGGCCCCTCTCTTCATGGCTGGCCGCCTGGCTGGTTGCTCCGTTCGTCCGGCGAAGCCCCAAGGAGCATGCGCTGAAAACTCCACACGATCAGGAGAAGCAAGCCGGCGGCTATGAACAGGGCGGGCCACCATCGCGATATGAAGGTCGCAAAGCGCATCGAGCTGAACCCGAACGAAAAAATGGAAAAAAAGATGCCCAGAAGGATGAAAGAGGACGACAATACAATTGATTTGGGGCTGACCCGGCGATGCTTGATCCTGGCCGAGGGGATGATGCATATCCCGAAGGCTATGGCATACAACGGCCAATAATCGGCCACGCTGATGGATGATACGGCCGCGATGAACCGAATCAGCGCGGCACAGAAGACAAAGAGCCCCAGGAAGACGGTCTTGGCCTTCCAGCGCGAAATGATGGCATAATACGAATACAGGACACCGAGGATCATGAGGGCAAGCGGCCACAGGGCGAGCGAGGCGCGCACATGCCCGGTCGTAATGACCAGCAATCCTACGCCAAGTATCACGGACACAATGGCCAGAGAGAAAAGCAGGTGAAAAACCGTGGTGCTGCGCCGATCCATCGAATCCCCCTATGGTATAGTGTATCGACAAATGGGATTCCTTGCCAACGGCAAAGCGAGCGTGCTATAGTCCGGCATGATGCGTGTAACGAGGATCGTCTTGCCGATCGTGCTGTGCTTGCCGATTCTCGGATGCTCGTCACCCAGGGACTACCTGATCAAGGCCCCTGGCGCCGATACAGAGCAGCTAGAGGACCTGTTCGGGCTCCTCGACTCGGGCAAGCTGGTTGCCGACGAGCGATACGCGGTGATACAGAAGACTGCTACGTCGCTATCGAACGCCGAGGACTACCCGAGGCTGGTCGCCTTCCTCTCGGAGGTGGTCGCGAAGGATCAGGCCGACCCCTACAACGCAAGGCACATCCTGAGCATCGCCTGGGCATATTCCATGCAAGGCGCTGACGAGGTCGCTGCCCTCTATTACGACCGCATCATCAAGAATTACCCCGACCTGACAGTCAACGGCGAATCCATCCACCTGGCGTGCCTGCGCAAGCTCATCGTCCTGACGGCCGATCCGGCCAAGCGCATTGAATTCAGGCGCGAGTTGATATCCCGTTTCCCCGATAAGGTTGATATGGGGAACGAACTCTTCAGGCTTGGCAACGACTACGAATCGCTTGGCGACTGGGATGCCGCCCTCGATGCGTACCGGCAATTCCTCCCTGCCTTTTCCGCCAGGATTTCCGATTTTCCCGACGCGATACAGTATGCGCAGCAGTTCATTGACCTGGCCACGATACGCAAGGACTGGACCTATGAAACCCTCGACGAACTCATCGATGCCGTTTCCGAGGCTATGGCGACGGGAAACGCTCGGTCTCTGTCCAGGATTCGCGCCAAGGTAGGATTCTTCGCCATGGACTGGTACCAGTCAAAGGATGACGGCAACAGCCAGGTGCTCTTCGATTTCAGCGCCTTCACCGCGGGCACCCGGATACAGCGCGCCTCGGCCCTGGACGCCAGCTCGAATTCCCGCGAGGCCTTCCTCAAGACCTGGGGCTGGACCGAGCGCATCTCCGTCTGGTACCTGTATTTCAGGAAGATCAACTTCCCCGCCGACCCCGAGGTGCACGGGCGCTGGGAATGGGCAGGCATCTATTTCGGGGAGAAGATGCAGTGACGGAACGCGCCATCGCCGCAACGCTTGCATTCGCGATGACACTGGGTTCTGTGGGCGGCGCTGTTGCGGAAACCCGGGAGCCGGCGCCATCCCGGCCGCTTCGCTCTATCAGGTCCGACACGCCGGACTACAGCCATCATGCGGGTCCCGAGCTCCTGAATCTGGTCATGCCCGCTGGAGAGCCGCAGTTCGAGCGATTCCGCGCCGCCTACCTGAGTCCTGGCGGGCGGCAATGGCTCGAGACGGTCTACGAACGGTCGCGGCCCTACGCGTCGTACATCCAGGAGCGCATACGCTACTACGGCGTACCCGACGAGCTTTTTTTCCTGCCGTTCATAGAGTCGGAATACTCGGCCAAAGCGGTCAGCCGCTCGGGCGCGTCGGGGCTCTGGCAGTTCATGAGGAACAGCATCGGCGGCTACGACATGAGGATGGACGACTGGATAGACGAGCGGCGCGACTTCATGAAATCGACAGACGCCGCCCTCCGCAAGCTCAGCTATAATTACGAACGATTCGGCGACTGGCTGCTTGCCATAGCCGCCTACAACTGCGGCGCCGGAGCCATGGAAAAGGCCGTCAAGGCAGGCGGAAGCCATGACTACTGGCTGCTGCGCGAGCGCGGCTTCCTGCCGAAAGAGACCGTATCGTACATCCCGAAGTTCCTCGCGGTCGTGTCGGTGGCGATGCACGGCGGCCGGAACGGGCTCGCCCCGTCGTGGACACCGTCAATCGAGTGGGCACGCGTTCCGCTGGACAGGCCGGTGGACTTGACGATGCTGGCGTCCCTGTCCGGCGTGCCCCCGGAGATCATGAGGGCGGGCAACCAGGAACTGCGTTACGGCGTCACCCCGCCCGAAGGCCGGTATTCGGTCAAGGTACCGGCAATTTATAAAGCCGAGGTGGAAAAGACGATGGCCTCCAGGGACGTGCTCATGAACGTCTACCTACACCAGGTGCGTTCCGGCGATACCGTCTCCGCGCTCGCCAAGCACTATGAGGTATCCGTCGCCATGATAGCCAGGATGAATCCGGGGCTCGACGCCAACAGCATCCGCATAGGAGCAAGCATCGTCATCCCCGCCTTCAAGGACAAGAAGCCGTATGTCGCCGAAGCCAGGCCAGGTGACAGCCTCTCGTTCTCGGGCCGCTACATCGTCGCCAAGGGCGATACGCTGTGGGGAATATCGCTCCGCTACGGCGTCCAGCCGGAAATCCTGGCCTCGAAAAACAGCATGAGCCTGGCGAGCGTCTTGCACGAAGGTCTTTCGCTTCTCGTGCCGATATTGGAGTAATGAATACCACCGAACGCAGGGCCCTCTCCCTCATGGCGGCCATAGCGACGCTTGTCCTTGTTCCTCTGCCGCTTGGCGCATCGCCGTACAGCTCCGAGGTGAAGATCGAATGGACTGCCGGCCTGCTCAGGGCGGATGTCGAACTCGATCTCGGAGCGGCGGGAATACGTCTGCCCTCAGGCCGTTCCGAGGCGGAATGGCAGCTCGGCCTGGCGGTACCCGATCTGGTCAAGGACGCGATCCTTGCGGTCGGGCTCGATTCCTATAGATCGGTGGGAGACAGCATCGAGGACGGCACCCTCGATCCATCCCTGTTCGAGGACTTCCTCAAGGCCGGGAGAAAGACCGGCTCGTCGCTCAGCCGCGACATGGGCAGGCTCGTGATCGCCTATGAATGGCGGCTAGCCGACCTGGCTGCGCTGTATGTGCGCCACAGCGTTCCCATAGACCTGCCTGTCCCCGAACGGTACGCCCCGACGCGTACGTATTCAGGCATAATCGTGTACGTACAGGGCGATTATCCAGTCCGCGGCGAGCACCGTACCGGCAGCCTGCGTCCCTGCATCTTTCCGCGGCTGTACGACAGCGCCATGAATTCCATACTCGAGCGTAACCTGATGGACCCGGCCGCTCTCCGGGCCTGGGGCACCGTCGCCTACGCGGCCAGCCTCGACGACCCCTTCGTCGAAGCGCGGACCGGCGGCAACCCGCTCCGCATAATCGCCACGGAAATATTCGGCTCGCGCCGCACCGATCCCGTCATAAGCGCCGACGACGCCCTCAGGATTCTGGGTTCTCCCGAGAACCGCGACCTCGCCAGGCAGGGCAAGGTCGTGTTCGTCATCGACTTTCCCTAGCCCGGATATCTCACACCTTGCCGTAAATTTATAGTAAGTCATTGTGTTGTAGTAAAATGCGGCAAGGCCCGCATAATCGGGCTGATCCCTGCGTCGTTCCTCGTCTCGGTGCTCACATACCTTAAGTATGCTCCGCGCCTCGACTTCGTTCACTTCTTGGGCTAAGCCCGATTCTGCTGTGAGATATCCGGGCTAGGAGCTGCCGGGTCAGCGTTCGGCGAGCATCAGGCGGGCAAAGACCTTGGCGTCGCCTATCAGGTTCCCTATCCTGGCGTATTCGTTGGGGGCGTGCATCGTCTCGTCCTGGCGGCTCCAGACCACGCAGGGAAAGCCTGCCTTGCGCAGGTATGCGCCGACCGTCCCGCCTCCGACGCCGATGGCTCGTCCGGCGATGCCGTAGGTGGCCTCTATCGCTTTCTTGAGAAGGAGCACCACAGGCGCGTCGACCGCCGTCGGCGGACTGTCGTTGCGCTGGACTTCCTCGTAGCTCATTTTTACGCCGTATTTGAGCTCCACCTCGCGCATCGCCTTCCCTACCTCGACGAGGACGGAATCGACCGAGTAGCGCGGCAGGATGCGCATGTCGACATAGAACGCGTCATCGGCCGGCACCGTGTTGATGTTGGGTACGTTGGCGTCCTTCTTGGTCGGCGTCAGTGTCGTGCGGTCCGGCACGAAAATGCCGTCGCGGGCGGTGAACACCTCGCGCTCCAGCGCGTTGATGCGCAGGGCCAGATCGCAGTTGGCAAGGAAGGCATTGGCGCCGTCGTCTGGCCTCGAAGCGTGGCACTGCTTGCCCTTGGCTATCAGCTTGAGCCAGCATATGTTCTTCTCGGCGACCTCTATCTCCGATCCGTCGTGCGAACCGGAGTCTGGAACGACTATCAGGTCGTCCGGAGCGAACAGAGTGCGGTTGGCCAGCAGCCACTGGATGCCGTAGACGGAGCCGAATTCCTCGTCGGCGACGAAAAGCAGCTTTACGTCGTGATCCGGAACGATGCCGTTCTTCACGAGGGAGAGAGCCGCGAACACGCTGGAGACGAGACCCTGCTGGTTGTCCTCAACGCCGCGGCCGAATATCTTGCCGTCCTTGACCACGGCCTCGAACGGTTCGGTTTCCCACAGCGAGCGGTCGCCCTCGGGCACCACGTCGGTATGGGCCATCACCCACAGGCGCTTGCCTGGCTTGCGGCCCTTGATCGTGGCGACGATGTTCGGCCTCATCCTGGCGCTGACTCTGTCGTCGGGTGCGTCATGCCGTTCAATCGCGACTATGCCGTGCTTGCGGAGCCAGGCCTCGAGAGCCTCGGCCTTCTTCCACTCGCCGTCGCCGCCTGACTCGGGGGCCAGCGCCGGTATGGCCGTCAGGATCTTCTCCAGTTCAATGACGCCGGCCTCCGATCCGCCAATGAATGCGATAGCCTTCTCCAATTCGCTCATCAATGTTCTCCTTTTATTCCTTGCAGTCGGTGTTCAGCGTTTATAGACGTTCCAGCTCGAGCTGACGAGGGTATCGACGTCGGAATGGATGGCCTTCCATCCGAGTTTCTCCGCGGCGAGCGCGGAACTGGCGACCAGCCTTGCGGGGTCCCCGTCACGCCTGCCTTCTATCTTGGCAGGTATAGCCATGCCGGTGATCCGTCTCGCAGCCTCCACTATCTCCAGAACCGAAAGCCCCGCGTCGGAACCCAGATTGACTACGAGGCTCTCGTCGAGCCTGGCCATCCGTTCGAGCGCGGCGACATGTGCTCTCGCCAGGTCGCTTACATGCACGTAGTCGCGTACACCGGTGCCGTCTTTGGTCGGATAATCGTCCCCGAAGATGGTGAGATACTGCCGCATGCCTGCCGCCACTTCCATCATCACCGGCAGGAGGTTTGCGGGATCGCGTTCGAGACCGCTCACGCGCCCGTGGATGTCGTAGCCGGCCGCGTTGAAGTAACGGAGGGCGGTGTAGCGCAAGCCCTTGAGCTTGTCGTACCACGACAGGAGGCGCTCGACCTCGAGCTTCGTGAAACCGTAAAAGTTTTCCGGCCTGGTCGGGTGCTTCTCGTCGACAGGAAGATATTCGGTTTCGCCGTAAACGGCCGCCGTGCTCGAGAATACGATGCGCTTGATTCCCGCGGCACACATGGCGTTCAGGATGTTGATGGTCCCGCTTATGTTGTTGCGTGCGTATTTCTCCGGGGCGGTCATGGACTCGCCTGCCGCCTTGAAGGCGGCGAGGTGGACGACACCGTCCCAACCCTCCGCCATCGCCGCTCCGAGACTGTCCGCATCCAGGATGTCACCCTCGATGAAGCGACCGCGAGCGGAGACATTCTCGCGCCTGCCGCTCGACAGATTGTCGTAGACGGCGACTTCGTGGCCAGCTTCCAGAAGTTCCAGCGCCACATGGCCACCGATATAGCCCGCGCCTCCAATTACCAATACCTTCATTCGATCGTCTCCCCTGTTCGGCTCGTCAGCCGGCCCGAGGATACTAGACGGGAACGCCTTAAGCGGCAAGTATCCGGGAATAAAAAAGGACGCCTCCCCGATTCGGGAAGGCGTCAGTGCTGCCACCGGTCAGAATTGAACTGACGACACGTGGATTTTCAGTCCACTGCTCTACCAACTGAGCTACAGCGGCTCGTGTGCGGGCACATTTATACCCAAAACGCGAGTTCTCGTCAAGGACTCGATGAAAAAACCCGCGCGCCACGCCGGGGGAGGGTCAATTTGTCTACAGAAAGGCTATACAGACGAACGAGCGGGGGCCCGCCTGGGGTGCACATGGGTTCGCTTATCGCGAACTCAT
>CAZNXK010000132.1:0-9455 GCA_964576835.1 uncultured Treponemataceae bacterium | reverse complement strand
TAGACGGCGGAGTACGACAGCGGGGCAAAGTAGGTGGCCGGCTCGGCCTTGTACTTCTTCACGAAGCCGTCGTAGAATTTCTTGCTGACCGGGCTGATGTCGTTGATGGTCGGGGCCCACATGCCGTAGAGCATCACGTTGTTCGCCAGCTTGGAGTTCTGGAAGCCGATCGGCCATCCGGGGGGCGCTCCGAGGTAGATGCCGGGGTTGAACTTCATCGCCTTGGCCTGCTCGAGCATCGGCAGCGCGTCGGCGTCGTAGCCGGCCCATATGAAGAGGTCTGGCTTGAATTCCTTGGCAGTTTCGAGCATCGAGCCGTAGTCGCCGCCGCCCTGGGCCGCGCTCTTGAACGGAGCGCCGTCTACTATGTAACGGCCGCCTTCGCCGAACAGAATCTTGGTCTGGTCGAAGGACGACTTGCCGAAGGCTCCTTCCTCGTACGCGAGGAAGAGTTTCTTTATCTTCACCGACGAGTACTTCTTCTGTATCTCGTCCCAGCCCTGCGCGTAGGACGCGCCCTGGTTGTAGTCCCAGGGATGGAGGTGGAAGTACCAGTTGGCGTCGGCGCCGAGCGCTTCCTCGACCTTGTACGACGCGGCGCCGGTCGAAATCACGACCTTGCCATATTTCTTCATCGCGGGAATCTGGCCCAGCGCGACGCCGGAGGCCATGCCGCCCATCAGCACGTCGACATTGTCTACTGTGACGAGCTTCTCTATCGCCGCGGCGCCCTTGTCTGCCTTGAGCTCGTCGTCGATGACGATAAGCTCGAGCTGCCTGCCGAGCACGCCGCCGGCGGCGTTGATCTCGTCTACGGCCTGCTGGGCGGCCATGCTGCCCTGCTTGCCGGTGATGTCGCCGAGCGGCCAGGTGCCGCCGATCTTGATGTTCCCCGACTGGGCAAAGGCGGGGACTGACAGCGCGACGATCGCGAGGATCGCTGACGCTTTCTTCATATTCGTCCTCCTTGTACATGACGGACGCCAAAGCGCCCGATTATTGACTCAGGCGGAACCCGGACACAATCCGGGCACACGCCGCAAGTAACTTTCATTTCACGGGTCCCCACCGGACTACGCTCGCGGCCCAGACGAAGCCGAGCCCCGCGCCGACAAGTACCAGGTTGTCCCCGTCGTGTATTTTCCCGCTCCCAAGGCCGAGCTTGATCGACAGGAGCTGGTCGTTCTGGCCCAGGTGGCCATAGTCGTCAAGGTACGTCGTCCTGCCTTCGTCGATGCCGAGTTCGGCGAGTATCGCGTCGTGCGCGCTCTTCTTGAAGTGGAGCACCGCGAGATAGCCTATGTCCTTGCGCGAGAGTCCGCCCGACAGCTCGAGCGCGCGGTCTATGACCCAGTAGAAGTTGGGGAGGGTCTTTTCCCCGAGCCTAGCCTTGAACGCCCCCTCGTCGGGTACGATGAAGTGCGCCTTCTCAAGGTCGCCGTCGGCCGGCGGCCAGGCTTTTGAGCCCAGCGTCGGCACGATGCAGTCGAGGCTCAGCGAGCCGTCGCCCCTGAAGGCGGAACCCAGCACGACGTTCCTGCCGGCGTTCTTCCTCAGCACCAGGGCGGAGCCGCCCGAGCCAATGTCCATCATGAAGCGGGTCGACGGCTCGTCAAGGTCGATGAGGTCGTTGTTGCGGTAGCCGGAAACGAGGAGCACCGTCGACAGGTCTGTCCTCGTCAGCATCATGCTCCTGGCCACGTCCAGGGCGGCCATCATCGAGCCGCACATCGCCTCCATGTCGAAGCTCCACGCGTTCGACGCGCCGAGCTCGTTGGCCACATAGAGGCCGGCCAGCCAGCACGGATAGTCCTTGTGCTGCGCGCCGCACCACAGGACAAGGTCGAGATCCTTGCCGACAATGCCGGCTTCGGCCATCGCGTCGCGGGACGCCTTGATGCCCATCACGGCTGTCGTATCGTCGGGACCGGCCACCGGCTTGCGCTTGATGCCGAATTTTCCGGAGATGACGTCCGCAGGGACTCCTGTCGCCGCGGCGAGATCAGAGGCCGTCAGGTATCCGGGCGGGGTATAGACTCCAATGCCGCATATTCCGACGTGCATCGTCTCTCCTTCGATTTGGTGAATCATCTCTCATTATCAATGCATCAACTTTTCTAATCCGTCAAGCAAATTTACGCAATATAGTGCACTGAACTGGCAATTTATGGCGTTTTCCACAATTACCTTGCCATTATATCAATACGCTCCTATACTACACGACAAGAACCGTGAATCGGTTCTCATTTTCTATTACGGCATGGAGCCTACTTCATGGGTGAACGCGACAACGGCACGCAGGCCAGGATTCTCGAGACCGCGGTAACCCTGTTCGCTTCACGTTGGTACTCGTCTGTTTCGATAGCCGAAATATGCCGCGATGCGGGCCTTTCCAACGGCGTCTTCTATAGATATTTCGAAAACAAGGAAGCGCTCGTCCGCCATATCCTGGAAGACGTCATCCAGAAGATATCCGACGCCCTCGAGAAAACCGAAGGCGACACCCTGCACGACAGGCTGGCATGCATGGCCGGGATAGTCGTCCGGTTTTCCGCGGAGCACATCGACCTCGTGACGGTATTCAGGGAAGGCCAGTACCGCTATTTCGAGTACGAGCGTCGCCTGACCGACATGTACCGCAGGGTCTTGTCAAAGGTCCTGGGCAGGACGGCCGGCATACCGGAATACCTCGTGGCCATAGGCGGACTACGCTTCGCCGCCGTCCGGTCAGCGCTGCAGGGGGCGCGGGTCTCCATACCGGCGCTCACCGACATCGTGGCATACGGCGCTTTCAGGGAACTGGGCTGGGATGCCGGGCGGGTATTCGACATCACGATAACGCCGCCGGCTATCAGCCTCGGTGAGACAAGCCGGGAACGCCTCTTGAGCGCCGGCAAGCGCCTCTTCGGCGAGCGCGGCTACCACTCCGTCAACATCCACGAGATCACCGATGCCGCCAACCTGTCGGTCGGGGCATTCTACAAGTACTTCGACAGCAAGGAAAGCTTCTTCAGGGAGCAGATCACGACAGTCGGCCACGAAGTGCGGCGCTTCATTGCGGCAAACCTCAGCCCCGGGCTCAACCGGCTCGAGGAGGAAATGCAAGGAATTTTCCTCTTCGGAGTCTACCTGTCGCTCGACCCGTATTGCTACAACATAGCGCGCGAAGGCGAGTTCGTGGCTCCGGCCACGGTCAAGGAGTACTACGAGGCATTCAGGCGCGGCTACCTGAAAAAAGGCGATGCCGGCCTCGATGCCGCTTCCGTTGCGGCGGATCCTGCGTACGTCGACAGCGCCATCGAGTTCATGCTTGGCATTTCACACTACTACGGCATGGAAGTTGCCTTCGACCGGTCTCCGCACAACGCGCGGGCCATAGTCGAAGGGGTCGGAGATTATCTGGTTCACGGACTGGCAGGGCGCCGCTAGGCGTACAATGCGGGGAGGCAAGATGGCAAAGGCCAAGATAATCGGTACCGGCGTCTACGCGCCGGGCCTCGCGATCGACAACGATGAACTGCAAAGGCTCGCCGTCGTGGAATTCGACGCCGCAAAGCTTGAGGCCAAAACGGGCATCAGGTCGCGGCACATAGCCCGCCTGCGCGGCATCGACGAGAGCACGGCCGATTTCGCCGAGAAGGCCGCGCGCGCGGCGCTTGCCGACGCGGGCGTCGACCCGATGGACGTCGACCTGGTCATCGTCGGTACCGACACTCCCGAGTACGTCAGCCCGGCCACCGCGATACTGGTCCAGGGCCGGCTCCAGGGCGGCCAGCGCGACACTGGAGCCTTCGACGTCGGCGCTTCGTGCGCCAGTTTCGTCACCGGCTTCGACGTGGCCGCCCGCATGATGGCTGGCGACCCGGCTCTGCGCACGGCCCTCGTCGTCGGCGTGTACAACATGCCTGCCCACCTCCGCCCCGGCGACGCCTTCGGCTGGTCGATATTCGCGGACGGAGCCGGTGCGGTTGTCTTGTCGCGCACCAGCGACGATGACCGCTCTGGCTACATCACGGGCAAGCTGGTGTCCGACGGCACCCAGTGGGACTACGTTGGCGTCTACGCGGGCGGAACCCGCAAGCCGGTCACCAGGGAACTCCTCGAAGCGGGAACATGGGGCCTCGAACTGCTGCAGCGCCTTCCCGGCGACCGCAACGTCAGGCTCTGGCCCCCGATTATACGCGAGCTCTGCGCCAAGGGCGGCGTGCCGCTGGAAAAAGTGGCCCGGTTCGTGCTGACGCAGATAAACGCCAGCATCATCGACGAAGTGATGGACGCGCTCGGGCGCTCCCGGGACCTCGCCCCCAAGGTAATGGGACGCTACGGCTACACCGGTTCTGGCTGCGTGCCCATGGCCTTCCACCATGCCGTCAAGGACGGCCTTTTAAGGCGCGGCGACCCGGTGGTCTTCTGCGCCTCGGGAGCCGGGTTCGCCGTCGGCGCCAACCTGTTCACGTACTGATTCTGTCCTTACAGAGCAAGGAGCACTACGATGTCAAAGTGGGATGACGAATACCGTTCGAAGCTTCGCCCGATAGACGAGGCCATCCAGTGCGTGCAGTCAGGCTTCGACGTCGTCGTGGGCCAATGCGCCAGCGAGCCGCAGGGAACCATGGACAGGCTGCACATCCTGGCTCCTGCCGTCCGGGACGTCAGGGTCTTCTCGGTGCTCACCCTCAAGGCCTACGACTTCTACATGAAGCCCGAGATGAAGGGCCACTTCGAGCTGGCCAGCTGGTTCCACGCTCCCGGCTCCCGGTCGGCTCTCAAGGCGGGCACGGGCACGGTGACCTTCGTGCCCAACATGCTGCACCGCGCCGCGACCGACAGGCTCAACGCCAGACCGCCCGAAGTCTTCATAGGCACCTGCACGCCGCCGGACAAGAACGGTTTCGTCAGCCTGTCGCTTGGCATCACCTACGAAAAGGACATACTGGAAGCGGCCCGCTTCGTCATCCTCGAGGTCAATCCGCGGCTGCCGCGCACCTTCGGCGACACCCACGTGCACGTGAGCCAGGTAACGTGGTTCGTCGAGCATGATCAGGAGGTGCCCAGCCTGCCGGCGCCCCAGCCATCCGCCACCGACATCATGATAGGCGAGCACATCGCCGACCTCGTCGAGGACGGATCGACGATACAGCTCGGCATCGGCGGCATACCCAACGCGGCCGCCCTTGCGCTGCGGGACAAGAAGGACCTCGGCGTCCACACCGAGATGTTCGTCGATTCGATGATGGAACTCTACGAGCTGGGAGTCATCACCAACGGGTGCAAGGCCCTGAAGAAGGGGAAATTCATTTCCACCTTCGCGATGGGTTCGCGAAGGCTCTACGACTGGCTCGACGACAACGTGGCCGTCGAGTTCCAGCGCGGCCGCTGGGTCAACGACCCCGCGGTCATCGCCCAGAATTCCCGCATGGTTTCCATCAACACCTGCCTCACGGTCGATTTCACGGGACAGGTGGCCAGCGAATCGATAGGCACCAGCCAGTACTCGGGCACGGGCGGCCAGTCGGACACTGCCCAGGGAGCCGTGGCAGGTTTCGATGGCCTCGGCAAGTCGATTATCGCCTGCTACTCGACCGCCAAGGGCGGGACGGTCAGCACAATAGTGCCGACCCTGCCGGAAGGCAGCGCCGTCACGCTGCACCGCGCCTTCGTCGACCACGTGGTCACCGAGCACGGGGTAGCCAGGCTGCGGGGCCGGACCGTCAGGGAGAGGACAATCGCGCTCATCGCCGTGGCCGCGCCGGAATTCAGGGAAGACCTCAAGGCTCAAGCCAGGAAGCTAGGCTACATTTAGATCGCTTAGGAACGCGAGGGGATGGAGACATGTCGAAGGTATCTATAGTCGGGCGTTCAACACGAAGTTCGGTAACCTCGTCAAGAAAAACAAGGAAACCGGGGAGGTCTCAGACATCCAGAGCGTCTACGAGATGATGCTCGAGGCCGGCCGCGGAGCCATAGCCGGCATAGGCGGCACCTCCGAGCGCCTGGCCATATCCAAGCGCGTCAACATGCACGAGCTCCTGTACAAGCAGCTGATGGGCGAGCCGATAGGCGCCGCCCCGGCCAAGGCGCCTACGGTAGGCGTGACGCTCAACATCGGAGGTAGCGCCGTCACGAACTGCGTCACGGTGCTGCGCAGGGAACGATAGACTGGAATTTACAAACGCTGCCGATTTGTTGGCGGTAAGTTGAAGGAGGCACAGCATGGCTACGGTAGGCAAAGTAGAGGTTCTAGCTAAGACTATCAAGACGAGACGCATCTCGGTGCACGCGCTATTCTCCGGTGACGATGGCGGGGTGCCCGTCGTGCTCATCCACGGCAACGCCTCGTCGTCGGAGTTCTGGAGAGGCACGATGGAAGCCCTGCCCGTAGGCTTCCGCGGCATAGCGCCGGACCTGCGCGGTTACGGGAATACCGACGACGCTCTCATAGACGCGACGCGCGGCCTCAAGGACTGGGCCGACGACGTGATGGCCCTCCTCGACGCCGTCGGCGTCAAGCGTTTCCACGCGGCCGGCCACTCGCTCGGAGGCATGCTGCTTTATACGCTCGCGGCCCTGGCCGTCGACAGGCTCATATCGATGACGCTCGTCGCGCCTGGCTCGCCGTACGGATTCGGCGGCACGAAGGACGCGGCGGGAACGCCGTGCTGGCCGGACTTCGCGGGATCCGGAGGAGGCCTCGTCAATCCGGAATTCGCCAGGCTCATGGGAGAGAAGAACCGCGGAAGCGATAATCCCCAGGCGAGCCCGCGGGTCGTCATGAACAGCTTCTACTGGAAGCCCCCGTTCAAGCCGGCCCGCGAGGAGGAGCTACTGACGTCGCTGCTGTCCGAGAAGGTCGGCCCGGAGCGATATCCCGGGGACATGGCGCCGTCGGCCAACTGGCCGAACGCCGCCCCCGGCAAGTTCGGCCCGCTCAACGCGGCCTCGCCCAAGTACGCGGGCGACTCGGTGGAGAAGTTCATAGCGACCAAGGCGCCAGCGCTCTGGATACGCGGCGCCGACGACCAGATAGTCGGCGACTTCTCCCTCTTCGACATGGGCACCCTCGGCAAGCTAGGCGCAGTCCCCGGCTGGCCGGGAGAATCAGCCTATCCGCCCCAGCCCATGCTGGCGCAGACGAGGGCCGTCCTCGACAGGCGCGCGGCCAAGGGCGGCCCGTATAGGGAGGTCGTCATCGCTGAGTGCGGCCACACGCCCTTCGTCGAGAAAGAGACGGAATTCCGCGCGGCGTTCTTCCCGTTCATCAAGGACTCGAAGTAAACAATCCGAAGTCCAGCAATGAACGCCGTTCGTGGCCATCGCGGCCTCGGACGGCGTTAGCGTTAAAGAGCGAATCGATCACGGCCGCCTCGATGGATTCAGTCGCGGCCTGAAAAAGCCCGTCGAGGAAGTCTTCGTGCAACGCTGGGCGCGCGGCGACGACGGCCGTCGGATAGTGGAGCATGGTATACGCGGTAGAGAACGCGAGCACTATCTCGCCCGAGCCGCCGCCTATGCTCGCGCCGGTGCGCGCGAGCCCGCTGGAGGCGCGTATGCATAAGCGGTGGAGCTGCCTGGAATCCAGGGGCGCGTCGGTAGCCAGCACGACTATGACCGACCCTGCTCCCGGAGAGCCGACGCCAGACGTATCGCCCGAGGCCGCTACGGTTTTCACTGCCATCGAAGAGGCGTTACCGGCGCCTAGCTCGACGAGCTCGCGGCCCACCCGCCTGCCGTCTATGACTAGCTCGGGCAAGCGGCCGAAGTTGGTGAGGAGCAGGGCCCCGACTACGTACAGAGCCTCGTCGCCCTTAGCCGAGCCCGGCGCCCTCATCGTCGCTATCCTGCTGGCCGAGCCTATGCCGCCCTTCAGCCCGTAGCAACTCATGCCGCGCCCGGCGCCGACCGCGCCCCGCTCGAAGGGAGCGCCGCCAGACGAGCGGGCGGTGGCTATAGCCCCGAGGACATGATCGCGGGTGACGGCGCGGCGTCGCATCGCCGACAGGTAGCCGTCGTTGCATTCCATGGCTACGACGTTGGCGCTGCCGGTGCTCGTCGCTATGTCGGCGTTCTCTTCGAGGA
Source organism: uncultured Treponemataceae bacterium (assembly GCA_964576835.1). Lineage (GTDB taxonomy): Bacteria > Spirochaetota > Spirochaetia > Treponematales > UBA12059 > SZUA-370. The sequence continues at coordinate 1,379 of CAZNXK010000132.1, read as the reverse complement.
GCAGGTCCAGCCCGCCTTCTATGCAGGCAGGCACCGAGAACGTATTCGATAGGAGTATGGGCGACTCGATGGTACCGAGTTCCGCCACCTGGACTAAGCCTGCCGATTTCCCGAAGCCGTTGATGACGCGGCAGGCGGCCGGAACCTTGTCCCGGAACAGGTTGCCTATGTGGGGAAGGATGGCCGTCACGCCCGTCTGCAGATCGCCATCGGCAAGGGTGACGTGACCGACCGATACGCCGGCCACGTCGACTATAGAATCGGTTGCGCCGGCGGGTAGCTCTCCGCTTACGACGCCGTAATCGCGCGCGCGCCTCCCGGAGCTCACTGTTCCCCGCCCGTGATTCTTTCCGCTTTCTTCCCCAACTTGCCAAAATAACGTAGCATCCTCCGCCTGGGGAGTTTCCCCGTATCCGGTCATGGCTTGGGCGTGACAGGGTGAAAAGCGTGGGTGTTCGCATTTCTTGGCAGAGTCCGAACACCCACGACTACAAACTAGACAAGGTAGCGTACCCCGCCTGTCAAGACACTTCAAGACCTCATCACCTTAGCCGAAGTAGCCATCGTCTTTGTAAGCGTCTCATTAACCCAGTCCCAGCCAGTTGACGGCGGCGAAGTCGAGTACTTGCTTTTTAGTGACGTTGAACGGCAGCAGGGCCAAGATAGCGTCTCCATCCCGGGCGAGGGGCAAGAGCGTGAAAAGGTTGTACAGATAGAAGAACGGTTCATGGCCATTGGCCTTGGCCGTTTCGACGATACTGTACAGTGTAGCGCTGGATTCGGCAAGCATCGCCAGCCCGTTGATGCCTTGCCGACCGTCGGTCCTGCCCGGGCGCAGGAATATCCTTGTTCCGCTTGGCAAGGGAATCATCCGGCGACTCCCGACTCGTTCTGGACCGCAAGCAGGATGGCCGCGGCTTTCCTAAACAATTCCTGGTCGGTGTCGTTCTTGTTGATCATCGAGAAAACGCCGATGCGAATCTCGATGCTGTACCGGGTTGGCTCCGCGCTTGCCACAAGTGGTTGCACTTCGATGAAATCCACCGTTGCACCTCGGGGTGCCGTATCCAGGCCCAGTTGTCGCGGTCTTGGCCTCGCCTCCCGGGATCGATGCAGGTCCTCAGGGCTACCTGACAGGCAGACCCAGCGGAAGGGACCGTAGCCATAGTCGAAGAACTCGGGCCCAAGTATGTCCTCGACGTAGCTCGGGAAGACGAAGCCGTCCTTCTCGTCGACGCCGTTGCGCGAGACCTCGCGCACGCCCGCGTCCCAGACCGCCTGAGGAAGGGCTTGTCGCCCCTCCCTCAACGCAATCCGGGAGCTGGCGGCCACTACTCGTAGGCGAGCGCCTCGCGTACCGGAATTCCGGTGGCGCGCAA
>CAZNXK010000131.1:0-9537 GCA_964576835.1 uncultured Treponemataceae bacterium | reverse complement strand
TGACTTCTCTTTTATTTACATCGGTCAGTGATCCCTTGAAAGGATCAGGTTCTTCACACTTCACTGCGGCTAATAAGTTATTAGCAAAACTAATATGCCAGGAAGCAATATGAGCCAAAACATCTTTCTTCGTCCAGTCAGTATAGACTACTTTCGAAAATTTAATAGTACTATTGAAATATTCAATAAATTCATTTACAATTTCTTTTTCTATTATTTTTTGTTCAAATAACACAATTCCGTCTTTCATCTTTCCATTTCCAATACTTCATCCAATACTTTTTTTACATTCGGTGCAATATCGATCATGCAATGATATGACTCCATCAATTGATTTTTCCTTTCTTACCCGCGCGCAGCGTCCTTCGAACATCTTTACACCGATTCCGTGTTTGTTGAAAACATTGTGTATGGTGTCCTTGTAAAATGCAAGAATTTTTCGACTGCCGGACAGCGAATTTTCTTGATCGTCGGGGTTGGCGGAATCGGGCTCAAAAACCGTGATCCCGGCCTTGGCCGCCCGGATGGCAGTTCCTTTCAGTATCAGTTTTCATTCTTTTTGGTACGCTCCGGCGGTATCCTCAAAGCCGTGGCCATGCCGGGGGCCAGGTAGCGCCGAAAGTTCCGGGTAAAAGCCATGCCAAAAAATGACTTACGGGCCGGAACCCGTTCCAGGCGGCTCAGGAGCAAATTCAAAGGGCTAATTTGCAGCAGAGTAATGGCACAATACAAAACGATACCGAGGGGAATCTTCACCCAAGACAGCCAAGCCGGAGTGCCCCCCTCACCCGTTCCCAGACCAGCCAAGACTGCGGCACTCACCGACCAAACCAGGACGAGAGCAACAATATTCAAACCACCCAACAGCACCAAGCGGGCAACAGAGGTCTGGATGGCGCGTGCAGGACAGCCATTTATGCACCGGTTGCATGCCGAGCATTTCACATTCCAGACCGGTCGATGGGATTTCATGGTAATTGCTCTCGCCGGACAAGTGCGCGCGCACCAACCACAGCCGGTACAGGTTGTATCAGCCATAAACAGTATTCCCAGAAATCGACTGGCCAAATTCCGGAATACCACCCCCACAACTTGCGCAACCGCTACGCCAAACGGGTTACGCTTCAAGTGAACAACTTGGCCTGACAGGATTGCCTGGGCAAATTTTCGAGCCTGGCCGTCGCCCTGCTCCTGCATCGCTTCGGCCTCTTTGCCATAGGGTGGATTGGACACTTGAGTCCAATTTTCCGGGTAGGAGGCCTCCGCTATGCCAAGCACCTGATATCCCTTGTTTCGCAGGACGCGGGCAATGGTTAATGTTGCGCCGCCAGCCCAACCAGGAAGGATTTGACCGTTGACCATTGTGGCGCCGCAGGCACAGAGCACCACTGCCCTGACACCCGGCGCAGTTTTCGGCAATCGACGAACCCAGCTCAAAACCGGATAAGGGCTGGAAAAACCCAAGACCGGAAAAGCCACGACCAGTAAATCACCGGCAGCAAGACCTGCCAGCGCCTCCGGAGCCGGGGCAGCCAAGACCGATTGGTCCAATTCCGCAACGGCAACCTGCCAATCGCGCGCGCGAAACACTTGCTCCAGCACGCCGACCGCCCGCCGGGTATTGCCCGTCGCTGAATAATAGAAAACCAGGGTTTTATTCATTTTGAACCTCCAGCCAGGGCTTTCACAATGAAATCCACTGCAGATTTGATCATCTGATCCAACTCAACCGTTCCATCGCTAAATTGATAATATCGATCCAAACCGGGAAACAGCCGGGCATCACACAGAGTAATTATCAGGGCATTGACCAACCGCACTTTGGCACCAAGATTGGTACCATCGATTTCAACACGATCACGTGCGCCTTCCAACAAGGCCTGAGTAAGCCCCAAGACGGTTCTCGCCACTGGCGCCACCAGAATCTGCAAATTCTGCCGAGGATCAACTGAGCCAATTTTTTCCCCGGCCGCCGGAACTGTCGTCGCTGCAGCGAGTGATTCAAGCACTGCTTCCCTATAAATCGCAACGCCAAAAACCTTTAGCATGACCGGCTGGCGTTGAGCCCATTCCAGGCTATATTTGATGTATGATTCCAACCCTTCCCGCAGCGGCAGATCCCGCATAACCGGTATGTAAGATTCCAATTCAGTGACCAACGCCTTGGCTACAATCGTGCAGATTGCGGTTACCATGGTGTCCCGGTCACCAAAATACTGGTAAAGCGATCCGACCGGAATGCCTGCCCGCACCGCCACTGCCTTGATAGCCAGCGCCGCAGGTCCGGTCTCTGCCAGTTCCAGGCACACCGCATCAATTACCCCATCGCGCTTGGCCGGATCCAGACGTAAAAAGGTTCGCGATACCAACCCGGCTCGCGCCAATTCGGCAATTACCGCAGAACGATAGTCGGCGACGTATTCATCATGAACCATTCTTTCATTATATATGAACTATTATTTCATTTGTCAACACTAAAATATTCAAGGCTTCGGCCTGTGCCAACCCGATTGCATGTGTGCCTAGCGTCGGCACATTTTTTTAAAGCATGTGTCATCTACTACTATTTGCTCCGAAGGAGCCCGGTATTTCACGGCTATACAATGCTTTGGCCAAATAAAGTCAGGCATGTCGCGGAATTCCCTCATGCGCATCCTTGATCCGGCGCAACACTACACGATCACATCAAACGGTGATAGTCTGACGTCGTATATGTAGCTTGATTCATCAGGAAAGGGTTCCACCTCGATGAGTACCATGAAGAACCTCAGCGCTGTCAGCAGGACCTTTACGATACTGGAAAAGCTGTCGCTGGTATCCAGTTCAAACCTCGAGGACCTGGCAAAAGCTACCGGGCTTGCCAAGCCGACGGTCTACCGGTTCCTCCTGACGTTGCGAGATCTTGGTTACATACACCGTGACGAAGGTGAAAAGTGGTACCTGACCATGAGGCTGTTCAGCGTGGGTTCCCGCGCCCTGGATCATATCGAGCTGCCCGCGGTAGCCAGGCCGGTTGCCGTGCGCTTGTCGGCGGAACTCGGCGAGACGGTGCACATGGGAATCCTCGATGACGGGGAAGTGCTCTATGTCCTCAAGATCGAATCACGGTACACCATCCGCATGTATTCTCGGGTGGGGAGGAAAATTCCGCTCTATTGCAGCGCGATGGGGAAAACCCTCCTGGCACACATGTCATCGATCGACCGGGACGCGCTGCTCGGGGAATTGGAACTGGTTCCGTTTACCCCCAACACGATAAAAAACAGGAAAAAACTGGAAAAGGAACTACAACGGATCGTCGTCGAGGGGATCGCCGTTGACGCCGAAGAGCACGAGACAGGCATCACCTGTCTGGCGGCGCCCATCCGCGACCACTCAGGCGTGGTACTGGCGGCGATGAGCGTTTCGTGGCCTGTTTTCAGGTTCGATCCCGTGATGAGACCCGAGTATGCACGGCAAATCGTATCCGCCGCCGATGAGGTTTCAGCGATATTGGGTTATGACAGGAGGCCCCGGGTGAATGATAAATAAATTGGAACTATATTCCAATATATCGATTTCAATGATATTCTGGTAATGAACCTAGGAGGCGAATGTCATGGATGACATCAACACGACCATTTTCGAGACGGGCCTGGTTCCGGTCATAAAGCTGGACGACGCGGCGAATGCCGTCATGCTTGGAAAAACCCTGGTATCTGCCGGCTTGCCCGTAGCAGAGGTTACCTTCCGTACCGCCGCCGCCGAAGAGTCGATCCGCCGCATATGCGCGGAATGCCCGGGACTGCTCGTCGGCGCCGGAACCGTCACCAGCCCTGCCCTGGCCGAGACGGCGGCCAAGGCAGGCGCGCGTTTCATAGTTTCGCCCGGATTCAATCCCGCTACGGTGGACTGGTGCCAGGAACATGGCGTCCCGGTTTTTCCCGGGGTCAACAGTCCGTCGATGATCGAGGCCGGACTAGCGAAGGGTCTCAAGGTGCTCAAATTTTTCCCCGCCGAGGCTTCGGGCGGTATCGCGATGATCGATGCCCTGGCCGCTCCATTCGACGGGGTCAAGTTCATTCCGACCGGCGGCATCAACATGTCCAACCTCGGTTCCTACGTTTCACACCCGGCCGTACTCGCAATCGGCGGCAGCTGGATGGTCAAGCCGGAACTGATCCAGTCGGGGCAGTGGGACGCCATCGGAACACTGTGTTCGCAGGCAGTGACCGCCGTGCAGGGCTTCTCCTTCGCCCACATGGGGATTAATCTCCCCGATGAGGAAACCGCTCAAGGCGTGGCCGGACTTTTCGAATCCATGGGATTTCCGCTCAAGGACGGCAAGTCCTCGATATTTGCCGGCGCATCCTTCGAGGTCATGAAGCTGCCGTTCCGCGGAGCCATGGGGCACATCGCCATACGATGCAGCAACATCGAGCGGGCTTTGGCCTACATGCGCCGTTACGGTTTTGCCGGAGTGGCCGAAACCGCCAAAACGGAGAAGGACTACCTCAAAGTTATTTACCTGGACAAGGAAATCGGCGGGTTCGCGATTCACCTGGTACGGTGAAGGGAGAATACCTATGCACAGGATAGTCAGCTTCGGCGAAATAATGCTCCGCCTGAAATCACCCGTGAACGAGCGCTTCTTCCAGTCGCCCGCGCTCGAAGCCACGTTCGGCGGAGGGGAAGCGAATGTCGCCGTCTCCCTGTCGATCCTCGGCGAGTCGGCCGCCTTCGTCACCGCTCTGCCTGACAACCCGATAGGCGAATCAGCGCTGCGCGAGCTGCGCCGCTTTTCAGTGGACTGCTCCGCGATCAAGAGGACCAGGGGCCGCCTTGGCATCTACTTCCTGGAAACAGGCGCCGACCAGCGGCCATCCAGCGTGGTCTACGACCGGGAAGGCTCCTGCATATCGGCGGTCAAACCGGGCGACTTCGACTGGGCAGCGATCCTCAAAGGCGCCGACTGGTTCCACATCACGGGCATAACGCCCGCCCTGTCACTTTCCGTGGCGGAAGCCGCCCTCGAGGCCGTCAAGGCGGCCAGGGCGGCAGGCGTCCGCGTATCGATCGACCTCAACTACCGCAAGAAGCTGTGGAACTACGGCAAGAAGGCGCCCGAGGTGATGCGCGGACTCGTGGCATACGCCGACGTCATCGTCGCGAACGAGGAAGACGTCCAGATGTGCCTGGGAATGGAGCCTGAGCACGTCGACGTGAACAAAGGCAAGCTGGGAACGGAACAATACCAGGCCCTGGCCGGGAAGGTTAAAAAAGAATTCCCGAATGTAAAGATGGTCGCCATCACGTTGCGCGAAAGCCGCTCGGCCGACAGGAACGGCTGGTCGGGCATACTGCACGGCACCGGCGGAATTTACGCGTCGAAAGCCTGGGACATCGACGACATCGTCGACCGGGTCGGAGGCGGCGACAGCTTCTCCGCCGGACTCATCTACGGCCTGCTCAATTTCGCCAGCGACGAGGCCAAAGCCCTGGAGTTCGCGGTCGCGGCATCGGCGCTCAAGCACTCGATACCCGGCGATTTCAACCTGGCCGCCAAATCAGAGATCGAGAACCTGCTCAAAGGCGATGCTTCCGGCCGGGTACAAAGATAAGGAGTCACCATGGAACTCGACATCAGGTATTCAAACCATCCTTCCGACGCGAAGGAATACGATACGGCGGAACAGCGGAAGCATTTCCTGGTCGAAAGCGTCTTCGCCGCCGATTCCATCCATCTGACTTACAGCCACCAGGACCGCGTTGTCTTCGGCGGGGCGATGCCGGTAAGAGGCAAGCTGTCGCTTGAAGCCGGCAAGGAATTCGGCACGACATTTTTCCTCGAGCGGCGGGAACTCGGCGTCATCAACGTAGGCGGGGCAGGCACCATGACCCTGGACGGCAAGACCTACGCGATGGGCAAGGGCGACGGCGCGTACGTCGGCATGGGTACCAGGGACGTATCCTTCGAATCGGCGTCGGCGGCCGACCCCGCCAAGTTCTACCTGGTCAGCTCTCCGGCTCACCAGGGCTACCCGACCGTCATGATTGCGCTCGGGGACGCGAACCCCAAGAAACTCGGCACGGCCGAAACCTCCAACGCGCGGACGATTTACCAGTATGTGCACCCGGCGGTATGCAAGAGCTGCCAGCTTGTCATGGGAATGACGATCCTGGAAAATGGCAGTGTCTGGAACACGATGCCCTGCCACACCCACGAACGGCGCATGGAGGTCTACCTGTACTTCGACATGGCCCCCGACGCGCGGGTCTTCCACTTCTACGGAGCACCCAGCGAAACGCGCCACCTCGTCGTAGCCAACGAACAGGCGGTGATTTCCCCGAGCTGGTCGATCCACTCGGGCGTCGGCACCGGTAGCTACACCTTCATCTGGGGCATGGCGGGAGAGAACCAGACCTTCGACGACATGGATTTTGTCGCGCCGCAGGATTTGAAATAGGAGCATGCGATGGCAGGAATACTCGATCTGTTCAGGCTGGACGGAAAGGTAGCCATAGTTACTGGCTGCAATCGCGGCATCGGGCAGGGCATGACGCAGGCGCTCGCGGAAGCCGGGGCGGATATCTTCGGGATCAGTTCCCAGGCGGCCGCGCATGAGACCGAAGCGCTCGTGGAAAAGGCAGGCAGACGATTCGAATACATGCAGGCTGACTTGATTTCCACCAAACCGATACCCGGCATATTCGCGGAAGCCGTCGCGGCATTCGGACGCGTCGACATCACGGTCAACAACGCCGGCATCATCAGGCGGAACGATTCGACGGATTTCACCGAGCAGGACTGGGATGACGTGATGAACGTGAACCTGAAGGCTCTCTTCTTCATGTGCCAGGCCGCCGCGAGGCAATACATTGCGCAGAAGTCGGGCGGCAAGATAGTCAACGTGGCGTCGATGCTCAGCTTCCAGGGCGGCATCCGGGTGCCCTCGTATACCGCATCCAAGAGCGGCGTCAAGGGCATCACGATGTCGATGGCCAACGAGTGGGCCAGGCACGGCATCAACACCAACGCGATAGCGCCTGGCTATATAGCCACGGACAATACCGCGCCGCTCCGGGCCGACGCCGAGCGGAACAAGGCCATCATGGATCGTATTCCGGCCGCCCGCTGGGGCGAACCGCGCGACCTCGGCGGCGCAGTCGTATTCCTGTCGTCGAAGGCTTCTGATTACATGAACGGTTTTACGATCGCCGTCGACGGCGGGTGGCTCGCGCGGTAGTAGTTTGCCGGACTTTGCATTCACGTCAGGCGATGCCTGCGTCGACGCGCTGGCGGGAACGGCTCCATGAATCCTCTCCACTCCACGCTCTATTGCGCAGAAAAAAGCATGGCGAGTCTTTCACGACTATGGCCTCCGCCTTGATTTAGCGATTCGAGTGGGGAATACTTCAAGGCAGGGAGTGAAAAAAATGCGCTCGAAAACCTTCCTCACGATCATAGCAGCTTATGCATCTCTTATCCCGCTCGCCGCCTCCGCCCAGTCGCTGTGGACGGCCGAATTCGTATCGGGTACGGTCGAGTACCAGATCAAGGGGACGAGAATCCCGCTGACAGCAGGGAGCAGGGTGGGCGACGAAGCGACGGTATTCCTGGGCAAGGGAGCGCTCCTCGAATTGTCGTCTGGCGACAGGAGGGTCTCCCTGGTCAGGGAAGGAACCTATCCCATACGGAACATCGCAGCGTCGTCAGGATCGACGACCAAGCCCGGCCTTCTCGAAGCGCTTGGCGGCAAGCTGCGCGCCCTTTTCAGCGGCCGGGGAGAGTCGGGCATCGCGGGAGTCAGGGCGTCGGAGGCGGCAAGCGCTCCGGCCTTCATGACCGGGGGCGACGAAGCCAGGAAGCGCGGCGAAACCGCCATGGCGGAAGGCAACTACGAAGCAGCGGCCCGCGAGTTCGCTTACTCGCTCGATGAGGCATTGCCCGGCGAGGAAGGTCCCGTAAGGAGGCTGTTGGCGTCGGCGCTCGCGATGCAGGGCAGGCAGGCGACAGCGCTCGGCGTGCTGCGCGGCGGCGAGCGCGAGGACAGCCCGGCGGTCGATTTGCTCGAGGCGACGCTGCTCCTTGGCGCGGGCGCTCCTGACGAAGCCCTAATCGTCATACGCCGCGCTTTCCCGCCGGCAACTACGGACGGGACAGGTGCGGGCAGCGCCAGCACCGGCCTCGAACCGGCGTTCGCGGCTGAATTGGCGGAACTCGAAGGCTTGACCCTGGAGGTGCTTGAGAGGCGGGAGGAGGCCGCTTCCGCGTACCGGCGCGCGATCCTGGCCGCGCCTGACTCGCCCGCTGGCGTCCGCGCGGGGCAACGACTCGCGGCGCTCGGCTACTAGGAGCCTGTCGGACTTTGGACCGCGAACTGTCGTTTTCAGAATAAATATGAAGAAAAAACAAGAAATCGAAAGTTACCGGCTCTTTTCACGCTTCTTGGCCGATCTCGGCGCCCCGCGGCGTAAAATTGGCTCGTCGATCGGGCCATACGGGCAGTATGGCCCTCAATCCTCGCCAACTTTACACTCACGGCTCGCCTTCGCTGGGCCAAGATCCAAAGTCCGACAGGCTCCTGGAGGCCGAGGCCGAAGCAGTCGCCCATGCTATACTCTCGCCATGCGGGTCTTCATCGCATTCCAGCTACCGGAAACGTTCAAGGCTTCCCTGGCCGACGCTTGCGCCGGCTTGCGCGCGGCGAGACCTGGCCTGCGCTGGGTACGCCCCGAGAGCATGCACCTGACGCTGGCCTTCCTCGGCGAGCTCGACGGAGCCGCAGTCGAAGGCGCGATACGGGCTGCGAGGCTCGCCGTCTCTTTCGCCGCAGCCGAAGGGGCAAGCCTGCCGTTCGAACTATGCACTACGGGACTCCTTACCTTTCCGGAGCGGGGGCCGGCATCGGTGCTCGCGGCCGCGGCAGGAGCGGGAGCGCGTGAATCGACGGTGCTGGCCGCATCCCTGGAACGAGCCCTCGAGCGAGTCGGCACGGAGACGGGACTGCCGTTCAGGCCACGCGAGCGCCGGCCTTTCTCGCCCCACATTACGCTGGCGCGAGCCGATCCGCCGGGGGTCGTTCTGTCCGTGGCCGAACGGTCCACGCCCATCTCCGCCTCCTGCGTCATCGGCACGGTGACCGTCTATCGATCGGAACTCGGTCACGGCGGAGCGCACCACATGGCTCTCGAAGTGCTGGCACTCGGCAGATGAAAATCGCGCCTTCGTCAAGCCCGGGTTCAGGCGCTTTTCATGTTCTCCGCTTGCGGTCAGCAGCATGCCACAGCATACTCAGCTGATTCATGGCTACCGACTTCGTTCTCGGCATAGGCGATAGACTCTACAATGTCTCTGCGGAACCGGAACGCCTCCGCGTAGCCCCTCTGCCCGGCCGTGCTGAGGCGACGGGCCGGGCCGGCGGCGCCGACCGCCTGATCGTCAGGCTGGAGCCGCGGGGCCAGGCCAGCCTCGTCGCGGGGAACGTCGACTATGGCGCGGCCGGAGCATTGCTCGCGGACGCAGGGTTCTGGTCCCGCCTCGATCCCGGCGACGCG
>CAZNXK010000130.1:0-9646 GCA_964576835.1 uncultured Treponemataceae bacterium | reverse complement strand
CGGAGCCCGCGCTCGCGACGCGGCCGTCGTCGGCGGCCTCGTCGTCGTCCTCTGGGAAGAAGACATCTTCCCGGACGTCGGCCAAAGCGGCCTCCTGGTCATTGATCCCGGCCTATGAAAGGCAGTCCGGGCGCGGTATAGTTGTTGGTACCATGAAGCGAATCGTTCTGGCGGCTTGCCTGGCAGTCGCGGTTATCGGCGCCTTGAGCGCCATGGATGTCGAAGCCGTCTCGGGCCGTTTCGGCGTCGCCATCGTGTACAACGGCTCGGGCCTCGGCGCGGCAAGCCCCGTCGTCAACACGCTTGGCGGCTCGGCCATCCTCTCGTTCTCCAAGGGGTTCTTCCTGAGCCTGCAGCCGGGACTGGACCTCTTCTGGACAAACTACGAATGGGCCAGTGTCCGCGCCGTCCCGACTGAAACCGAAACGGGAGGAGGCAACAACGCCTTCGTCGTCGGGCTCCTCCTCGACGTACCCCTGACGGCAACCGTCCGATTCAGCGATAGACTCGGCGGAGCCGTGTCCCTTGGAACGGCCTTCCTGTTCCGTGCCGCCTTCGCGAGCGATATCTCTGACGAAAACCTCGCCGCGATTGCCTCGTACCTCTGGAGCGACGGCCGATGGTTCTATCCGTCGGCATCGCTTCGCTTCGACGTATACCTGCAGCAGAACTTCACCTTCGCAATGGGTATCCGCGGCTTCCTTCCGGTATTCAACGCCTGGTCTGGCAACGACAATTTCTGGGACGAGGGCATCCTGCACGTGACGATGGCGATGCTCGTTGGATTGCAGTGACGGAGGATTCCGCCTCGAGCCGCACCGCTGACGACGCGCTCAGGCTCTCGACCGACGCGGCGCGGATAATTCTGGAGGCCGGCGGCGAAACCTACCGCGCCGAAAACGTGATGACCGCCGTCGCTTCGGCCTTCGGCGGGTTCGACCCCGACTCGTTCGCGACGCCCACAGGCTTCATGGCTTCCTGCGACGACGATTCGGGCAGGAGCCATGCCGTCGTCAAGCGCATACGCAAGCGGCAGATGAACCTCGACAAAATTGCCAGGGTCAACGCCCTGGCCCACGCCGCGGTCACCGGCACCGTCGACAGGGACGGCTTCGAGCGCGAGCTTTGTACCATCGACGCCCTGGGCTCCTACCCGGCCCCGCTGCCATTTTTCGGAGCGGCTTTCGTCACCGGCTTCTTCTGCCTGCTGTTCGGCGGTGCCTGGAACGACGCCCTGGTCGCCGCCTTCATCGGCGTGGTGCTCGGCAGGATAGGTTTGTGGCTCGGCTCGATGCGACTGTCGGATTTCTTCTCCAACATGGTCGGGGGCGCTTTCGCGGCGGCCGTCGCCATAGGAGCGGACAGGCTCTCTCTGGCGGGCAACCAGGACGCTATGGTCATTGGCTCTATCATGTTGCTCGTGCCAGGCGTGATGATAGTCAACGCCATCAGGGACATCATAGCGGGCGACCTCGTCGCGGGAATGTCACGGGCGGCGGACGCCTTCATTTCCGCCGCCGGCATATCGATAGGCGTCGGGTTGGCTCTGCAGGCGGCCGCTTTCCTGGCGGGAGGCGCGCCATGATCCCCACGGCTCTCCAGCTCACCTGGGCTTTCCTCGCGACCCTCGGCTTCGGCATCGTGTTCCGGGCTCCGCCGAGGGACATGCCGCTGGCGGCAGCGGGCGGAGCCCTCTCGTGGGGCATGTACCTGGCGGCGATGGGTATGACCGGGTCGGAGTCGCTTTCGTACTTTACCGCGAGCATCGTCGTAGGGCTGTACGCCGAAACGGCTGCGGCGCTACTCAAGCGCCCCGCCACCTTGTTCATCATCTCAGCCATCATCCCGCTCGTCCCCGGCGCCGGCATGTACCGCACGATGTTCGAGGCTGTCTCCGGAAACGCGGCCGCGTCGGCCACGGCGGGATTCGGTACGCTGACGCTCGCCGGCGCCATTGCCGGAGGGCTCGCGGTCGCGTCAGCCATTTCACGCATACTGTGGCTCAAGAAGCCGACGATGCCAGGCCGGCGAGGGCAGTGGCTACGGGGGCGGAAGCAGGGCAAGCACGGCGAAAAAATGCAGCGTCGCGCCGGCGCCGACGAACAGGTGCCAAACCGGGTGCGACCAGACCCTGCCCTTGACCATGTAAAAGGCCGCCCCGACGGTATAGGCAAGTCCGCCGGCGACGAGCAGGCGTAAGGCGCCCGCATCGACCGCTGCGACGAGCGGGCGCCACGCGAGCACGATGATCCAACCCATGGCGACGTACGATACGGTCGACAGCATCCTTGCCTTGCCGGCCAGGAAGGGCTTCAGCGAAATGCCTACGGCTGCCGCCCCCCATACGATGCCGAACACCAGCCATCCGACCGTTGGCCTGAGTGCGGTCAACGCAAACGGCGTATAGGTTCCCGCGATGAGCACGTAGATCGACGAGTGATCGAGCACCTTGAGCACCCGCTTGGCCCGCGGCGCGGCTATCGCGTGATACATGGTGGACATGGTGAAGAGGAGCACGGCCGAGCCGCCGAAAACGGCAAATGATACGACGTGCCACGCGTCGCCCCGGACGGCGGCCGAGACCACGAGGACGACGAGACCGGCCATCGACAGAAGGGCCCAGACGCAGTGGGTCACCGCATTCGCTATCTCCTGGCCAAGCGGATAGCGGGCAGGAGACAGCGAACCCGGTTCAAGGACGGTTTCTGACATTGAATCACCTTTCAGTCATCGCTACGCTCTGGAGCGCCGCGATCCATGCCAAGTTCGACCGCGTCGAGACGGAGAGGTTGCGGAGCTGTTGATCATTGGTTTAAAAAAGGGCGGAACGCCGGCCCAGGCGTTCCGCGTATTTACTATTTTTCTATATTTACATCAGTCCCTTGTTTTGTTCTTGACTTTTTATATCACTTTTTTACCTGAACGTTTTTACCTGGGACGGGACATCACAAGCCACTAATTACTATGCACGGATCATGCCAAACAAGTGGGCAGAAAGATATTTGATATTTCCTTGCTTGCAATGGAATTGTAAGCCAAGGCCAAAGCGCGTGCCGCCATGGCCTTTGTCCAGGTCCAGTGGAGTATATTGATATCACCACGGTTTATTCCAAGATATTTGCTTATGCAGACAACAGTTGCAGCTCTGAAAACCGAAATTGACAGGTGTCAGCTATTGCACAGCCCAATCAGGCTTCTTCGTCGCTGCGCAGCCGCAGACGTCGGTTGAGCGCTGGCCTGGAAATTCCGAGAAGCCCGGCCGCGACTCCCTGGTTTCCGCCCGCCCTGGCGAGTGCTTCCTCAACCAGCGAGTCGGCCGCCTCGTGGAGCGTCGGCAAGGACGGCAAGGCGGAAAAGATACCCGCGGCCAGCGAACGGGCAGCGGCGGGTCGGGATGATGCCTTGAAAACCTTCGACCTGAACGACTCCAGGGACAGGTTGCGGCCAGAGGCCCGCCCGACGGCGTCGTAGACCATCGATTCGAGTTCGCGCACGTTTCCAGGAAAATCGTAGGCGCCGAGCAGCTCGTAGAGTTCCTGGGGCACTACCGGCTCTGGCCTTTTGAATTTCTCGGAGGCGCGGGCGACGAACGACTCGACGAGAAGGGGCAAATCGTCCAGGCGATCGCGGAGGGGCGGCAGCCGGATCCTGTGCGTCTCGAGGCGGAAGTAGAGATCCTGCCTGAAATGCCCCGAGGCGCAGGCCGCCTCCAGATCCCTGTTCGTCGCCGCGACGACGAGCGCGTCGGATGACCTCGTGAGGTCGGCGCCGAGCGGATAATACAGCCGCTGCTCTATCAGCCGGAGAAGCTTGACCTGGCTCTGTTGCGGAAGGTCGCCTATCTCGTCAAGGAACAGCGTGCCGCCCTTGGCTCGCTCTATAAGGCCCGGCCGGTCGGAATCTGCGCCGGTAAAAGCGCCGCGCTTGTGCCCGAACAGCGTATCGCTGAACATCGCGTCGTCGAGCCCGGCGATGTTGACAGTGACCAGCTCGCCGGAACGGCCAGAAGCCACATGGACCGCCGCCGCGAACAGCTCCTTGCCCGTGCCCGACTCGCCGGTGATCAGGATGGGCTTGTCGCTCCTTGCTATGGCGGCTATGTAGCGGAAGATGTCCGCCATCTTGCGGTCACGGGTAATGATGTGTTCGAAGAAGAGGGCAGAATGGCCGTCATCGGAAAGCAGGCTGTCGCGGAGGGCCTTGTTGTCGTCGATCAGCCTGCCTATCATAGTGGCGTGCTCGAGGCTGGCGACCAGCCTGGCCGTCTCAGCCGATTTGGGCACATAGTCGAAGGCGCCCGCCTTCATGCACCGCACCACGGCGTCCAGGTCGTCGATTGCCGTGGCAACGATCACCGGTATGTCGGGCCGTTCCGTGCGCATCCGCTCGAGCATCGAGTAGCCGTCGACTCCCGGCATCATCAGGTCGAGTATCATCGCCAGCACCTTGTGCGAATCGAGTACCGGCCAGGCATCATCGGCCCGCTCGCAGAGGACGACGTCGCCGTAGCCTTCGAAGCGCAGCGACCGCTCCAGCCGCTTGAGCACGCCGACGTCGTCGTCCACCACTATTATCGTGCCGCGCTTATCGTCCATCGTCGCTCCTCCCGGCCTGGATTGCGGCCGGTATCCGTATCGTCGCCTCGGTGCCCGTTCCCGGAATCGAGCTGAAGTCTATGGATCCGGCCATGTCGTGGACTATCCCCGAAGCCACGGCCAGGCCCAGACCGCTGCCCCCACGGTCGCGCTTGGTCGTGAAGAACGGATGGAAAACCGACGCGAGGGTCTCCGGCGTCATGCCGGTACCTTCGTCCGCGACCTTGACGAGCACGGAAACGATGCCGCCGGGCTGCTCGATCGCCGCGGTCTCGACCCTGACCCCCCGACTCCTGTCCGGCAGGGCCTGGAGCGCATTCTCGAGCACGTTGACGACGACTTGCGTAAGCTTGAGCCGGTCCGCCCTGACCGGCGGCAAGCCATCCGGGAGAATCAGGGCGAAGCGCTCGGTTGACACCGTGATCGAGTGCTTGAGGAGCCTGACGGCGTAGCGCACCGAATCGTTGACATCTATCGGGCAAGGGGCCGAAGCGTCCGACGGCGCCCCCGCGTAGTCCTTGAGCCCCTCGACAATCTTCTTTATGTCCTGGGCTCCCATGTACAGGTCGCCAAGCATGTCGGGAATGTCGCGCTTCAGGTCGTCGTAACCAAAGCCCCTGAGACTGAATCCGCTCTCCTCGCGATGCAGCCTTTCGACGACCACGTCGAGCGACGACCATATTTCCTTGAGTATCGGCACATTTCGGAGAACGGCGTTGTTCGGCGTGTTGATCTCGTGGGCGACACCGGCGGACAGCAGGGCGAGTGTGCGGTACTTGTCGAACTCGGCCATCCTGGCAGCCTGCTCGAGTTCCCGCCTTACGCTGGAGGCAAGGTCGACATGGGTCCGCACCCTCGCTTCCAGCTCCACGCCGGAGGCTGGCCTTGCGATGTAATCGTTGGCCCCGCACCTGAAGGCACGCTCTATCTCGTCGGCCCGGCCGGCTTCGACGAGCAGGATGATGGGCACCGACTCGGGTCCCCGGGTTTCACGCACCGACTCGCAGAAGTCGAAACCGCTCATCTCGGGCATCGCGGAGTCTATGATGACAATATCGAACGGGTCAGCGCTCAGGGTCCTCGAGAGGGCATCGACAGCTGAAACGGTCACCTCGACGCTCCATGATGACGACTCGAGCCTGCGCTTGATGGCCAGGAGGGCAACGGGCTCGTTGCCGACGACGAGAACCCTGCCGGCTGAACGGGCCTTGTCGCCGCCAGCCTTAAAATCCGACTCGTCGAGGAGCGGCTGCATCGATGGATCGACGGGAAGCGGCATTCCCTGGCCCGTGCCTTCCCGCTCCGGGTCAGTGGACTCGATGTAGCGCGGCATGCTGAAGGACAGTATCGTACGCCTCCCCGAGCGTTCACGGATAAAGCTGCCACCAAGCAGGCCCGCGAGCCGTGATAGAACGGTCAGGTCCATGTCCAGGACGGGAGCGCTTCCGTGGGCTGGCTGCTGGGGATCGATGCCGTCGCCGGCTATCAAGACCCTTACGCTCGTGTCGTCGGAAGAAGCGGTCAATTGGACATGCATGGCGCCGTCAGCCCTGGCGGCCCGGTTCATCGCCGTATACAAAAGACGGTGAACGAGGCCAAGGTCGCTCCGCATCTCGATGATGGGTGCTTCGACTTCGATGTGTATGCCGCGCCCCGCCACCGCCACGCGAAGCAAGCCGCCCGCCGCCCTGGCGAGCGACGCCAGGTCGATATCCTCGACAGTCACCCGCGACAGCCCCACGCCCGAGTAGCTGAGGATGTTCGAAACAAGGTTGTCGAGCCTCGCGGCCTCGGCGCGGGCCAACGCAAGATCCGACACGGCGGCTTTGGGCATCGAAGGCAGGTCGGCCACGACGGCGTCGAGGTTCTCGAGTATGCCCAGGAGGCCGTACAACGGACCGCGCAACGCGGCGGCCGTGGCCGTCATGAAATCGGCTCCGCCGCGAATCTCGGCTTCGAGCCTGGTCGTCAGCCTGTCGGCCTCTTCCGCTCCGGCTTTTGCCTTGCGGATATACGCTGCTGCCTCGATGACGACGAAAAGCGCGAGTTGCGCGAGCAGGCCGACAGGCAACACGAACGACATAAGTCGCGGTACCGGCGGCAGGGCCATCGCGCCGCGCTCTGCGCCAAGAAGAGCGCCGAGCGCCATTGCGAAAACCAGCCTCGGCGCGGCATGGCGGTAGAACGTCGAAGCCCGGTATCCCTTGCCGAGCCATGGACCAAGGGACGACACGGCCTCTGCCGCCAGGGCGCAAGCGCCGAAAAGCGCGGCGGGCCCCCCACCACCCCAGCGCCCGAGTGCGATGGAACATAGCGCCAGTATCGCGTATGCATACCGGAGCGTTGTCGCCACTCCATTCGCGCTTCCGGGCAAGCCCCTGCCTGATCCGCGCAGCGCAACCTGGAATACGTAGACAGCGCAGGCAAAAACAGCCAAGCCGGTCATGATACCCGAAAAACCGGCAAGCTTCCCTGCGTACACAATGAACGCGCCCGTGCTCCACAGCTGCAAGTCCGGGCCAAGCGCGGCGCCGGCGCCAAGACGCAAGTAAACGGTTGACAGTTCGTTCGCGGGAAGGCGCAGCCGGTACACCGCGAAACCGGCAAACCCGGCATCATGACGGAGCCGCTCCAGGGCAACCCCGCCAAACTGCGCGCGGCTGCCGTCCTCGGCGACGACGACCATGGTCGTCGGCCTGAACCCTACTCCATCGGCCACAAGCGCCCAGGCCGCGTCTTCTGTCGTGTTCAGGACGGAGAACGCGAGCCAGACGTCGGCGGCCGAGAACGGTCCCCTCCCAAGCGCGGTCCCGATCCCTCCTCGCTCCCCCGCCGGCAGCCTCGAGAACAATCGCCTGTCGGGAATCGCACCGAAGGCCGCGACAGGGGCGCCTTGCGGACCCTCGACGTGCACCCGAAGGCGCCCGGCTACCGATGCCCGGCTTGCAGCCGCGGAAAGCAGGACTATCTCGTCCTGCACTTCAGGCGGCACATCCGCCGGGTCCGCCTGAAGCGGCGCGGCCACGAGCATGCAGGCCAGGCTCAGGAACAAGGCGCGGGGGATCATGGGGCGAACGGCAGGCGGACGAGTCCCGCGGCAAGGGCCTCGCGCACGGCCTCCAGATCGACCCTGCCGCCTGAGTTCCATCCATCGGGCAGGTCGAGGCCGAACGGCCGCCTGCCTATGTGCTCCGGATAATGGGCATCCGAGCCGGTGATCACGGTGTAGCCGCCGGAGGCCCGCCGGGGCAGCGGATGGACTGTCTCTACCGCCGAATACGGCCCCGCCGGCAGGAAGCCGAGCTGGGAGATTGCCCCGAACATTGGCCTGTCTATGTGGGCCGGGATGACGAGCGCTCCCCTGGCGGCCGCGTCGACGCAAAGCTCGCCGAAACCCAGCTCAAGGGCGGCGCAGAGGTAGGTGTCCGGCAGGTCGAGCACGTTCTCGTCGGCATCCACCACCACCTGGTCACCGAGCAGCCCCGGCTCGTACGGAAGGCGCGGCAGGAGCGACGAGATATGCCTGCCGAAATCGAGAGCGGCGTCAAGGTCGGCAAAAAGGCACAGCACATGCACCTCCTCTGCGCTCGTCGCTTCCATGCCGAACATCGCGGACAGGCCCTCCCTGGCGGCGCACACGGCGAAGGCCGGCGCGTTGAGGGCGCTGTTGTGGTCGGTCAGCGCGACGAGTTCGAGCCCCCTCTCCCTGGCCAGCCGGGCCAGCACCGCGGGCGATTGTTCCAGGCTGCCACAGGGGGAGAGGCAGGAGTGATTGTGGAAATCGCAGGCGACGAACATCGATGATGCCGGCGTTTCCCTAAGCGCGGAGCTCTGCGTACAGGAGCCCGGAGACCTCGAATTGAGTACGGGGCGTCCTGAATATGGCCACATCCTCGGCCCTCGCCGCCTCGACCATGTCGTCGGGCACCGCCCGCTCGTTGCATATGACGACGGCGCGTATGCCGACGAGCGAGGCGACCGCCACGGTGTTCTTGTGCGCCTGCACGGTGACCAGGGCCGAGCCTTCTGCGGCCTTGCCCATCACGTCCGACAGCAGGTCGGACGTGTAGGCATTGACTATTGCGGCATCGAGTGACGGCACGAATACGGCCTCGAAGCCGAAGCGGGAAGAAAGATCAGACACCTTCATGGTTGCTCCTGGTATCGCACGAGGGCGCGCACGGCGGTGCCTGCGCCTGCCCTCGAAGTAATTTCAAACTGATCGGAGGACCTCTTGGCGTTCGGGAGCCCCAGCCCGGCGCCGAAGCCCAGGGAACGGATCCAGTCGTTCGCCGTCGAGAATCCCTCGGTCAGCGCCGCCTCCACATCCCCGATGCCCGGACCGCTGTCCCTGGCGATGATGGTCGCCACGCCGTCGGCCGCAATGAACTCCATGGTGCCGCCTTCTGAATGAATGACCTGGTTCATCTCGAGTTCGTAGCTGACGATGGCGGCGCGGCGGATCGAGGCGGAATCGGCGCCGAGCGCCTTGAGCGCCTTCTTGAGTTCCGCCGAGGCCTTGCCTGCATTCTCGAAGTCGAAGCGGCGCGTGGTGAAGCTCAGATGGACCTTCGCGGCGGCATCAGATCCATCGGCAGGCGCGCCCGCTGCCCGGCGCCTGGCCAGGCCCTCCTCGAGACGCTCCACCTCGCGGTTCATCTCGATGAGCAAGGCCCTGAGCACGTCGGCCGCGGTGACGATGCCGGTCAGCGATGTATCCTTGCCGAGCACTGGAAAGCGGCGGAACCCGTAGCGGTTGAAATAGGTGATGGCGAAGGACAGAGGCATGTCCTCCTCGAGGACGATGAGCGAGCCGCTCATCCTCGAAACGGCCGCTTCGTGTATCCACCCGCCGTCGAGAGCCTCGATGATGTCCCCGATCGACACGATGCCGACCAGATGGTCCCCTTCGACTATTGGAACGCCCGTGATGCCGCGGTCGCGCATCAGGACCTGGACATCGCGGAGGGATGCCTCCGGCGGGGCCGTGACGACATCGGCCTTCATCACGTCCTTCACCTTGAGCCGGTAAATCAACTCGAGTACGACTT
>CAZNXK010000129.1:7137-9696 GCA_964576835.1 uncultured Treponemataceae bacterium | reverse complement strand
CGATGAATCCGGCCCCGCCGGTCACCAGGATGTTCTTGAATGTTCTACTCATGATTTTACCATCCCTCTTTCGGATTCCAGGAACTTCCGCAGGCTTTCTCTCCACTCCGGCGGCTTGATGCCGAACACCGCGGCGATCTTGTCCTTGGACAGCACCGACCACGCGGGGCGCTTCACCTTCGCGGGATACTGGTCGCTGGTGATCGCCTTCACTTCGCACACGCGGTCAAGGAGGCCGAGTTCCCTGCCCAAGGCCTGGATCGCGACGGCAAACTCGAACCAGGTGGTCTGCCCCGCATTCGTGTAATGGTAGATGCCGTACTCCTTGGAATCGGCCTCGATGATCGCCAGTATCGCCTGCGCGAGGTCGAGGGCCCAGGTAGGCGTGCCGTGCTGGTCCGCGACCACCGATATCGTATCCCTCTCCCGCATCAGCTTGAGCATGGTGTGGACAAAGTTGGGGCCGTGCCTGCCGTAGAGCCAGGCCGTCCTCAGCATGAAGCTTCGGGGGCAGGTCTTCATCACCAAGGCTTCGCCTTCGGCCTTGGTGCGCCCGTAGGCGCCGGCAGGGTCGACCGGATCGGTCTCCAGGTACGGCCGGGTGCCGTCCCCGCGGAACACGTAGTCCGTGGACATGTGGATAAGCCTAGCGCCAGCCTCCCGGGCTACTGTTGCGATGTTGCCGGCGCCTGTCGCGTTGATGCTTCGGGCCAGGTCTTCCTCGTCTTCCGCCTTGTCGACCGCGGTGTACGCCGAACAGTTGACGATCCAGTCCAGCTTCCGGCCGTTCCCGCCCCCGGGCACGGCCAGCCAGGCGCGCAGGGCATCCGGGTCGCGGATATCCACCTCGCGGTCGGTGCCGGACCACTCGAGGCCGGCCGCGGTCAGGACCTCCGACAACTCGGTACCGAGCATCCCCCGGTGGCCTATCAGCCAGATCATGCGAGTCCCCCGGCGATGTCCCTGAGCAGGGGCAGGGCCGCGTCCTTCTCGGAAAGCTTTATTTCAGAAAGCGGCCACGTGATGGCTAGGTCTGGATCATCCCAGCGTACGCCGCCGTCGCTGTCCTTGTCGTATTCGGCGCTACACTTGTACAGGAGTTCGGCGCCTTCCGACAGCGCCACGAAGCCGTGGGCGAAGCCCCGGGGGATGAACAGCATCCTGCGGTTTTCCTCCCCAAGCTCCACGCCCAGCCATCTGCCGAAGGTCGGTGAGCCGAGCCGCAGATCGACCGCCACGTCCCACACCAGGCCGCGGGTCACGCGCACGAGCTTGGCCTGGGCATGCGGCGCCTTCTGGAAGTGGAGCCCGCGGAGCACCCCGCGGACGCTGCGGGAATGGTTGTCCTGCACGAAAGCCTCGCGTATTCCCGCCACGGCGAACTCGCCCGCCTTGTAGCTTTCAAGGAAAAATCCGCGCTCGTCCGGGAAGAGCCGCGGGGTGACTATCAGGAGGCCATCAATAAACGTTTTTTCGAAGGTGCAAGGCATATAGTATTATTCCTGTCGGTGCGCGTTCAGTCTTGGGCCACTATCGCTTTTTCTTCGGCGACGATCTTCACCAAGTACTCTCCATAGGTCGATTTTTTCAAGGATTCAGCAAGCGCATCTAATCCAGCCAGGCTGATATACCCCATCCGGTACGCGATTTCTTCCAGGCACGCTATCTTCAGCCCCTGCCTGTCCTCGACGGTCTTCACGAAATTGCCCGCGTCGGCGAGCGACGCGTGCGTCCCCGTGTCCAGCCACGCGAAGCCGCGTCCAAGAAGCTCCACGGTCAGGCGTCCCCGCCGCAGATACTCCTTGTTGACGTCGGTAATCTCGTATTCGCCCCGAGCCGACGGCTTGAGTTCCTCCGCTATGCGTATCACTTCGTTGTCGTAGAAATACAGCCCCACGACGGCGTAGTTGGACTTCGGCGCCTTCGGCTTTTCCTCGATGGACAGCACGCGGTGCTCGCGGTCGAACTCGGCCACACCGTAGCGCTCCGGATCGCTCACATAGTAGCCGAACACCCTCGCGCCGCTTGATATCGCCGCGCTGGCCTGGAGGGTCTTCGAGAACCCCTGCCCGTAGAAGATGTTGTCCCCGAGGACCAGGCAGACGGAATCCTTGCCGATGAATTCCTTGCCCAGCACGAAGGCCTGCGCCAGGCCGTTCGGCACCTCCTGCACCTTGTACGACAGCCTGATGCCCAGCCGCTTCCCGTCCCCCAGCAAGGCCTCGAAACGGGGCAGGTCCAGCGGAGTCGATATGATCAGGATGTCCTTGATCCCGGCGAGCATCAGCGTCGACAGCGGATAGTAGATCATCGGCTTGTCATAGATGGGTAGCAGTTGCTTGCACACGACCTGGGTCACCGGAAAGAGACGCGTTCCAGCGCCTCCGGCAAGGATTATTCCTTTCATGATGTTTACTCCTCATTGCTTTAACTATTACGGCCAGAAAGTACTGTCCTACCGCACGCCGGGGCGGTCCTTCGGGGAAGCTTTCTTAAAAGCCTCGAGGCACTGCCGACTCGCAACTGCCGCGCCTGAGTCACGGATACGTTCGAGGATCC
>CAZNXK010000129.1:0-7127 GCA_964576835.1 uncultured Treponemataceae bacterium | reverse complement strand
TGAAAGGCCCCGCCGGTATATCCCGGCAAGCCCGGCTCCCCGCCCTGCCGGCCTCACAGCAAGCCTGGTTCCACGCTCTTGAGCGCCTCGACGGCATCCTTCACCATCTGTGTGGAACCGCGCCTGGCTACGAGCAGTGCGTCGGGCGTGTCGACGACGACCAGGTCGTCAACACCGACCAGCACGACGCGCTTGCCCGACGAAACCACCAGGTTCCCGACAGAACGCACGGCCACCGGCTCGGGAGAACCGAGGAAGGCGTTGCCGGCACCCTGGGGACAGAGCTCGTCGTAAAGCGCGTCGTAACTCCCCAGGTCGCTCCATCCAAGTCCCGGGGGACAGAGCACGCATGAAACACGGTCGCTCTTCTCCATGACGGCGAAATCGACACTGATCGACGGGATAGCCGCCATGTCTTCCCTGGTTGGCCTGAGCGGTGACTTGCTCGGAGCGCGGTCGAAGGCCGCCAGGCAGGCTGTGTAGACTGCGGGTGCATGCGCCTTGAGTTCCGCAAGGAAAATGCCGGCCATGAAACAGAACATGCCGGAGTTCCAGAAATGGCGGCCAGAATCCACATAAAGTTCCGCTGTGGCCGCATCAGGCTTTTCCTTGAAGGACACGACTCGTTCTCCGTCGGTCTCGATGTAGCCATAACCCGTTTCCGCGTACGAAGGCGCGATGCCGAAGGTGACTAGACGGCCTGTTTTGGCAAGCTCTGTCCCCCGGGCGACCGCCGCGCGGTACTCGGCGATTCCCCTGATCAGATGGTCGCTTGGGGCGACGCAAGCCACCTCGCCTGGAGGCATCATCATGCAAGCCAGGGCTATCGCAGGCGCGGTGTTGCGGCCGAGCGGTTCCACCATCGACGCATAGCCGGATACGCCCAGTTCGTCGAGCTGTGCCGTGGCCAGCGAGCTCTGTCCCTCGTTGGCCGCAACGATGAAGCTCGATCCCAGCTCGAGGTTTCGCCTGACCGTCCCCTCGAACAGGGACCCGCCAGGCACAATGCTCGCGAACTGCTTTGGGAGGGCAACCCTGGACAACGGCCAAAGCCTTGTCCCCGATCCGCCGCACAGGATTATAGTCATCATAGAGCGCCTCGCTGTAGAATTTTCGAGCTCTGTCCCCGGCTGTCCGGCTGTCGGTTATAGACAATATATCAAGGACCGACTCCTACAAGCACCCTAGACAGGCTCTCGTCGGGGAAACCGCCTACCTTCACGTTCGTCTCCGCAGCCACTGCCTTCTGGAACGATTCACCTTCGGCATGGATGACGACCGTGCCAGAATCGCTGCCAAGTCGTTCCGCCTTGACAGGATCGACCGCCTTGACGAACAGGAGACCGTGACGCTCGCAGGCGTATTCAATAAGAAAGTCGATGTCGGACACGCCGGCCAGTACGAGGCGCGTGGCACCGTCGCGCTTTTTGGCTATGACAAACGCCTCTATCATGTCCCGGTAGAGTCCCGCCGCCCGGGCGGTACGCCGGAAATAACGGTAGGTCCGGTGTGCAATCTCGTTGATGCCGTCGGGAGTCAGCGCGTACTGGATGTTCCGGGCATTCAGGCGCTTGAGTAGTACCCAGCCCCTGTCGGAAAAGCGCTTGAGCAGGGCATTGGTCATGCCAAGCGACAGACCCGCCGCCTCGGCGAGATCCCGCTGGGTGAGCCCGTGCGAGCGCTTCTGCGAAGAGTATATGTTTTCTAGGATTGAGAGTTCGGCGTCGTCGGGTTGCGCCGTCGAGGTGTCTGTCGTCATGGTGTTCATGATTCCGTTCGGTCTTCTGTTTGCAGGGTGGATTCGCGGTTTTCTGAGCAGCGGGAGCAGCGGATACAAAAATTCCATTCGCCCGTGATGGACGAATTGCAGGCAAGATGCTGTCGTTTCCAGGCACCCCGGGGCGGCCGCAACACGCTCCCGTTCGTCCAGAAAAGTCTGTATGGGACTTGCACAAGTATTATGCCATTCCCGTGTTCATTCTCCGAACAATTCTACCACGGGCAAAACGGAATATCAAGTCAAGGGCTTGGGGACAGAGCATGAAAAAACCGCCCGGTCAGGGGCGGTCTTCGCTCGGATTGTCCCGGTTATGCTACTTGTGTCCCCTGAAGGTAACGCGGACCTGTTTATACAGGCCATCTCCCTCGCTTTTGGTGTCGATATCAACAATATCGTTGAGCGTCGTATGCACAATCCGGCGCTCAAAGGGGTTCATCGGCTCGAGCAGCACCGAATTCCTCGTGCTACGAACCCGCTCGGCCACCTCGTAGGCCATCTTCACGATTGATTCCTCGCGCCGTATCCGGTAATTCTCCGAATCCAGGATTATGCGCAGGTCCTCGCGGCCGAGGCGACCGGCGTATACGTTGGCGAGAAGCTGAAGCGCATCGAGGTTCTTGCCCTTCTTGCCAATCAGAATGGCTGCGCTGTCGCTGTCGATACGCACACCAAGCTTGAGTTCCTCGCGGAACAGGATACTGGCCTTGCACGAATACCCCATCTTCTCGACGGTCATCCGGACGAATTCGAGTACCTTCTCCTCGAATTCGCCGTCCGCCAGCAAGTCGACAGAGGCACGGCGTGGCCGTTCCGCCGGACTGCGTTCGGGCCGGCTCCTCGGGGCGCTGCCAAACTGTCTCGGGGTGGCCAGCTTGGCAGGGACAGAGCTTCGGACCTGGACTCTGATGACCGTCTTGCCCTTCTTGAGGAAGCCACCGCGTTGCGATTCCATGATCTCGACGTCGAACTCATCGCGGGCGATACCCAGTTCCCGGGCGGCGATCTCGATGGCCTCTTCCTCGGTACGGCCTTCGAACTCGTATTCCATATAATCTCCTATAAGAGAGGCGTTTTTCGATTACTTGTGGCCCTTCCTGGAGCCTTTTCCGCCCCGTATGGGCACGATCTTCAACTGTGCCTGTGGTGCGGCAGCCAAGGCAGCCTGGCGCTTCTTGTGGATAACCTTGTTGATAACCACTTGCTGCAGCGTTGTGAGGATGTTGGCCGCGATCCAGTATACGAGCAGTCCGGACGGCACATCATAGAGGATGAAGAAAAACATCACCGGCATGCCGTACATCATGAACTTCATCTGGCCGGCGTTCTGGCCACCGCTCGTCGGCTGTTGCATGAAGCGTCCGTACAGGAGCTGGCTTACCACGTAGATCATCGGCAGGATGCGGATTGCCGAGACTTTCCAGATGACCAGGTTGATGGTATCGAAATTGAACACCGATTCCGGCAACGACAGGTCGTTGATCCATCCAGGTATAAATACAGCACCGCGGAGGTCGAAGTGGTTGTTGAAAAGGGAGTACATCGCTATGAAGATCGGGAACTGGATCAGCAGCGGCAGGCAGCCCGACAGCGGGTTGTAACCTTCCTTCTTGTAGAAGTCGGCCATTTCCTGGTTGAGCTTCTGCGGATTGCTCTTGTACTTGGCTTGGAGTTCCTGGATCTTGGGCTGCAGCTCCTGCATTCGGGCGGTGGACTGGCTACCTTTGAAGGTCAGCGGGAACATAATGGCACGCACGAGTATGGTCACGAGGATGATTGCGATGCCGTAGTTTTTCACGAGTCCGTAGAAAAGGTTGAGGCTCCACTTGAGCGCGGTCTCGAGCCAGCCGAGCATGTTCCCGCCCTCGAGGACCCCTTCGAGATCGGTAGCGGTCCTCTTCCACGCGTTGGCAGTGGGATCGTCGTAGCGGGCGAGTTCCCTGGAACTCTTCGGGCCGGCGTATATATAGAAAACATCGGTCTGGGTGCTCGCTGCCAGCGGAATCCTGCTGAACGCCATGACGGCAGTCAGCGGCTTTCCATCGGCGGTGGTGGTGGTGTAGGTAGTTGTATACTGGGGTGTGTCCGGCAGGACGACAACCGTGAAGTACTTGCCGGAAATTGCGGACCATGTCGCCTTGCTTGCGGGGACGACCTGCATGCCGGACTTGATGATTTTACGCTTTCCGCCGTCATAGGTGACAACCTTCCGCCAGTCGGCATTCTTCGGAAGCTGCGCGTAGCTCGGTCCGATCTGTGGCCCGATAGTCAGTGTATACGAGAATTCGCCGTTGCCTATCCTGGGGACAGAGCTGCCCGAACCTTCGATGGAAACAGAGAGCCGGAACATGTAGTCGCCCTCTTTCAGCTCGAAGCGCTTCCTGAGGGTAAACGGTACCTGCTCACCGGCCTGGTTGGGGGCGAGAAACGCCTGGGAAAATTCGATCACCCCCGGACCTGGACGCGACACCGCCATGAATGACTCCAGGGGGACAGAACCCGCGCCGCCCAGGGCGAGGGAGAAGCCGTCAAGCTTTCCACCATTCGCGAGCAGCAGCTCCACTGGCTTGCCGCCATCTGCATGCTCTTTGAGTTTCAGTGAAACCAGCTCACCGCCCCGGTTCGTGAAGGTCGCGTCGAATCGGTCGGTCGATACGACATAGCTGGTTTCACTTGCCGGTGTGTTCGCCGTCTCAACCTGCGCAAGCTCAACGGTAGAAACGGGGGAACTACTGGCCTGAGGCGCTTGTGCTACTGGCTGAGCGGCTGTGACCGGTGCTTGTGACTGCGTGGCTTCAATAGGCAAGCCCGGTTTTGGCCAGAAATAATTCTGGATGGCCATGCCGGCCGTAATGACTACCACCATCAGTACGATGGCAATCATCGTCTTGGCGTCAAACGCCTTATTGGAATCGTCGTTGTTAATGCTCATAAGACCGGATCGAAACCTCCCGGATGGAATGGATTGCAGCGTATGATCCTCTTCATCGTCATTATCCCACCCTTGGCGGCACCGTACCGCTCTACCGCCTCGAGCGCATATGCCGAACACGTCGGATGGAATCTGCATGAACGAGGCTTCAACGGAGACAGAGCTGCCCGATAAAACCTAATGATGGCTTTCAGCAGGACAGAAACAGTACGATGCATGGGTTCAGACCGCCAAGGATGCACGCCGGAGGAGCACTTCGAGTTGCGCTTGGCGCTTGTCGAAGAGATCTTCGTCGGGGTAAATCACCACAACCACGTCCACGCCGCGAACCAGACGGGATTTGGCCAAACGCCAGCACTCGGAAACGACTCGCCGTGCCCGATTGCGTACGACAGCATTGCCATACTTGCGCACGGTAATGAAAACGGCGCGGGTGTCCGCGCCGCCATTGGGCCTGACGTTCAGCCGCATGCCCCTGGTGGACCAACGTGCTCCCTCGTCAAACACCTTTGAAATCTCGCGTCGCGTCCGGATGCGCTCGGCCTTTCCGAATCGGAATCTGCCAGCACCCCGTTCGTCATTCCGCACGGGAATCAGTACTTCTTCTTCTCGTCGGACGTGCTGAGCTTTGTCCGGCCTTTGGCCCGGCGCCTCTTGATAACAAGCCTGCCGCTCTTGGTCTTCATGCGGGCCCTGAAACCAAACTTCCTGACGCGACGGGTTCTACTGGGCTGATAGGTACGCTTCATGACAATGTCTCCTCGGAATATATCCCCACGGACGGATGCACCGCCCGAGAGCGTTTCTCATAACCTTAGCCGCCGGATTATAGACAGTACACCTGATTTGGTCAACGTACCATTGAAACGATGCTGCCAAAATACTCTTATTTTCAAAGCTCTGTCCCCAGAATTTTGTCAAATCTTCATGTTTTCTCAAGCTCTGTCCCCAACCTGGTCCTCTGTCTCTTGATAAAGTGTTCATTTGATTGACATTATGGATATACTGGGTACAGATATGGTAGCATTTAGTAGCAGATAGGCTATAGTAGAATGCCACTATTTAAACCTCATATTGTAGAAGGTAAAGCTATGGGTAAGGTTCCTCGAAAGGTCAGGATATTCTCCGCTCTCGAGGTTGCCAACCTCTGCGGCGTGGTCAACCAGACAGCGATCAACTGGATCAGGAACGGCTACCTCAAGGCATTCATGACCCCTGGCGGCCAATACAGGGTATACATCGAGGACCTCGTTGCCTTCCTTGAAAAAAGGGGGATGCGTGTCCCCGCTGAACTTGAAAAGATCGGCAAGTCGGAACTAGACTGGTCATGCCTTGCAATCATTGACGATGACAAGATCCTTAATGACTTGATCAGAAGGTACTTTGAAAAAAAGGAAGCATCGTTCACAATATTGCAGGCTTTCGACGGGTTCGAAGCCGGTGCCTTGCTGTCGGAAAAGCGCCCGGGTTTCGTAATACTCGATATCGACCTGCCTGGATTGGACGGCATCCAGATCTGCCGCAAGATCAAGAATGAACCCAGCTTCGGGAAACCCTTCGTTATCACTATAACAGGTCTCGGAAGCCCAGAGATCTGTGAGCAAGCAGTGGAAGCGGGTTCCGATGCATTCATGCCCAAACCCCTGGATTTCGAGCAGCTTGGATCGCTCGTGGCCGAGCTGGCTGGAAAGGTACGGTAGCCCATGGAATACACGAAAGACGGTTTGATACTCATTGTAGAGGATGAAGACGCTATTAGATTGACTCTTCGCGACTATTTAAGGAAAAAGGGCTATCAGGTGCTCGTTGCATCCGATGGTGTCGGTGCAATCAAACAGCTGCTCGACTACAATATAGCAATCATCCTGACCGATTACCGCATGGACATCCTTGGCGGGGACTACTGGATCAAATTCCTCAAGAAATACTGTCCCGACAAGAAAATCATCATCACATCCGGTTTCCTGCGTCCCGATTTCGATATACCCTACGAAGTCATCTACAAGCCATTCGACTACTCGGACCTGGAAAAGAAGGTCCAGAACATCCTTTCTGTAAATGAGCCACATGCCTGAACATGACGATCCTCAAGACAAGGCGCTGCTCGCCCTCGTCAGAGGCCGCGTTCAAGGTGTAGGGTTCAGATACGAGGCTCGATCGTTCGCCCGTGCACTCGGGATACGAGGTTGGATCATGAACCTTTCCGATGGAGGGGTCGAAACGTATGCGGAAGGTCCACCATCGGCCATCGCGCGATACCAAGCCTGGCTCTGGCAGGGTCCACCCGGAGCACATGTAGAATCGGTCGATATCAACGAGCGAGTACCCAAGGGAACCTATACGACCTTCATAATCGAATGATCGCACTGATATTCGTGAACAGGGATCAGCTTGCCTGCTGCGCTCATAGGGACAGAG
>CAZNXK010000128.1:0-9980 GCA_964576835.1 uncultured Treponemataceae bacterium | reverse complement strand
GCAGAAGATGATCGCGCCTAGCTTGAAGTCCATCGTGTACATTTCAGTGAAGTTTCCTCCCCCCTTGCCGATGTGGTGGGCCGCGTAGACCATGGAGGCGCAGACGGCGTCGCCTTCGGCGGCATAGCCGTAACCATCGGCCATGAGGTGGGAAGCGCCCATGAGAGGAAGCTGCCTGAACCGGCCGTCGGCGCCGAAATTGTCGAAATGGGCGGAAAAGGCCTTGAAGCCATTGTCGTCGAGATGCTTTTTAAAGCCGAGATAGATGCGAGTCGCTTCCTTATGGCTTTCCACGGGTAGCTTGGGGTCGATTTCAAAAGTGCCGCGATCCCGTGTCATTGAAGCTTCCATTTCGGCGTCAGCGAGGCTGCCCATCGCCGCGACCACCGAACCCAAATCCTGATGCACGAACTCGGGGCCGATTTTAGAGAAAAAGGCCATGTCATCGGTGAGGATATCGCCCATCCCGCCCATGCGTCCGAAAATGGCGACGCGGAGTTCGCGCATCTTCCTGTAAACTGCTCCGGCTCTCCCGAAATCCTCGACAAAGTCCTTGAACCGCTCTTCCTGGCGGTTCCCCGCGAAATATTGGCAGGGGAATTTTTCCTTCATGATCATGTTGGCATTGTCCTGGGCGCCGTGAATGCCCTGGTTTACCGTCAGGTCGAGCTCTTTCCATAGCCGACCGACTTCCTGATCCGGCTGGATTATCGCGATAGCTATCGGCAGGCGATTATCCTGCAGGGCCCGCAAGAGCCATGCGCCCTGCGAATACGCCAATAGAACGATCAGGATACCGTCCAGCTTCTGCGCATTGAACGATTCGATGGTCGCTTCTATTTCCTTGCGGTTTTTCGCCGCGCCCGGAAATCTCAGATCCACGACCTCCCTGCATGAATCGACGATTTCACGCGCATATTTTTCCTGGCGTGCCGTGATTCCCGGGAAGACAGGTTCATATCCATCGGTCATGAGGCCAAGAAAACCTATTTTTGGTCTTTCTGTTCTTTCCATGTTCGCTCCTCGCGCGGTTTTAATGCATTTCCTGACAAGCGTCGAAGTGTTACAAAGCCTCGACGCTCAAGAATTGCATATTGTGGTCATAAAGTCAATAAAAAGTGCCATCGATTGCCATAAAATGACCATAGCAATCAATAAATTGGTTACTTGGTCATAATTTCATTTTTCAAACGGCTTAATGCACTATCCGGACAGCGAGAGTGTCATTTCGGATGCGTCCCGTGATCAGGCATGTCGTAGAATGAGAGCTTCAGCCGACGGGTCAGTCCGGAGAAGGGGTCGAGCCTGCAAAGATTGCCGTCTTTCTCTTCCAGGACCCTTCCTCGCAAGGTCGCGGTTCCCGGTTCGATGCCGATGACATATTCGCCGGAACGCAATGACTTCCATTGCGTCAATACGGGCAGGGTCCCGCCGTCGTAGGAGAGGGAGACGCCGATACCGAGTTCGGCATTCTCCAGCCCGATGGTGACGAGTCCGTCCTTGCTGCTTCCCGGATGGTGGAAAAATACCTCTTCCGGACTTTCGTCGACGGGGCTTCCAATCTTTCCCCATGTCGCCAGCCCCGGTTTTGCGCTTTCTGTCCTGGGTTCTATAGCGAATTTTTCAGGAGGGAAAATCAGCTTCGCGTTTTCGTCAATAAACGGAAAGCCGAAATTGAAATGGTACAACAGCATGTACCGAGCCGCGGTAGCTTCGTTATTCATGACCGTATCTTCAATTATCAATTCATTCGACCCAAAGGTGCTTGTGATCGTCCTGTTGAGGCTCAGGTTTTCCTGTCCCATCATGCTCTCGCGTATCGAGGCGCTCGCCTCGAGTCTGTAGCTGTTCCCCTCCCAGAATGCGCGAGCCGAGGATTGTTCTGCGGGGGTCATGCCGATACGACCGTGGAGGGGGTGATACCTGCCGGTTTTATCCTGGCAGTCGGTCCCGATATTCATGAGCCCGCAGGTATAGAGCATTCCCGCCGTCCAATAAACGTCGAACTCGTTTTCCAGCGGATAGCCAAATGGCGAAGCGACGAGTCCGTTTTTTGACAAGAAGGAAATATTGCATCCCCTGTAACGCAATTCATGAATATCCAGACACTTGTCGGGCAGGAGGGTATATTCCAATCCTGAACCGGTTTTTACTTCGTAGGATAAAATCCCCTTTGCCTTGCCTCGGCAGAAGGTTTTTTCCGTTATTCCCGCAATCTGGGACATATTCCCGACGTACTTCAGTATTTCCTCCCGGTTCATTTTCTCCTCCATTTAGAATAAATAATTGCACGTAGCACTCACTAAGTCAATACAATATTGATTGTATCATCAATATAATGACTATGGAATTCATAATAATGCTTGACAAAGGCACTATCCGGATATACCCTGCATCATCAAGAGGGTTCCGGGGTTGAAAAAGCGCCATAACCCCGGGTTATAGCGTTTGCGGATATGTTCAAGGAGGTTCGTGATGGCAATGAGACGTGCATGCCTTTTTTCAACGATCCTGATGATCGTGGGTTCATGGTCCGCTTTTGCCCAGGCAACTGCGAAACCGGTCACGCTCACGTTCTGGTGCGGCAGCGCCTACTACAATTCCGAGGAGGCGAAAAGGCCTCAGAGCGAGTGGGCCATTACGAAGATCGTCAAGGAATTCGAGGCTCAGAACCCGAATGTCAAGGTCGATGTGACGCCCATCGATCTGACTTCCGAGACGATTGCCAAATTCAAGGCCGCGGCGATCGCCAAGAACGGCCCGGACGTCATCGAGCTCTGGACCGGATCCTATCTTTTCCCGCTCAAGGACATCCTTCTTCCCCTGAATAAATTCATCCCGGCGGCCGACAGGAAGGATATCAGCGGATGGGACGCGGTAACCTACAATTTCAAGCCGGACGGCGACATTTTGGGATATCCGATAGGAAACAATTATGCCGGGCTTGTCTACAACAAGACCCTCATCAAGGCCGCCGGAATGGACTGGGACAAGAATCCACCGAAAACAACCGAGGAATTCAAGGCTGCCTTGAGAAAGATAAAAAGCACAGGCGTCGTTCCATTCGGTTTCGATGGTTCGAAAGGCCGCATCCTCCACTATGCCACCATCTACTGGTGGGTAGAGGAATCCGGCTACGAACGCCTGGTATCGGATTCGGAAGGCAGGACCAAATTCGTGGACGACAAGGGTTTCCTCAATCTTCTGACGTATATGCAATCCCTATACGCCGAGGGACTGACCAACGTCGACGCGGCGACCTCTGTCGACTATGAATCGAAATTCTCTACGGGGAAATACGCGGTAACCGTGGGCGGCGTCAATAACGCCAAGGCCTTCGAGCAGGCACTCGGACCCGAGAACTTCGGTTTCCTCCCATTCCCGAGCATGAGCGCCAAACCGAAAGTCAAGGCTTCGATCATCGGCGGTCCGGGCAACTGCCTTGCGATCGGCAATTATACCAAGAACCGGGACCTTGCCGTGAAATTCGTGTCCTATCTCTGCTCGAAATCCGCCTTTATAGAGCTGACGAAATCGGTAACGACCTTCCCGTCCCGCACCGATGTCAGCCTCGCCGATCTTGGCTGGACCGATGATCCCTTCCGCCAGAAGATATTCACTCTGAGCAAGAACTTCGCATTCTGGGTCGACAATTCCATCCCGGAATATCTCTACAGCGAAATGAAACGCTTTTTCCCGAACGTCTTGACCGGGAAACTGAGCCCCCTCGATTTCGCCGAGCAGATGGATAAGTTGGTAAAGGCAAAAATGGAACCGTAATCGCAAGCTGCGCGCGCCTCGTTCAGGCGCGCGCAATCTTTAAACAAGGAAGGTCGGCATGGTAGGCAGGAAGCGGAAGGAGCTGACAATCTCGCTGCTGGGCATCGCTCCCGTTATCCTCCTGTTGATTGTATTCAGAGCCTATCCGCTAGGAAGCGTAATCTACAATAGCCTTACCAATTGGGACGGTCTCTTCCGCCATGAGTTCATCGGGATCAGGAATTACATCAGAATCTTCCGTACCGACTATTTCTGGCTTACCTTGAGCAACTGTTTCATCATGTTCATCAACGTACCGCTCCAGGTCATCATCGGACTCGTAGTTTCAATGCTTCTGTACGAGAAGACTTTGGGATGGCGTTTCTTCCGTTCGCTGTACTATCTGCCGCAAATCGTATCCGCGGTCATCGTGGGATATCTCTTCGCGATCTTTTTCTCCTATGGCGGGCCTGTCAACGGGATATTCAAGGCGGTGGGAGCACCGAATCTGGCAATCGAATGGCTTGGCAATCGATCAACGGCGATTGGCGTCGTCATCACCGCCCTCGTATGGATCAATATAGGCTGGCAGGGGGTGTTGATGCTGGGGGGGCTTTCGGCCATCAATCCCTCGGTGTTCGAGGCGGCAAAAATCGACGGCGCGAATTTTTTCCAGCGCACATTCTTTGTCATGTTGCCCATGATAGGCCGGGTCATAGAATACTCTTTCATCTATTCCGTCGCCTGGACCTTTACCGGCCTTTTTCCCTTCATCTATTCGATCACGAACGGCGGCCCGGGCTATGACACGACGACGCTGGATTTCCTGGTATACGAGAAAGCCTTCCGTGAGGACTCCGCGCTGGGCGAGGCCTGCGCGCTCGCCGTCATTCTCCTGGCGATCGTATGCGTCCTGACGTTGATCCAGCGTAAAATATCAGAAAGGGCAAACGATTGGAGCGAATGATCAGCATGTCCAGACGCCGACCGTTGCGCGCAAGCTCCATCATCATATTCCTGGTCTTCCTCATTCTGGGCGCAAGCTTCATTTTTCCCTTCTATTTCATGTTCATCAACGCGTTCAAGTCGACGCCCGAATATTATAAAAGCACATTCAAGCTTCCCGAGCAACTGAACTGGATAAATTTCACGACCATGATCAGCCAGTTTCGGATTCAGGTCAACATGCTCAATTCCCTTTTCATTTCCGCGTCCGCGGTGCTGCTTGCCACGGTTCTCGGCCTTCCCGCGGCTTACGTGTTTGCGAAGAGATCCTTCAAAGGAAGTAATGTACTCTACATGATAATCATCTTCAGCATGTTCATGCCGAACCAGGTTACTCTCATTCCCCTGTATTTCATGTATTCCAGGATGAACCTGATCAATACCCCTTACGCGGTTATCATTTGCTTTTTGGCGGCGAGCATGCCTTCCACCATCATGCTTCTGACCGCCTATTTCAAGGGTATTCCCAACGAGCTGTGCGAGGCTGCGATAATCGACGGTTGCGGGTTTTTCGGCATCATTCGCTACGTCATATTTCCAATGGGCAAGCCCGCTATAGCGGTGAACGCGACCTTCATCTTTCTCAGGACCTGGAACGATTTCCTCACGCCTCTCGTGTTGCTCACCAAAAAGGAAACGCAGACCGTGGTCGTCGCCCTGAGCGCCCTCGTGAGCCGCTATCAAAGCGATCCTCCCTACCAGATGGCCGGATTGGTCATCGCCACGATACCTGCGATTGTCATGTACCTGTTCTTCCAGAAGTATCTCGTCGAGGGCGTAAACGCCGGTTCCATCAAATAGCGTATTCACAAAACCCTGGAAAGACGGTACTTTCCTTGGGGATTTTCAGGAGGAAGAGATGGGGAAAGTTTCTTCGAGAGAAGAGGAATTTCTGGATGTCTTGAAGAAACGACAGAAGCTGTCCATGACTGAAATAGTCACCTACTTCAGCATATCGGATTCGACAGCCAGGCGGCTCTGCGTGAGCCTTGAGAAGAAAGGAAAGATAATTCGTGGTTTTGGAGGCATCTATTACTCTCCGGATGTGACTTCCATGAGAACCGAGTACCAGTACGATGTCCTCGAAGGAGAAAACGCGCTTGAAAAAAGCCAGATCGGCGCCTACGCCAGCGGCCTCGTCGAGGATAACGACATTATTTTCATTTCCGGCGGGACGACCATGGCCCAATTCTCGAAGCACCTTGCCGATAGGATCAAGCAGGGACTGATCAACAAGGTCCTCATCACCACCAATTCGGTCATCAACGCGGAGGTATTGGCTCCCTTCACCAAGGTCCTGCTTATCGGCGGCGAGTACCGCTCGCACAGAAGGGACGTTGCAGGGTTTTTGAGCGAGAGGATGATTACGGGCATTCATTTCAATAAATGCTTTCTGGGAATAGACGCCATCGATGTCAACGCGGGCCTTATGGTTTTCGATGTGGAGACCGGCAATCTGGATGAACTCGTGAGCGAACGCTCCGACACGAAGTACATACTCGCTGACTCGCAGAAATTCAAGAAAAAGTCATTCATCACATATTCGAACATCTCGCCGACCCATGTCATAATCACCGACAGGAACGTGGATCCTGAAATAGTAAGGCAAGGGAACGTCAACAATATACAAATACTGGTAGTATAGAGAATAAATTCATACTCGCGCGGCGAGTCCGTTTTTACGGAGGCAGTCTCCCGCGACAGCCGGTTGATGGCCATTCAGTGAACCAAAGCAAGTATCCCGGCGCGACGTGCGTGATATCAACCCTGCTGGCATCCAGTGACAAACGGTAGTATCATTGACCCATCGTCGTAAAAGAGGAGGATTACATGCTTGTAAAAGAACAAATGACGGCAAATCCAGTCACGGTCACCCCCGGCATTTCGGTTCCCGATGCGCTTTCGCTGATGCGGGACCGCAAGGTGCGCAGGTTGCCGGTCGTCGATGGCAAGGGAAAGCTGGTCGGCATAGCTTCCGAGAAGGATCTCCTGTTCGCTTCGGCGTCGCCGGCGACTTCGCTCAACGTCTGGGAGCTCAATTCGCTCTTAAGCAAGCTCACCGTGGACAAGTACATGGCGAAGAAAGTCATCACCGTAACCGAGGACATGCCTCTCGAAGAAGCGGCGCGCATCATGGCCGACAAGAAAATCGGCGGCCTGCCCGTAGTCCGGGACGGAGCCATGATCGGCATCATCACTGAGACCGATATTTTCCGTGCCCTGCTCGAGCTGCTTGGAGGCCGCAGGAAGGGACTGCGCGTGATGGTCACCGTACCTGGGGGCAAGGGCACCTTCGCGAAAGTGGTGAACGAGATAGCGGCGGTCGGAGGCGACATCGTGGGTCTCGGTTGCGCCGAGATCAAGGAAGCGGGCGTGATGCGCTGGCAGCTCACGTTGAAGGTCCAGGATGTCGACAAGCGCAAGCTCGAGGACGCGATCAGGCCGGTCGTCACCGAGATACTCGACATCAGGGAGGCTTGAGAAAACGCTCGTCGCGCCGTGGCCTGCAGAAATGATCTACATCACGCCCGAGTCGGGCCGGAGGAAGGGTTTTTTCTTCCGTAAGGCCATAAATGAATTTTGCGTTTGGTCCCGCCTTGGACGAACGACCATCGCGCCGTGATTATTCGTTCATTGAATGCCCCATGAATGAGCCGTCGCGGGGTGCAACGCGAGCAGTGCGGAGCGTTGCAAGGGGGTCTGGGGGATCTGCCCCCAGTCAGTCAAGCTAATCGTGCTTAACGCGGGCATCGTTGTGCCGAGGCGGACCCCCGCGCAAATTCGGATTTGGCCATTATGTAGGGCCTCTTCGGGAATAGCGGCGCGGGGGCTGAAGATTGAGGTTCGATGGGCGTGATGCCTATTTCAGGAGTTCCATCCCCTCGAATTTCCTGTAGAGCGACAGCTCGTCGAAGATGTCGGCGCAGGTTCCCGGGCCGTCGGCTATTGCGCCGGCGAGCAGCTTGCCGAGGCCCGGACCGAGCATGTAGCCCTGGCCGCACATGCCGACCGCAAGCAGGAAGTTCGAGTATTCGCGCGGGTAGCCGACGATGGGGAGGCCGTCAGGGGTCATCGGGTACATGCCGCGCCAGGTGCGGCGCACCTTGAGGTTCCGCAGTCGCGGATACAGTTCGGTCATGCGGCGGGCTACCAGCGGCAGGAAGCCCGAAGTGGAGTCGGTATCCTTGCCCCATATCTGTGGCTTGGGGGTGATGCAGAAGACTATCTGTCCGGTGGTCGTCTGGTAGAAGTAGTAATTTCCCGATTCCTCGTCCGGGCGGATGTCCACGAGCATCGGTTCCATGAAACGCTCGCAGGGCTCGGTGACGCCGCCCTCGTGGCAATCGGGATGGACGGGCAGTTCCAGGTCGACGAGTCCGCCCAAGTCGGCGGCGTCAGCGCCGGCGGCGTTGACCACGGTGCCGGCCGAATATTCGCCCCTGTCGGTACGGACCGACGCGACGCGGCCGCCGGCTGTTTTCATCGAGACGACGGTTTCTCCGAAGCGGAACTCGGCGCCCGCGGCCCTGGCGAGTCGGTGGAAGGCGGTGCTGGTCATCAGCGGTGACGCGTAGCCGTCGCCCGGGCTGAAGGTACCGCCGCGGAGGCCAGTCGTCGCGATGCCGGGGCAGAGCCCGACGACGCGCTCCGGGCTTATCCAGTCTATGCCGAGCCCGGCTTTCTTCTGTATGACGAGCAGGTCGCGGAACGACTTTTCCCTCCGCTCGTCGTAGGCGACGAAGAGGTAACCGCCGGAGCGCCATTCGACGTCGATGCCGCGGTCGCTCTCGAGACCCGATACTATGCGTATCGATTCCTGGCATATCCTGATCTTGGCGGGGTCCGAGTGCGTGGCGCGGATGCCGCCTATGGCGGCGCGGTTCTGGCCGCGGCCCCAGGACGGATTCTTTTCGACCGCGATGGTCGACAGGCCACGCTCGGCGCAATACATCGCCAGCGGTACGCCCACCGATCCGGCTCCAAGTATCAGTACGTCGCAGCTCGTCATACCAGGCCTCCGTTGTCCTTGGCGCTCTTCGTGCCGGCAAGTTCGCCGAGCGGGGCTTCCATGGTCAGCGGCCTGAGCGTTCCGGACGTCACGGCAGCCGGGTCGACGCCCGCCTTGCGGAAGACCTGGGGCAGGAGCACCGAGCATGTCTTTGAGCCGCAGGCGCCCATGCCGACGCGCAGAGTCTTGAGCTGGTTGATGTCGCGGACCTCGTTGTCGCGGATAAAGCTGACTATTTCGCCGACATTGATGCGCTCGCAGCGGCAGACGATGGCGTCGTCGGGCAGGTAGTCGAAACGAGGCTCGGGCAAGGGCCTCGTCACGCTTTCGTCCTGGACCCGGATGCCGATGATCCGGGCTGCGTTCCCCGTCTTCGCCTTGAGCGTCAGCACCCAGGTGCGGTGCTTCTTGAAGTACTGCTTCTTGACGAGTTCCGCATTCTCGACGAAGTTGCCGTCCTGGTCGAGCGCGGGGAGCATCATTCCGGTTTCCCAGGGTCCTGCGTCGAATTCGAAGGGCAGGCGCACCTCGGCCCACGCGTCGTCGATTGTGCGCACGAGCGATACCGCCAGTCCCGGGCACGCGGCGACGCAGGCCGAGCAACCCTTGCAGTCGTTGCCTTCGAAGTAGGGCAGGTCGAGGAGCGAACCCTTGCGCGGCCTGAGTTTGATGGACGAGGTCGGGCAGACGGTCGCGCAGGGGTTGCACGGAATCTCCTCGGTGCAGAAGAACACGGGCTTCCATGAGGGGCCCGGTACGACAGGCTCGCGGCCGATGATGTCGCCGGGCTTGCTCTTGAGGACCTCGCGCTTGTCGAGCCACTCCTGGTCGATCACCACCTTGCGGCCGAGCATCTTGGCAAGCGTCAGGGCGGCGATGCGGCCGCCGAACATCGCGCTCGACGCCTCTGCGATCTCCTCCGCGTCGCCCGCCTTGACCGCCAGAAAACCGAAGGCCATGGCCTGGTTGTACAGCTCGTCGCACGGGGACAGGCCTGTGGCGACGAGCACCGTGTCGACCTCGAAGGTGCGCGCGGTCTCGAGCAATGGTCTGAAACCTGAATCGATGCCTGCTATCGTCACGCGCTCGACCTTGCCGTCGCCCTCGACAGACACGACGGTGGTGTTGAGGTAGACCGGTACGCCCATCCGGACGATCTTGTCGGCGTGTACCTTGTAGCCGTTGATCCTGGGCAGGATCTCGCATA
>CAZNXK010000127.1:0-10098 GCA_964576835.1 uncultured Treponemataceae bacterium | reverse complement strand
CGCGCAGGCGAACAGGGCCACGAGACTCGGGCCGACGAGGCGCGTACCGAACGCCGCCGCCGCGTACGCGGAGAACGGCATCGCCACGCACAGCGCGCCCGCGAATCCCCCCGTTCCCAGCGCGGCCGTTCCGGCGACGGCGGCGGCCCACGCCAGCGGGATGGCTCCGGCGACCAGTGGCCTGACGCCTGAGTCGAGGCCAGAGGGCAGGACGACGGCCACGACCAGAAGCGGCGCAGCCACGAAAGCCGCGACCCGGGCGCCAAAGCGATCAGTCATGGAGAGCCCACGCCAAAGCGAGACGGGACGGGGCCAGCATCGCCTTGCCGTCCGGGGCGACCACGACGAGCGGGGTCTTGGCGAAGCGTATCGCGCGGCAAGCGGCAAAAGCGGAGACGGGTACGGCGGCCGCAAGCGGCGAGCGGACGGCGACGAAGCTCAGCCCCGCTTCCTGGCCCCACGAGACCGCGCGCCACTCGCCATGGTCAACGACTGTCATGGCCATGTCAGGTCCCGGGGCTCCGGTTCCAGGGTTTGCTGGAGGCACGCCGGCGCGGTATAGCTCGGCGGGTCCGGCTCCTAGCAAAAACGCGAATCCGGTGAACGCGGCCACGGCGCAGGCGGCAACGACTATCCGCTTTTTCCGGTAGCCGCCTGAGGCCGGTCTCGAAGCGGACGCGATGACGACGGCCGTCCACCCCGCCAGCAGCGAGAGCGGCGCGGCCCGCCTGCCTGGCATGAACAACTGGTCCAGCGCGACGCTGGCGACCGCCTCCGGGGCTGCGTCCTTTCCGGCGGCAGCCAGCGAAGCAGGAGCCACCGAC
The DNA here is from genome assembly GCA_964576835.1 of uncultured Treponemataceae bacterium. Classification (GTDB taxonomy): domain Bacteria; phylum Spirochaetota; class Spirochaetia; order Treponematales; family UBA12059; genus SZUA-370. The sequence goes on along the minus strand of CAZNXK010000127.1, from coordinate 9,274 downwards.
CGCCGGGGCTGCCCGAACGGCGTCTGCCTGAACGGGAAACCCAGCCGCGAAAGCCGGTCCGCGCCTGAGCGCGGCGCCGTCATTCGCACCGTCGACACGACCGCGCGGCCATCGCCGTCGAAACCCTCGAACGACAGCGATACGAGAGCCGGCGGGTAGTACCAGGTCGCCACGACCTCGTCGGCCCAGCCAAGCCTGGCTTCGAACAGCAGCGTGCGCTCTCCGTCGACTCCCGTTCCATAGAGCCTCGCCACGCCCGAAATACCGCTCCGTGAGGATATCCTGGCTTCGTTGAACGTATAGGGCTTCGGAGAACCGATGTCGACGATGGCGGGCTGGCCACCCGCCGCCGTCGGCATAGCCAAAGCGAACGATGCCGCGAAAGCGAAGGCGATGGCCGTCCTCATCGTTTCATCCTCGAAAGGAGCGTCGACCACAGTGACAGGGCGAAGAAAGCCACGAGCCAGGCGGCCCTGCCCCGCGGCATCGCCCAGAACGGCGTCCTGTACGCCGCGGCGGCCGCGGCGGAGTCGCTAGGTACTCCCGATAGCCCGGGCCTGGTGTGGATGGCGAAGCGAGCCACCGTCCGGCCCCTGTCCTCGATCAGTGCCGTGTACCTGCCCTCGGGCAGCGCGCCGAAGGCGGCGTGGTACCAGCCGGGAGCCGTCCTGTCGAACGGCGCGTCGCGGAGGATCCTGCCCGAGGCGTCTGCGATCGAGGCGCGCGGTTCGACGAGCCAGTCGCCGCGCATCGATACCGACGGCCCGTCGGCCGTCTCGGTCAGGGTCGCCTGGGCTTGCCGCTCGGAGAACAGCCCGTCGAGCAGGCTACGGAGGACGGTCAGCGTCGCCGGACGCGCGAGGAAGTCCGCTCCCCAGCGGCCGTGGATGTCGCTCGCGTACACGAGCACCGACCTCGCGCCTTCCCTCCTCGAGGCGAGCAGAGGGTCTCCGGCCCGGCTCGAGAACCATGCTACGGAGTCGGGCTTGGGGCCGAGCCTGGCCATGCCGTCGACGCGGCCTGCCGGAGCGCCGGCTATGTCGACGACATCCACGCGTCCTTCGGCAAAGACCGCCCTCGAAATGCTCTTTCTGTCCTCGATGATGAGCGACGGGACTTCAGAGGCGTCGCGCACCCGGTAGAACCGGCCGCCGGAGCCCGCCGATATCCTCGTGAGCAGGGCCTTGTCGTATTCGGAGCCGACTGCCATGGCCGAAATCGATATGCCCGAGGCAAAGGCCCTGGCAGCCAGCGAGTCGAAGTCGGCCGGGGCGCTGATGCCGTCGGAGACGACGACGATGCGCTTCTCCGGCTGGCCTGAGGACTCGAGCGCCGCTATGCACATGGCGAGCGCAGGATACATCCTCGTGCCTCCGCCCGCCCGCAAGGGCGCGAGCGAGCGCCTGGCGTCCAGGTCAGCTACGGGAGCAGGCGGGTAGAGCCAGCGGGATTCCTCGTCGAAGAGGAGGATAGCCGCCACGTCGCTCGGCTTGAGGTTGGCTACCAGTTCGAGGCCCACCGCCTTGGCCAGTGACAGCTTGTCGCCGAACATCGAGCCCGAGACGTCCAGTGCCACGACCATCGCGACGTCGGGCAGCCTCGACACGGAACGGGGCGACAGGTCGACAGGCAGGAGTCGCTCCAGTTCGGGAGCGTCGCCGGGCCTGCCTGCGTCGGAGGAGTCTATGACGACGAGGAGACTGCCGGAGCCGCGCTCGACGTACCCGGCGAGCGCGGCTGCGGTGGAGCTCCCGAGTTCCGGGAGTACCGGGCCGTCGAGGACGACGAGTTCGTAGTCGTAGAGGCTGGCGGTTCCGAGCTCGGCATAGCCGATGCGCCGTACGGGCAGCAAGGCTTCGATGACGCTCCGTCCGCCTGCCCGGTCGCTCGCCAGGAGCGTCCGAGGTCTGTCGATACCGGCAGGCTCGACCGTGAAACCTGTCTTCCTCGATGATCCAGGCGGTCCGGTCACGACCTCGACGAGGGTACCTGCCCGAGGGGGCGTTCCCGCGCTTCCTTCGGCCGGCTCGACGGGCACGGACACTCTTCTGTCGGCAGGCGCGGCCTCGAGGCGGAGCGCCTCCATTCCGTCGACCGATACGCGTACCGGGCCTGCGGCTGCCGCTTCGTCGAGGAGAATCGTGACGACGGCTGCTTCACCGCCCTGGCTCAGACTCAGCGAATACGCGGCGACCGGCCCGCTCTGGGCAGGGACACCTGCCGTGTCGAATATGACCGGCCTGCCGGTACGCTCCCAGTGTTCCCTGGCCGAAAGCACATCGGCAAGGCTCGGCTCTCCGCGGAGAACGATGCGCGTCGACGAAAAAGGCGCCGCGGCGGCGGCACGGTAGGCCGATTCCGGGAGGCTTCCTTCGGTCATGTAGGTCATGGTCGGGACGAGGAAGCGGGGAACAGGCATAGGCAGGCCGAGCGCGAAGGCAAGTATGCAGGCGAACGGCAGGGAAAAAATGACGGCACGAAGGACGATTCCAGGCCCCGTTCCCGGCCATGCCTTGGTTCTGTTGCCTGATTCGCCCTTGTGGATCGCCATGGTTCGGACTATTCTAATACTCTATCGACGCGCGGACAAGGAAAACCGTGTCGGCCCATCCCGATTCAAAGGATCTTCCCTATGGATAGCACCGCCGTTCAGCCGTTTTTCGATGCCGCCACCGCGGTATTCTCGCAGATGTTCGGTGTCGAAGCCAAAGCTGGCGCGGCCCGTTCGCTCGAAGGCTCGGAGGACCACCTCTGGGAGATTTCCGGCATCCTGGGCATCGCGGGCTCGTACCAGGGAGTCGTCGCCTTGCGTTTCCCTCTCGGCCTCGTGGACGAACTGCTGAAGGCGTCCGGCGTTGAAACCAGCAACGAGCAGGATCGACTCGCTACGGCGTCGGGCCTTGTAGCCGAAATGACCAACATTGTTTCGGGCAACGCCATAGGCTCGTACGCCGGCGTCGAGCTCGACATATCGCCGCCCGTCGTCATCAAGGGCAAGAATCACCAGATCACCTGGCCAAAGATCGCCCCCGTCATCGCGACAGAGTATGAATCCGCGCTCGGGCCGTTCGAGCTGGCCGTCTGCTTCAATGGCCACTGAGGATCCCAGGGTCTTGACGAAACGATCCGTCCGGTATAGTGTTTCTCCGATGAGTAACATACTGTCGATACAGCTGAACCATCTCCATCATCACGGCCATGCTCACGCGGTCGCGATGATCGTTTTGCCCTAGGTTCCCGCGGGAACCGAACGGAACGATACGCCGGCCGCCATGGGCCGGCGTTTTCGTTTTCCAGGGCATTTCGCCTTCGAAAGACGAACGCGGCTACTGAGGCCAAGGCGCGAATCCTGGAAGGAGCGGATGAATCATGGAACGAAAAGAAGGAATTCTGAGGCTGGCGCTGCCAAAGGGCCGGATGCAGGATGGCGTGCTGCGCCTTCTGTCCGAAGCCGGGCTCGACATGAGGACGGCGGAACGGGATTACCGGCCGGCCGCCATTGTCGACGGTCTCGACGTGAAGGTTCTCAAGCCGCAGAACATCATCGAGATGCTCGATATCGGCAGCCGCGACCTCGGTTTTGCCGGGGCTGACTGGGTGGCCGAGCTGGGAATTGACCTGATCGAGGTGATGGACACCGGGCTAGATCCGGTGCGCCTGGTGGCGGCCGCGCCGACCTCCATTCTGGAGGACGGCAAGCTGCCGTCCCGCAGCCTCGTCGTGGCCAGCGAGTACGAAGGCCTGACCAGGCGCTGGATTGCCTCGCGAGGCCTGGAAGCGGAATTCGTCCGCTCGTACGGCGCCACCGAAGTATTCCCGCCGGAGGACGCGGACTGCATAGTCGACAATACCGCCACCGGCTCGACGCTGCGGGCCAACGGCCTGTCGATAGTCGACGAAGTGATGCGCAGCACGACGAGGCTTTACGCCAACAAGAGAGCGATGGACGATCCGGCGCGGCGGGAGCGCATCGAGTGGTTCGCCATGCTGTGCCAGAGCGTGCTCGAGGCGCGTCGCCGCGTCATGCTCGAGGTGAACATCGACGCGGCCAGGCTCGAATCCCTCATCGAGATACTGCCGGCGATGAAGGAGCCGACCGTATCCAGGCTGATGGGAGACGCGGGCTACGCGGTCAAGATAGCCGCTCCGCGTTCGGCACTGCCCAACCTGATACCGGCGATCCGCGCCTGCGGTGGCACCGGCATCATCATCACCCAGCCCAGCCAGATAGTCCCATGACTCCGCGCGTTCCCGCCAGAGGGTCATCGGTCTCGCCCTGGATAAGCGCGGGCGCCGCCTATACCCCGAGGAAGGCTGATCCGCGCATCAGCTGGTTCCTCGACGCCAACGAGGGGCGGGCTTCTCCCGGCGTCATCGCCGCGATTCAAGCGGTCATTTCCGGTCAGCGGGGGAGTGTCAGCCGCTATCCTTCGTTCGGCGAGCTTGAGGCCTTCCTCGCCGTACGTTGGGGCGTCGTACCCGCCAGGGTCGTCGTGACCGCCGGAGGCGACGACGCGATAAGCCGCATCTGCGCCACCAGGCTGGCTCCGGGCGCCAGGATGCTCGTGCACGAGCCGGCCTTCGAGATGTTCGGGGTCTATGCCCGCTCCCGGGGCGCTGATCTGGTCCCGCTGGGCTGGCTTGACGGCGAAGCGTTTCCGCTGGAGGCGACGATACATGCCATCGAGGGCGACCCGTCGCTCGGGCTGGCCAGCGTCGTGTCGCCGTCCAATCCTTCAGGCGGCGCTGTGGGCGAGCCGGAGGCTCTGGCCGTCGCGGACGCCTGCGCGCGCAGCGGCGCGGCCTTCCTCTTCGACGCGGCCTACGGCGAGTTCGCGTCGGTAGACCCGAGCCGAGCATTGGTGTCCGACGGGTCCGCCTACGTTGTACGCAGCTTTTCCAAGGCTTACGGCCTGGCCGGCCTCCGGCTGGGCTACGCGATAGCGCCGGGCGAAAAGGAAGCCTCCGCGCTGCGAGCCTGCGGTATGCCGTATCCGAGTTCGGCGCTTTCGGTAGTCGCGGCTTTCGCCGCCCTGGCCGATGCGGAGGCTCTCGAATCGGTCGTGGCAACCGTGCGCGCCGAACGGACCGCGATGGCGGCACGGCTGCGTGAGCTCGGGGCGCGGGTCGCCGAACCCAACGCCAACTTCGTGCTGGCCAGGGTACGGGACCCGGCCGGCCTCGCGTCCAGGATGGCTTCGTTTGGCATAGCCATCAGGAGCTACGGCGGGCGTCCGTTGCTGGCGGACGCCGTCAGGATAAGCTGCCCCTGCGACCCTGCCGGGCTGTCGGCCGTACTTTCGGCCCTTGAAAAAGCAAAGGAGTGCATCGGATGAACAAGCCTGTTGCGGCGAGAAGAGCCGTTGTGCGGAGGGAGACCAAAGAGACCCGCGTCATCGTCGAGCTTGCCCTCGAGCCGGGTCCGGTCGATGTCAGGACAGGCATCGGTTTCCTCGACCACCTGCTGTCGAGCCTGGCCTTCCACGGCGGCCTGACCCTGTCGTTGTCGTGCGACGGAGACCTGGCGGTCGACGACCACCACAGCGCCGAGGACTGCGCCCTGGCGCTCGGCTCGGCGCTCGGGCAGGCATTGGGCGACAAGGCTGGCATCCGGCGCTTCGGCTCGGCGTACGCTCCCCTCGACGAATCGCTGGCCAGGGCTGTCGTCGACCTGTCGGGCCGTCCATTCGCCTTCGTCGATCTGGGTCTGAGCCGGGAGGCCATCGGAGGTCTGGCCTGCGAGAATGTCGCGCACGTCGTTTCCAGCCTCGCCACCGCCGCGATGGTGACGATACACCTCGACGTGATCCGCGGCCAGAACGACCACCACCGCGCGGAGGCCGCCTTCAAGGCTCTCGCGCTGGCGCTGGGCGAGGCCATTGCCCTCGATCCTTACCGCGGCGCGGCCATACCGAGCGCCAAGGGCACGCTCGGTATGGCTGCGGGAGGGGCGCCGTGAGCGGCGCTGCGGGTCCCGAGGTTGTCGTCGTCGATACCGGCCGCTCCAACGCGGCGAGCCTGATGGCAGCGCTCGAACGCGCCGGAGCCAGGACCAGCCTGACGACCGATCCCGCGGTAGTCATGGCAGCGGCTTTCGCGGTGCTGCCAGGCGTCGGCGCCTTCGGGGCGGTTGCGGACAGGTTGCGCGCGATGGGCGTCGACGCCGCCCTCCGCGGGCGGGTGCAGCGGGGAGCGCCGACGCTTGGCGCCTGCCTCGGCATGCAGCTTTTCTTCGAGACGAGCGAGGAATCTCCCGGAGCGCGCGGCATCGGGGCTATTCCAGGCGCGATCACGGCGTACGGACCCGGCGTCCGCTCGCCTCAGTTCGGCTGGAACAGGATATCGTCGCCTGTAGGCGAGCATGCAGGCGAGCCCGCAGGCGCGTCCGCAGGCGGAGGGGCCTTCGCGTACTTCGCCAACTCGTACAAGCTCGACGATGCGCCTCCTGGATGGTTGGCCGCAACGGCGACCTACGGAGCTCCGTTCGTCGCGGCGATAGAGCGCGGACCGGTACTGCTCTGCCAGTTCCACCCGGAACTGTCCGGGGCCTGGGGTCAGTCCCTGCTTTCGCTGTGGCTCGCCTGCGGCGCCGCCGCAAACGCCTCAGGCACCTCGACTTCCGCGCCATCTTCGCCGATGCTGGCCGCGTCGTTCGGGAAACCGGCGGGGGACGCGGCGTCGGTCCTCATCCGCTCCAAGATACCGCGCATCATCCCCTGCCTCGATGTCGCTGGCGGCAGGGTGGTCAAGGGCGTCAGATTCGAGCAGCTGCGCGACTCGGGCGACCCGGCGGAGCTGGCCGCGCGCTACGAGGCCGAAGGCGCCGACGAGATCGTCATACTCGACATCACCGCGGGCGTCGACGGCAAGGACACCGCGGTCGGGACCGTACGGGCGGTCAGGAGCCGCATCGGCGTGCCTCTCTGCGTCGGAGGCGGCATCCGTTGCCTAAAGGACGCCGAGCGGGTACTCAGGGCGGGAGCCGACAAGGTGTCGCTCAACTCGATGGCCTACAGGAATCCTGCCCTGCTTTCTGAAATTTCACGCGAGTTCGGCCGTCAATGCTGCGTCGTCGCAATAGACGCCACCAGGCGCGAATCAAGCCGCAAGTCTGACGGCCTGCCACTGGTCGTCCTGGATGCCGGCAGGACAGTCACCGGGACTCCGGTGGACGAGTGGATACGCCGGGCTGTCGATGCCGGAGCCGGTGAAATTCTCCTGACCAGCCGGGACCAGGACGGCACCCGCTCGGGCTACGACCTCGAGCTGCTCAGGTCCGCGGTAGCTGCCGCGCCGGGGACGCCGGTCATAGCCTCCGGGGGCGCGGCGAGCCCGGAGCAGATACTTGACGGCCTGCGCGCAGGCGCGGACGCGGCCCTGCTCGCCGGGGCGCTGCACGACGGTTCGCTTGCCATAGGCACTATCAAGAATTACTTGCGCCTGAGCGGCGTGGAGGCTCGCTGATGCTCATTCCTTCTATCGATATCATGGGCGGCAGGGCCGTCCAGCTCGTCGGCGGCGAGCGTTTCGAGCTCGACTGCGGCGATCCCTTGGAGCTTGCCGACCGCTTCTCCGTGCTCGGGGAGCTGGCGGTCGTCGACCTCGACGCGGCCCTGGGCAAGGGCTCCAACCTTGACCTGGTGGCCGAGATTGCCACGCGCCATCCATGCAGGGTCGGCGGTGGCGTCCGCGACGAACGGACCATGACCAGGCTCCTGGACTCAGGCGCGCGCTCGGTCATGGTCGGGACGATGGCAACGCCTGGATTCCTGTCAGCCTTCCCGAAAGACCGCCTCGTCGCCGCGCTCGACAACAGGAAAGGCGTCGTGATGGCCGAGGGCTGGAAGACGAGCACGGGAGAATCGGTCGCGGCAAGGGCAGCCGGGCTTGGACCCTTCGTCGGCGGCTTCCTCGTCACGGCGATAGACATCGAAGGTTCCCTGTCGGGCATCGACGAAGGCGCGTCGAAGCGCATGGTAGAAGCCATCCGCAAGACTGGTTTCGGCGGGAGCGTCACGATGGCCGGAGGCATCACGAGCGCCGCCGAGGTAGCCGCCCTCGACGCGATGGGGGTCGACGCCCAGGTGGGGATGGCGCTGTACAAGGGCATTCTCGATCCGGCCGAGGCGCTGGCGGCGTGTTTGAACACAGACCGCGCCGACGGGCTGTGGCCGACGGTGGTATGTGACGAATCCGGGGTCGCGCTCGGCCTCGTGTATTCCGACCTCGAAAGCCTTCGCGCGGCCATAGCCGAACGGGCCGGCGTGTACCGCTCCCGCAAGCGAGGGCTGTGGCGCAAGGGCGAGTCGAGCGGCGACAGCCAGGTCCTCGTCCGCATCGATGCCGACTGCGACCGCGACGCCCTGCGCTTCACCGTCCGCCAGAATGGACGCGGCTTCTGCCACCGCGGAACCAGGACGTGTTTCGGCGCTGCCGGACCGGATGGCTTCGGCGGCGACAGGAGGGGTTTCCATCTTCTGGCCGCTACGACGTCAAAGCGGCTGGCCGAAGTATCCGGCGGCATGGCGCCAAAGGGTTCGTACACCGCGAGGCTCTTCACCGAACCCGGCCTGCTCGCGGCCAAGCTGGCCGAAGAAGCCGCCGAGCTCTGCGAGGCACAGGGTCCCGAGCGGTCGGCCGAGGAGGCTGCGGACCTCCTGTACTTCGCCGCGGTCAAGCTGGCCCGTGAAGGCGCGAGCCTGTCCGACGTCGAGCATATCCTCGACGGGCGCGCGATGCGCGTGACGAGGAGGCCCGGCAACGCCAAGATGCCGTACGCGGAGAAGGGAAACGAGCCGTGGAAGACCGGTATTCACTGAGACGCGCCGGGCTCGACGAGCTGGGCGCCCGTTCGCGGCCCGCAGACGATCCCTCCTGCGAGGCGACCGTGCGATCGATAATGGAAGCCGTGCGCTCCGGCGGCGAGGCAGCTCTCGGGCGCTACGCCCGCGAGCTCGACGGCAACGACGGGCGCCTGTGGTTCGGGCCGGCGGACTTCGATGCCGCGCTCGGCGCGATTCCTGCCGATCAACGAGCCGCCCTGGAGGGAGCCGCCGCCAGAATCGGCTCCTTCGCGGCAGCCCAGCTTGCGGCGTTCGGACCCGTAAGCCTGGAGGTTCCCGGCGGGCGTGCGGGTCACGAAGCCTTGCCGGTCGAGCGGGCGGGCTGTTACGTGCCGGGGGGCCGCTACCCGCTGCCTTCGACCGTCCTCATGACGGCGCTGGTCGCGAGGCGCGCCGGCGTCGCCGACATCGCGGTAGCCTGTCCCCGGCCC
>CAZNXK010000126.1:0-10117 GCA_964576835.1 uncultured Treponemataceae bacterium | reverse complement strand
CGCGGGCGCCTGGGCCGTCGAGCTGGTTGTGCTCGCGCTGCGCATCGGGGAGCGCCGCCCGCCGGGAGGCCGCGCCTGGTCCCCGCCCGACGGCGTCTGGAGTATCGACGATGCTGTCCTCCACATCGAGCTAAACTATGCGGAATCCTTCAGCCTCGAGTGGTTCGTCGGCAAATGCGCGATGAACACTACCGACTTCTCGCGGCGGTTCAGGGAACGGGCCGGCTGCCCGCTTTTCGAGTACTTGAACCGCCAGCGCGTCAAGCGGGCCTGCTCGCTCCTCAAGTCGTCGGACCTGTCCATCATCGACATAGCCGAGGCGGTCGGCTACAACAACCTGTCGTTCTTCAACCGCTACTTCCTGCGCATCGTCGGCGTCTCGCCCCGCGTCTGGCGCTCCGGTTCCGCAAGATAGTGCCGATCAGGACCGCCACAAACTCAAGATAGTGCAAGACCGTCCGCCCGAGCCGCCGTATCATTCCATCATCGAGGAGGACGCGATGGAAAACATGGAAAGACAGAGCCAGGCGCATGCGGCGATCGGGGGTCTGTCCCTGGACGCGTGCGTCGTGCTGGCCAGCTCGACTTTGAGCGCCGGGGACGTGGATCGGGCCAGACGAGGCGGAAATCTCCGCATGAGCGCCCCAGCGGACGAAACGGCCTACCTTGAGGTGGGCGGCGTGGTGGTGGCCGAAGGCCGGATGAAACTGAGGCACCGTAAAAACTCGTTCGTCGTGACGCGGACGTTCAACGAAGGCTCGGAGGTACTATCATGAAGACGGGAACCATAGAAGACGCCATGGTGCGCGTCCAGGTCGTACTGGGCGAACGGAGCCTTTCCGTGCGCGACCTGTCGACGATAGCCAGGGGAACCATCATCCAGCTCGAGTCGATAGCCGGCGAGCCGGTGGACCTGGTCGCCGCCGGGGAGGTCGTGGCCAGGGGCGAAGTGGTGGTCATAGACGAAGCCTTCGGCATCCGCGTCACCGAGCTCGCGGGCCGCGGGGATGCGCCATGAGCGACGAAGCGACCATTCCCCTGCCCGAGACCATCCTGGGCTCGAGGGACGGAAAAGCGACGGGCAAGAGGATAAAGCTATACGATTTCAGGCGCCCGGACAAGTTCTCCAGGGAACAGCTCCGGACCATGCAGATAATAGCCGAATCCTTTTCCAGGCTTGCCACCACGAGCCTGTCAGCGATCCTGAGACTACCTTGCGCCCTGTCGCTCGAGACCGTGGACCAGATGACCTACGACGAGTTCATGGCGCCGCTCGCCTCGCCCTGCGCCATCGCGGTCGCCTCGATGCAGCCGCTCAAGGGCCAGGTCGTCCTGCACCTCGACGCGGCAGGCGCGGACGCGATTCTCGAGCGCGTATTCGGCGCGACTCCGGCGGCTGTCGAAAAGCCGCTGGCACATGGAGGCCTCACCGACATCGAGGTGTCGCAGCTGGAGAGGATATTCTCCTCTACGCTCGAGGCTCTCGGCACGGCCTGGTCATTCGTCGACGGCATGAAACCGCGGCTCGCGCAGGTGGAGGCTGAAGCGCGCTTCTGCCAGATAGTGCCGCCGAACGAGATGATAGTGCTCACGTCCTTCAACCTGGCCGTGGGAGAGGCGAAGGGGAAACTGGATATCGCATACCCGTTCCTCGTGCTGGAATCCATCATCGGGATGCTGTCGGCCAAGTACTGGTTCGAATTGCGCAACCCTGTGGAGCCAGGACCTGGCCTCGCGACGGCCCGGCGCGCGGAGTTGCCCGCGCAGTTCGTCTGCGATGCCGGAGCGATGACGATCGACGCGCTGCGGTCGCTGCGCAAGGGTTCCGTCATTCCCGTTCCACGCTGGGACGAAGGCAAGGCCTGGCTCAGGCTCGGCGGAGCCAGGGTGACGGAGCTTTCCGGCGCGCGCCGCGACGGCGGCTTCGTGACCGCCTCGACCGAAGGCAGCCAGGAGCCTGCGACGAGCGCGGACAAGGCGGCGAAGGATCCCCTGGCGCTGCTGACGGAAGAACTGCGCGACGGCCTGGCCACGATGAGCAAGCACATCGACGAACTCAAGGGCGGCCAGGACGACCTTTCCGACCGCGTGCTTTACGGGCAGGCTGACGCCGCCGGAGGCAGGCCCCAGGCCAGGCCCTTCGCGTCGCTTGCAGGCATCCAGCCAACGGCGCTCGCGCTGTTCCTCGCAAGCGAGCGCCCCCAGATCTGCGCGCTGGTCCTGTCGTACATAGACGACGCCGCCGGAGCGCGGCTCCTGTCGCTCTTGCCCGAGCCGGCGCAACCCGGCATCACTAAACGCATCGCTGCGATGGGCGGCGTGGCGCAAGACGTGCTGGTCGACGTGGAGCGGATACTCGGGAAAAAATTGTCGGCCATCGACAGGTCCGGCCCGGCGGTCGGCGGCATCCAGAAAGTCGTCGGCATCCTCAACTTCTCGCCGCGGGAGACCGAGCGCCTCGTCATCACGTCGCTTGACTCCAGCGACCCTGAACTGGCCGAATCGATAAAGCGCAACATGTTCGTCTTCGAGGACATCATCATCCTTGACGACGAATCGATCGCGGCCGTGCTCGAGGAGGCCGACGAGCAGGACATCGTCGTCGCCATGAAGCCGATGAAGGAGGAGGAACGGGAGCGACTGCTCGGCCGCTTCCCCGCGGACAGTCGGCAGCGGCTCCGGACAGCCTATGAGGCTCTCGGACGCGTGCGACTCGCCGAATGCGACGCGGCAGGTTTCAGGGTCGTGGAAATAATACGGAGGCTCGAGAAAGAAGGGCGGATAGGGGTAGTGCGACAAGGGGAGGGATTCTAGGCCAGCGGAAACCGCACCGTCCAGGCGGTGCGGCCGGGGCGGGATTCGACTTCGGCCTCGCCGCCGACCTGGGTGGCCAGGCTGCGAACCAGGTGCACGCCAAAGCCTCCCACCCGCTCCCGGGCGTCGCCCATGCCGATGCCGTTGTCCTCGACGAGCAGTTCGCCCCTGTCGCCGACGCGACGGAGGCCGAGCCTCAGGTCGCCCTTGGCGCCGCCGGGAAAGGCGTATTTAAGGGTGTTCATTATGAGCTCGGTCGTTATCAAACCGAGCGAAACCGCCAGCGCGGCATCGACAGGAATCGGGCTCGACTCCAGAATCAGGCTCACCTTGCCGCCTTCCCTCGAGAACGACTGGACCACGTCCCCGGCAAGGTCGCCGAGGTACAGGTCGAGGTCGACGGCGCTCATGTCGGAGCGCTTGTACAGCCGCTCATGGATGGCGGCGATCGAACTGATCCTTACCTGCAGTTCTTCGAGGCTTTCGCGGGTGCCTTCCTCGGCGACGAGCTCGGCGTGGATGTCGATGAGGCTCGAGACGAGCTGCAGGCTGTTCTTGACGCGGTGGTTCATCTCGCGCATCAGGGCGTCGCCGGCGGCAAGCGCATCCTGCAGCTGGCGGTACGTGCCGCTGTTGCGTATTGCCACCGCGGCGTGGTCGGCGAATGCCTGGACTATGCGTATGTCCTCGTCGTCGAACGGATCGACGACATTGCGGTCGAGCGCCAGCATCCCGATGACCGATCCGGAGGCGACCATCGGAACTCCCAGCCAGGAACGTATGTGACCGGAGTTGAACTCGTCCTGCCTGGTGAAGAAGTGGGGGTACTCGACCCGGATGTCCGGGAAGGCCACGGGTTTCATGGTAGTCAACACCCGGTAGTTGGGGAAAAGCGGATCCATGTGGAAGCGAAGCCCCAGCACGACCACTGGGTCGAGGTCGCCGCGCAACGCCACGACCCTGGCAGCGTCGCCTTCCATCACCTGCACGCTGCCCGAGTAGAAAGGCACGGCGCGGTTCAGTTTTTCAAGGAGGCTCGCGTACAGCCGGTCGGGCTCCGTCAGCATGTTGTTGAGGTCAGCGGTCGCCTCGAGGATGATCGAGAGACGATCTGAAAAGGCTCCATCTTCATTCATGCCGACATCCTTCCGGGTCATGGACAAGTATATGACCCGGTTTCCCGAAAGCACAAGAATGCATACGGAATCCGCGGCAATACGTCGGCACTTCCCGACACCTTGCAAACCGACACGTGCCGAGCTATAGTATACGTGTCCTATCAGGCACACGTATTGCGGGGCAGGCGCACGATGGCAAAGAAGATAACGCTTACGGTCAATGAAAACCTCTTCGCGAAGATCGACGAGTGGCGCTCGTCGTTCAACCTCTCCCGCCTCTTCCAGGAGGCGGTCTCGGAAGCGATCAAGAAGAAGGAAGAGTTCCACCGGATGCTGACGGGAACCGCGGACATCCCGAAAATCGTCGAGCGGCTCAAGGCTGAAAAGCGCGGATCCCTCGAGAAGGCCGCCGCGGCAGGCAAGACGGACGGAGGCGCATGGGCAGGCCGCGCACACTACGAGGAACTGGTCGCCGCGGTGGCCGCCATGGCACCGCGGGCACCGATGGATCAGCACGAAGCCAAAGACAGGATCGACGCCGAGTCGAGGTCGCTCGAGGCGTGGGAACTCAGGCAGGGCGCCATGGACGACAAGGAACGCGATGATGCCCGCCTGGCGTATTGCGGCGGCTGGAGAACGGGCGTCAGCGGACTGTGGGATCTGGTCAAGGAAAAGCTGGACGACATCTAGTCGCCGGAAGGTCGCTTCATGCAACACGACAAGGGAACCATCCTGGGCATCGACATAGGGTCGGTCTCCATAGCGGCCGCGACCGTCGATGCCGTCGGCATTCCGAGCGGCCGCTTCTACGCGTTCCACGGCGGGGACCTTGCCTCGGCGCTCGAGCGCATCGACGCGGAAATGGACCTCTCGGGGGTCCGCGCCGTCGCTCTGACCGGCAGGCACCTGGCCGAGATCCAAGCCGACGCGCGGTACGACTCCAGGATAGCGGCCATTGAATCGGTGCGGGCCCGGTATCCCGACGCCGGCGCCATCCTCGTGGTCGGCGGCGAGGAGTATTCACTCGCGAGGCTTTCGGCCGATGGCGAGTACGAAGGCAGCCGATCCAACTCCGGCTGCGCGGCGGGTACTGGCAGCTTCCTCGACCAGCAGGCCGGCCGCCTGGAACTGGAGGATTCAGCCGAGCTCGCCAGCGTCGCGCTGGACAACCGCGGCGATGCGCCGAAGGTCGCCACCCGTTGCGCCGTATTCGCCAAGACCGATCTCATCCACGCCCAGCAGGAAGGCAGCTCGGTCGCCGCCATAAGCGACGGCCTCTGCCGCGGCCTGGCACGTAATCTGGTGGATGCCCTGTTCAACGCGGAGCCGGTGCGGGAACCCGTCATCTTCTCGGGCGGCGTGGCTCTCAACGAGGCGGTTCTGTCCCGCGTCCGTGAAATGACCGGACTGAAAATCATCCGCGACCACGAGGCTCCGTGGCAGGGGGCGATAGGCGCGGCCATGCTGCTGGCCGCCGAGCGAAAAGAAGGCCGCCCTTTCGTCTCGGCCGCGGCCCTGAGAAAGGAGCTGCCGCTCGACAGGGCGAGCTTTTACCCTCCGCTGTCGCTCCTTCTTTCCTCGTACCCCGACTTCTTGGCCCACGAGAGCTACCGCGAAGCCACGCGCTACCGCGAAGTCGAGGTCGACGTCTACGAGGCGTCAGGGCCGGGGTCTCCGGCTACGCTCGATGCCTGGCTCGGAGTTGACATCGGTTCGACGAGCACCAAAGCCGCTCTCGTCGACAGGAGAGGCCGGGTCGTCGCCGGCTTCTACACGAGGACCTCGGGTCGTCCCGTCGAGGCTTTCCAGTCGTTGTTCGAAGCCATCGAGGGGCTCGGCGCCCGCAAGGGATTCACCCTTCATGTCCTTGGCTGCGCGACCACCGGCTCGGGGCGCAAATTCGTGGGCGGCATCGCGGGCGCGGACCTCGTCCTCGACGAGATAAGCGCTCACGCCAGGGCCGCCGTCGAGCTCGATCCCCGGGTGGACACCATCATCGAGATCGGCGGACAGGACTCCAAGTTCACCACCCTCCGGGACGGCCGCGTCACTTCCTCCGTCATGAACAACGTCTGCGCGGCCGGCACCGGCAGCTTCATCGAGGAGCAGGCCCGCAGGCTGGGCATCGACATCGGCGACTACGCGGACCTGGCCGACGGCGTACGGGCCCCGCGGGTCAGCGACCGCTGCACGGTATTCATGGAGCGCGACATCAACCACCTCCTGGCCGCCGGCTGTACGGTGCCGGAGGTCCTGGCCGCCGCTCTACACGCGGTACGCGAGAATTATCTGCGCAAGGTCGCCGCCGGGAAAACCGCAGGCGACGTCATCTTCTTCCAGGGAGCGACGGCCAAGAACCGCTCGCTCGTCGCGGCTTTCGAGCAGAGGCTCGGCAAACCTATTCTCGTATCGCCTTTCTGCCACTTGACCGGCGCCATGGGCGCAGCTCTCGCGCTGCGCGACGAGGACGCGGCTATGGCTGTAGCCCGGGCCTCCGCCTTCCGCGGCCTCGGCCTCCACCGCGGCGAACTGCCCGTGCGCGCCGAGGTCTGCGAGCTGTGCGCCAACCACTGCAAGCTGTCCGTGGCGACGGTCGGCGGCGAGGAGGTCGCCTTCGGCTTCCTCTGCGGCAGGGATTACGCGACCAAGTCCTTCGTAGCCAGGAAGCCGGGCCCCCCGCGCCTGGCCGCCCTTCGGGCCAGCGCCGAGAGCAAGGCCCTTGACGCGCTGCCGCCTCTGCCGGCCGCCGGGATGGTCTCCGGCGATCGCGTCCCGGTGATAGGCCTTCCCGCCGCGCTTTCGCTGGTAGAAGACCTGGGCTTCTGGCAGGTGTTCTTCGAGGCGCTCGGCCTGAAGACGATAGCCGGCGAAGGGAGGGCCGACATGGTGGCGGCGGGCAAGGAGCGCATGGGCGCCGAGTTCTGCGCGCCCATGGCAGCCTTCCACGGCCACGCCCTGTCGTTGCTCGCAAGGGCCGACTTCGTATTCATGCCGGTATATCTGGAAAAAAAAGCGGACAAGGCGGAAGGCAGCAGACTCTACTGTTACCAGACCCAGTTTGCCTCGGCCCTCGTTTCCCAGCTCGACGACGGCTCGCGCTTCCTCCAGCCCATGGTCGAGTCCGGCTATACGAGCTTCCGCGTCAAGGAAGAGCTCCACCGTTGCCTGACCGCCCGGCCTCGCCTCGCCGGTCTGGCAAGCCGGCCGCTGACCCGCGAGGCGATAGCGGACGCCTATGACCGTGCCGTGTCATTTCGCGCCGGCCGCGACAGAAGGCTCAGGTCCCTGTTCGCGAGGAGAAAGGGAACAGCCTCCACGGCGGGTATCGAAATCGCGTTGCTCGGAAGGCCCTACTCGGTCCTCCCTTCCGGCATGAACAAGGGCATACCGGACATGATCGCCGATCGGGGCGTCAGCTCATGGTACCAGGACATGCTCGAGACCGTACCCGACCGCGACTCTAAAATACAGGGCCTGCTCAGGGAGATCCCCTGGGAATACGGCAAGCGCATCCTCCGCGCCGCCGAGACCGCGGCGAGGACCCCGGGCCTCTACCCGACTCTCGTGACGTCATTCAAGTGCGGCCCCGACTCCTTCGTCGTAGACGCATTCAGGACCGTGATGGGAGCCTACGGCAAGCCATACCTGATACTCGAGCTCGACGAGCACGACAGCGCCGTGGGTTACGAAACCCGCATCGAGGCGGCCATCCGCGCCTTCCGCAACCACCGCGAGCATGCCCTCGCCAATCCCCTGGCGGATCCAAACCCGGCTGGCGACTTTTCGTCGGTCAATCCCGGCTACGCCACCGCGCTCAAGGGCAAGACCCTCCTCCTGCCATGCTGGGACGATCTGGCCGCGCCCCTGCTCGCGGCGACGCTCCGATCCGCGGGGGTCGACGCCATCGTCATGGAAGAGACCGACGAGACGGTGCGCGCTAGCCTGTCGACCAACGGCGGCCAGTGTCTGCCGTTGAACGCCATCGCCGAGTCATTCGCGCACACGGTCATGGCCCGCGGCCTCGACCCAGCCGCCTGTTCGCTGTGGGCGCCGCGCTCGACCATCCCCTGCAACATCGCGCTGTATCCCCACCAGATCAAGACCATCTTCGACGGCATGGGCGGCCACTTCGGGAAGGCTACCGTCTATGTCGGCGAGCTGACCTTCCTCGAAATATCTCCGCTCGCGGCCATCGACGCGTACCTGTCGTATCTTTTCGCCGGGCTCATCAGGCGGCTTGCGTGCCGGATCCGGCCTTACGAGGAAATTCGGGGCATGACCGACGCCATGGTGGCGAGAGCGATGGAGATACTCGTGTCCGCCTTCGGGGACAGGCGCAAGAACAAGGTCAAGACAGCCGAGGATATCGTCGCCCTCTTCGAGGCCATCCCCTGGGACAGGACGCGCCGGAATCCGCTCGTCGCCCTCTTCGGGGACTTCTATGTCCGCGACAACAAGGTGATGAACCAGGACGCCATACGATTCATCGAGGAGAACGGCGGCGAGGTGATATCGATGCCGTACAACCAGTACGCCAAGATGATAGCCAACACATACTTCGACCGCTGGCTGAAGGAAGGCCGCTACGGGATACTCCTGGGCATCAACGCTCTCCTGGCCGCCTCGAAGGTCCTCGAGAAGGCCTATTACCGCGTGTTCGACCGTCTGCTCGACGGGACCGACCCCGAGTTCGACGATCCCGCGGAGGAAATACTGGCGCGCTACGGCGTCATCCCCGAGAACTCAGGAGAGTCGGCGGAGAACCTGCTCAAGACCTGGTACATCAAGAAACACTTCCCCGAGGTATCGCTCTTCGTCCAGCTCAGCCCTGTATTCTGCTGCGCCGGCCTCGTGACCGAGGCGATGAACAGGAGGATAGAGGAGGTTACCGGCGTACCGGTCCTGTCGCTGACGTACGACGGCGCTGGCGGCTCGAAGAACGAAGCGCTTGCGCCCTACCTGCGCTATCCGAGGAAACCGAGACCCGGCGCCGGGTCGGAACCGGAGATTGCCGACCTGAAGGCCGAGACAGGCTGAGTCCCCGCGCCGCTCAGCCTTCCAGCCAGAACATCTCCATCGGACCCGCTCCTTTGACCGCCATCGAGCCGCGGGGCGTGCAGGCGATTCGTCCGGCAAGCAGGCCGGCGGTGACAGCCGACACGTTGACGCGCATCGGCTCCGAGGCCGATTCGAGGCGGCTGGCCAGGTTGACGGTATCGCCGAACACGTCGTATATGTAGCGCCGGGTCCCGACTATGCCCGCGACGGCCTCGCCCGAGTGGATGCCCAGGCGCATGCTCCACCGCACCGGAGACCGGTTGTTCCTGTCGGCCAGGGCGTCGCGCATCGCGAGAGCCGCCCGGCACAAGGCCAGCGCGTGGTCGGGATGGGGCTCGGGGATGCCGCAGACGGCGAAGTAAGCGTCGCCTATTGTCTTGATTCGCTCGCAGCCGTGCTCTCGAATGATGCCGTCGAAAGTTCCTACCAAGTCGTTGAGTTCCGATATCAACTCACGGGGCGTCAGCGTGGCAGCCTGCTTCGTAAAGTCGACCAGATCGGTGAAAAGGACACTGACATCCGAGAACGAGCGCGGCTCGCTCTTTCCGCTTTCCTTGAGTTCCGTCGCGATGCCCGCAGGGAGCAGCGACTCGAGCAGCATGTCCGACTTTTCCCGCTCGCGCTCGACGCTCCTCAGCGCTTGCCTGAGCCTCAGGTGGGTACCGACCCGGGCGACGACCTCCTCCTTCTGGAAAGGCTTGGAAACGTAGTCTACGGCGCCGGAGCGGAAGCCCTGGACCTTGTCCTCGATCTGGTTGAGGGCGGAAATGAAGATCACCGGTATGTCCGCGGTAGCCGGGTCGGCCCTGAGGCGCTTTATCGTCTCGAAGCCGTCCATGCCCGGCATCTTGATGTCCAGGAGTATCAGGTCGGGACGGGCCTTGGCGGCGACCTGCAACGCCCTTTCGCCGCTTTTTGCCTGCAACGGATGGAAACCCGCCTGCGTCAGGGTATCACCGAGCACCTTCAGGTTTTCCTCGATGTCGTCGACTATCAGTACCAGGGAGCCTTCATCGGCCATTGCCGCCTCCGTTTCCATGCCCGGTCGCACCGCCCGGCGTCTCCGCCCCGGAGGCCAGCCGCACGGACGCGAGCAATGCCTGCACGGCGTCCTCGTCGAAGCCGGC
>CAZNXK010000125.1:0-10215 GCA_964576835.1 uncultured Treponemataceae bacterium | reverse complement strand
CCGCCACTAGAGCGGATTGCATGATCAAAAAGACTTACAGGAGGATGATATGGAGGCCAGCAAAGCGGCTACGGCAGGTTCACTCGAATCGAGCGATGTCCTCGTGACGGTATCGCCGACGACGGGAGACGGCGTCGAATACCGGATCGAGAGCATAGTGATAAAGCAGTTCGGCAAGAGGATCAGGAGCGTGACTGAAGAAGTCGTCGCGACCGCCGGTCTCAAGGGCGCCGAGGTGCACGTCCAGGACAGGGGCGCGCTTGAATGCACCCTGCGGGCGAGGCTCGAAACCGCCATAGCCAGGGCTACCGGGCAGGCATGACCGATCCCGTACTCGCGGCGAGGGAGGAGCGCTGGAAAAAGAAGCTCGGGCTTGCCGGCGCGCTGGCCATCCGCTGCCCGCAATCGCCGGCCTCCCTGGCCGCGCTCACCCTGCGCATGCCCGCTCCCCTCCGTACCTCGGGGCGGTTCTGCGATAAGGCCCTTGCCCTTCACGCATCATTCGCAGGCGTCATCCGCGGCAAGGGCATCGCCATCCTCCACGAAGAGTTCAGGGTCTCCAGCGACGGGCCGGAGTCATGCATCGCGGCGGCGCTGGACCCCGTCGCCTTCAAGAGACTGGCCGTGGATTGGGAGACAGACCATCCATGGGGGGACGTGGCCGATCTGGACATCATGGGCTCAGACGGAATGACCGTCAGCCGGACGGATCTGGGCCTCCCGTCCAGAAAATGCCTCGTCTGCGGAGAGGAAGCCGTCGTCTGCTCGGCCGGCCGGCGCCACGACCCCGCACTGCTCGAGGCTCGGGTCGAGGAGATCCTCCGCCGGCCGGAAGCCGCGGCGACAGGCCCGGACCAGGACATCGGCCGCCTGGCCCTCACCGCCGCCCTGTACGAAGCTTCCGCCGCGCCCAAGCCGGGACTCGTCGATCCCGCTTCCAGGGGCGCGCACCGTGACATGGACTACCTGAGCTTCCTGTCGAGCGCCGCCGCGCTTGGCCCCTGGTTTGCCGAATTCGCCAGGCTCGGGCGGGCGAGCCGCGGTGAAGCCGCCGATCCGCTGCCGGCTCTCCGCGAAGCCGGCAAGGCGGCGGAGCGCGACATGTTCGCCGCGACCGGCGGCATCAACACGCACAAGGGGCTGATATTCTCGCTTGGCTTGCTGTGCGCCGCCGCCGGCCGGCTCGCCTCGGCTGGCGTGGCTCTCGGTGCCCGAGCCTGCGCCGACGAGGCGGCCACCATCGTCCGGGGAATTTCAGGGCGTGAGCTCGGCACGCTGTCGGCCCTGGCACCGGGCTCGCCCCGGACCGTCGGCGAGCGGCTCTACCGCCAGCTCGGCGTCCGCGGCATCCGCGGGGAAGCGGAGGACGGATTCCCCGCCGTCATCGGCCACGCGCTGCCCAGGCTCCGCGCCGGCCTGTCTGCCGGCATGTCCTGGAACGACTCCATGGTCGACTCGCTCCTCGTCCTCTACACGATCGTGGAGGACACGAACGTCCTGGGCAGGACAGGCCGGGAAGGCCTCTCGCTCATCCGCGCCGAAGCCGGGCAAGCGCTCGGGCTCGGGGGCATGGCGTCGGCCGAAGGCAGGGCGGCCATCATGGCCATGGACGGCAGGCTGACCGACAGGAACATCAGCCCGGGCGGCTGCGCCGATCTCCTCGCCGTAGCGGTATTCCTCGAAAAACTGGAATCGTCCGCTACCGCGCCGCCGGCCTCCCCTGCTTTCCGCCCTTGACGGTGAACGTATTCCGGAGGAGGGCGACGAGGGCCTTGAGTTTTGGATCGGCTAGCCCGGAGAACGGGATGTCATGGAGTACGTCGGCGCGCTCGGCGAGGAACCAGCGGTACAGCCGCCCACCCACCTGTGCCGCCGGATCCTTGTTCGAGGCGATGCGTACCATCGCGAGCATTTCGTCGCTCGTGAACATCTTCCACTTGCCCTGCCAGACTAGGTCGTAAGCCGAGCCGTCGATGGCCGCCTGTATCGTGAAAACATCCGGTCCAGCGGCCGCGGAGCGCGAAGGCCCGCCCTTCGCCGAGGCGATCTTGCCCGCGCGTGCCGACGCGCTCTCCGCCTCCACCGCGGCGGCTTCCAGGTCCTGGACCTTCATGTTGTACAGGTGCACCCTTGCCTGCTCGATGAGGAACGCGAGTCCTTCGGCGTCGAGCCCGGGAACCAGGGAGACGAGTTCTTCCGCAAGCGCCTTCCTCCCGGGAACACCCTCCCGCTTGCCGGCGGGTGCCTTCGGCCCATTGGCGGAAGCCCTTGCCTTTGTGGCGGGTGACCTCTCCTTTTTCGCCGGCACTTTCTTCACCGGAGCCGCTTCGGCCTTGGCAGACGCTTTCACCAGGCTCGCGGAGGCTTTCAGGCCCGCGAATTCGCCTGCGATGGCCGCTTCGAGGTTCTTCATGAAGACAGGATCCTTCCTGCGCTGCGCGTCGACGACGGGTGCCGGCTTCCGCCTGGACGTCGAAACCTTCCTTGATTTTCCCTGCGAGCCGTTCACTGTTGTCTTGGCCATGCTGAGCCTCCATTGGAATACGTTACCAGTGTACGCCGGCGCACGCCATAATTCATCAATCAAATGCCGTTGGGGGATGGTTGGCCACAGCTTTCAATTGACAACGCGGCATTCATGGACTACTCATTATCAATCCTCAGTCTCCGGGAAGGACCATGGAAACACTGCCGCGCTACCGATTCGACCTTGTCTGGCTCCAGACGGCGGCCCGCGCCGTAGCCATCTGCATGGTTCTCTCCGTCGGACTGTCGGGCTGCACCGGCAAGGCGAAGGATCCAGTCGTCAAGTCGAGCAAGGACGGCCGTTTCGTGGTCGTCCTTCATGGCGAGGTGGACAAGAGGCTCGCCAAGCCGATACTTACGCTCCTGGAGGCCAATGCGGACCGCGTCAAGGCGGACCTGGGCGTCCAGGACTCGTCCACCTATACCGTGCACGTGCGGTCGGACGAGAAGGAGTTCCTCTCGATCATGCAAAAGCTAACCGGGAGCAGCTACCCAGGGTGCACGGGCTACATCTCGGGAAGGCACAGGGCGGAACTCATGGTGAACCCCGCACTAGCGCAGGACGCCTTACACGAATATGTCCACTCGATGTCGCTCTTCCTCCAGCGCAACTGGTACAACAAGCCCAGGTGGCTATGGGAATCGCTCGCCATCTACGAGTCGGGAGAGTTCCACGACCCCAGGGACATCTCGTACATGGCGGCCCGGGAATTCCCGTCTCTCGACGAGCTGGACAAGGAATTCAGCGATTCGAAGCTGATCTACAGGACGGGGTTCCTGATCCTCGAGTTCATGAAGGAGACATGGGGAATGCCGGTCGTGCTCGAGCTGATCAGGCAGTACGGCGACATACCGACGGTCCTCGGGATTACCCGCGAGGAGTTCGAGAAGAAGTGGGCCGACTACGTAACCGGAAAATATCTCTGAAGGCATCCGGATAGATGGAGCAGACGATGGATCGATTGGCGCTGATTCTGACACTGGCCACCATCGCGCTGCCGATGGCGGCAGCGGCCCCCGGCGGGTCGCCCCGGCCGGCGTCGTACACGGTCGTCTCGATGGACGACGAAGCGCTCGACGGCTATATCGTATGGACGCCGGCAGGCTACGATCCCTCGAGGGAGTATCCGGTCATCCTGTCGATACACTCCAGCGGCGAGACCGGGGGAACCGTGAGGACGGCACTCGTGCACGGCCCGGGAGCCGCCCTCAAGAATCCCGATTCCCGCTTCGACGCCCTGCGATCATCGTTCGTCATCGTGTTCCCCCACCTCAAGGAAGGCGAGTATATCGAACGGCAATGGTTCGACAGGACCGGCACGCTTGACGCGCTTCTGATCCGCATCATGGGCGAATATTCGTGCGACCCATCCTGCCTGTACCTGCTCGGCTACTCGACCGGGGGCACGGGCAGCTGGGGTTATGCGGGCAGCCATCCTCACGACTTCGCGGCCATCATACCCGAGGCGGGCTTCACGAGGCCGGACCTCGGCATCAAGAAGCCGATAGTCCGGGATTGGGCGAACCTGAGGGACGTACCGATATGGGCGTTCTACAATGTCTTCGACAAGGCTGTCCACTACAACCATATCACGAAAGCCATCACCGCCATCGAGGCGACCGGAGGCGCGCCTTTCGTCAGGCGGTCGCACGCGGTGGTCGGACCGGAATTCAGGGGAAGCGTCATCATCGACGTCGATCCCTCCTCCGTGCTCGGCGTTGACAGGATCTGGTCGTATTTCAAGATAGGCATCCATTCCCAGGGCGATCTCTGGTTGAATCCCATCTTGTACGAGTGGCTCCTGAGCCACCACAACGAATCGTGGCGCGGCGGCATAATCGCCCGCGCCATCGCGGCACGCGACAGGCGCATGGCGCCGTAGGCCGGATCAGGACCTTGCCATTTCCCGGGCGATACGGAAATGCCGTCGCTTGTCCTGGCGCTTGACAGCGCCCCCACTCCACCCCCACGATTGATCCATGGTTTCCAGCCTCCGCCAGTATATTTCCGCCCGCCTCAGGAGAGCCGTTTTCTGGAGCGGGCTGCTGGCCGGCGCCGGGGTCATCACCTGTGGCATGTACCTCATGAACCGTATCGTCGACACCGCCACCGAGACGGCCTACCATGAGGTCGAGAACCGTTTTGTCATACTCGACAACGTACTGGCGCGAGTCGAGAGGGACAGCGCTGAGACAGGCCACCTGGCTCTCCTTAAGCTGGCCGCGCGTTACCCCACGATCTCTGACGCGAGGGCCGCAGGCATCGAAGGTCTTCGCGGACAAGTGGCACGGCTCGGCATCAGCGAAGCGTATTTCATCTCGCTTGACGGAGTCATCGAAGCGACGTCGTTTCTGCCAGACCAGGGTTTTGACCTCTTCGGGCTTGGAGCCGAATTCAAGGAATTCCTCGCCGGACAAGTCGGATCAGGCCGCTTCGCGGACCAGCGCATGAGCATGTCCACCAATACATCCCAGGTCAACAGCTACCAGTACTACGGCCCTCCGGGAGCCGACTACATCCTCGAGGTATCGACGCGCCTCGACGAATCGGTTCCAAGGACCTTCCCCGGCCTTGCCCTGGACGACCTCCTGAAGCTCCTCCTGAACAGCGAGAGCGGACCCGAAGGCGCGCTGGTGCGCGTATCCGACTTCATCTGGGGCTGGTACCCGCCCTTCCGTTCGTTCATCACCCAGGAACCGGTCGATGCAACTCTATCTGCGCTGATCTCCCAGGCGGCGACGGACGGGTCCGCCTCCAGGAACACGGGAATGCGGCAGACCATCGTCCGGTCGCTGTCGCTGTCCGAACGAGACTTCGACTACTCTGACAAGTATACGTTCATGGTACTGGTAGCCGACCGTACGCCCGTCCTCGAGTTTGCCCTGGTTTCAGGAGCCGTATCGCTTGTCTTGATAGCGGCGGCAATAGCGGGATCCTATTTCCTGGCCAGGGGCTCGTTCGACAGGCATGTCACCACGAGGATAGAAACGCTCGAAACCGCGATGACCAGGATAGGCTCGGGCGACCCCGGAGCGAGGCTCGACGATGGATGCGGCGACGAGATAGCGGGAATAGGGAGGCACGCCGAGGCCATGGTCACGCAGATCCGCGAACACAACGCCGATCTTTCAGCGCTCGCGCGCAAGCTCGAGGAAGAGGCGGACGAAGGCGCGCGCAGGGAAAAATCCCTGACCGAAGCGCTCGACGCCAACCATGCCCTGGTCCACGAGATAGACCACCGGGTCAAGAACAACCTGCAGGTCGCCATAAGCCTGGCATCGATGCAGTCGAGGACGGCAAAATCTGAAGAGACGCGGATAGCGCTTGACAGGATGAGGATAAGGCTCGCGATCATGGCCATGGTGCAGGACCAGGCGCTCAGGTTCCCGGACAGCCCCATCGTCGACATGACCCAGTTCCTGCAGGACGTGGCCGCGAACGTGGGAGCCGGACATCCACAGGCATTCATGCGTATAGAGCGACGGATAAGCTCTGCCGATTGCTCGTTCGCGCCAGACAGGGCCGTAGCGCTTGGGCTGGCCGCCGCCGAGCTCATCGACACCGCGTACCGCCACGCCTTCGCGTCGGCAGACTCAGGCGTGCTGACGGTGACGCTGGACGACGTCGGCTGCGCCGGCGCCTTCATCCTCGTCGTGGCCGACAACGGAACGGGAACGCCGCAACCCGGCGGCGTCGGGCTCGAGATAGTCGAGGCCCTGGCTTCCCAGCTCGGCGGGTCGGTATCGTGGACGTCGGACGGCGGCACCAGGGTGGAACTCAGAGCCAGCCCGAGGACCTGAAGGGCTGCTCTCGCGCCTACAGTTTCCGCTTGAGGTCTATCGCGTCCTCCGGGCAGACTTCGTGGCAACAGTAGCAACGAAGGCACTTCGAGTAGTCGATGGCGACGAATTTGCGCGCATCGCCGTCCTCCTCGATGGCGAGGGCCGAGGCGGGGCAGATCCTGACGCAGGCCCCGCAGAGCACGCAGCGTTGCCGCGAGAAATACGGTCGGGAAACGGTCAGGTTCCTGAATGCCCGGCCCAGCGGTCCCTTGCCCGAGCTTGCGCCGTGGACGACCGGTACCAGCTCGAAGCCGCGGATCCTGGCCTCGGCGGGCTCCACGCCTTCGACGCGCACCTCGTCGGGCCTGAAGCCGTAGCCCGCTCCGTTGACCGCCGCGCGCAGATAGGGGATGTCCATCGGGTCGTAGCCGACCAGCGTCGAGGCGACCCAGTCGAGCGCGAAGACGTTGCGGGCAGCCAGCACGAGGCCGGCCGCCTTGGCCGTTCCGTTGCGCGGGCCTTCCCCCTGCATGCAGACGATGGCATCCATTATCGCAAAGCCCGGCTTGACGGCGAGCACCAGGTCCGCGAGCATCGCCCCGAATTCGGGCTTGCCCGGAAAGCGCAGGTGGAAGGCGCTCTTCTGCAGGCCCACGATGGCTCCGAAGAGGTTTTTGACCGCGCCGGTGAAGTACATGAACATGTGTGTCTTGAGCCGGCACAGGCTGACGACGCAGTCGACCTCGGTGACGATGCGCGCCAGGCTGAAGCGCTTGACGAGGCCGGCTCCTGGAACGCCGACCTCGACCGGGTCGCCGAAGTCTG
This sequence comes from uncultured Treponemataceae bacterium, assembly GCA_964576835.1. Lineage (GTDB taxonomy): Bacteria > Spirochaetota > Spirochaetia > Treponematales > UBA12059 > SZUA-370. The sequence continues at coordinate 3,081 of CAZNXK010000125.1, read as the reverse complement.
CCCACTCGGCGCCTTCCTCGAGAGCGACAGCCCTGAGGCCGCTACGCGCGCCGACCATCACGCCGGACTGGAACGCGGGCGAGTCGCCTACGAGGATGCGCCTGGCGCCTCCGCTCCGCACGACCCGTATCGCGGCCCTGAGTATTTCGGGCTCAGTGGTCACCGGCTGCCCGGGGCTGGAGGTGGCGAGCAGGTTGGGCTTCAAAAGGACGGTCTTGCCGGCCACGTCGAGGCCGCCGGCAAGGCGCACCGCCCCGGCGACGGCCTTTTCGACAGCTGCTCTCTCATAGTCGGCGCAACGGACAATCGATACGGTTTCAGGCATCATGGCTCCCGACGGACGATAGTACGTTACTCGACGATGGTAGTCCAGCCGTAGGCATCGGGCAGGCGCCCAGTCTGGATGCCGTCCAGGGCATCGTACAATTTGCCGGTGACCGGGCCGACATCGCCGTTGCCGAAAACGTGGTTGCCGCCGTTCATGGTCATCGAACCTATCGGCGAGATGACCGCCGCGGTGCCGGTGCAGAACGCCTCGTCCGCAGGACCCGTGGAAGCGAATTCGCCGAGACCCAGAACGCGGTCAATCCTGAGCGGCTCGAAGACGACCTCGAGCTTCAGCGACTCCCGGGCGAGTCTCATCACGGAATCCCTCGTGATGCCCTTGAGTATCGACGGTGAATCGGCGACGTAGAGCTTGCCTGACTTGACCATCGCGAAGTTGGCAGATCCTACCTCTTCTACATAGACGCCGTCGTGGTCGAGGAACAGGGTGTCTGCGAAACCGTCCGCCTTGGCTTTTCTGGCGGGCATGAAGCACGGCGCGTAGTTGCCGGCGGCCTTGACCCAGCCGGTTCCTTTCGCGGCTGCCCGCTGGTGCGCGACTTCCACCTTGACGCCTATGCAGGCCAGGCCTTTAAAATAGGTACCGACCGGCTGGACGTAGACGACGAATAGCGTCGTGTCAGACGGGGAGGGAGCCAGCGTCATGCCGACGCCGGAGAGCAGCGGCCTGATGTACAGCGAGCCCTTGCCGAGCGGCGGCACATAGTCCCTGTTCGCCTTGACCACGTCCATGACCGTCCTGAGGTACAGTTCCTCGGGCGGTACGGCGAGCATGAGGCGCTCGGCCCCGGACGCCATCCGCCTGGCGTTGTCCCCGGCGCGGAACAGCCTGATCTTGCCGTCCACGCCGCGTCTGGCCTTCATGCCCTCGAACAGCGACTGGCCGTAATTGAGCGCGCAGGCCTGGGCAGGCATCCGCAGGACGCCGGAACGGACCACTGCCGGAGCCTCGAAGATCCCGTCTGAACCGGCGACGCTGCCGCCCATGAAAGGGGTCACGGTCATCGAAAAGCCAATCTTCTCCCAGTCGAGCGATTCCAGCAGCGTCGGCTCGAGCGAGCCCTGTATCACCATCTCGTCGAACCTTGAACCGCCCTGCCGCTTTTCGTTGCTCATCGTCGCCTCGCTTCATAAGAGTTGTAACGACGCATAGTAACGAAAACGAGGCGGAGGCTCAAGGGATGGCGGCACTAGTTTGCGGGCTGCGTCACCAAGGCCTGGTCGAGCGCGACGTTGGTCTGGGCAAGGATCCTGCCGTTCATCGTGGCTCCGGTATTCATGGTGACCGAGGTCTGGCCCAGGATGACGCCCTCGAAGTGGGAAGTAGTGCCAAGGGTCACCGCCCCAGCCACCTGCCAGAAGACGTTGCTCGCCTGGACTCCGCCCGACAGGGTGACCCTGACAGCACTGCTGGAGCTCAAGTCTCCGTCGATCTGGAAGATCCAGACATCCTTGAGGCCGCCGACCAAGATGACGTCCGTGGGCAGGGTTACCGCGCTCGTCCATTTATAGAGGCCAGGTTCGAGAGTCAGACCGCCGATTGCGCCGCTGGCCAGATTCAGGAAATCGGGCGCCGAACGGCCCGCGGCATCGGTATATGCAAGCTCCATGTCTGATATGGCGGTGGTCATGTTGGTCGGGGTAGGCGATGTCATGTCGGCCGCGTACAGGAAACCGGCCACCTGGAGCGAGGTCGCGTAGCCGGTGGCATCGGTCTGGGAGAATCCGGTCATGTAGGATTCGGCGGCCGGGCTCAGGCCCACATCGCCGATGACCAACGAGAAGGGGACGGTCGAAATCGCCGACTTGGCGAGTATCGCATAGTTTCCAGCGGTTCCGAGGATGACCGGTACCGGCCCCGTTCCGACCGAGATGGTGGTGAAGTTCCACACCTTGTCATGGGCAAGGGAGTTGCCGGCGAGATCCATGGATCCCGTCCCTATCGTCGCCGTATATAGGGTATCGTTCTCAAGATTGGAGGAGGGGGCGAAGATCGCCTTCATGTTCGCCATGTCGTAGGTCACGCTGCCTGGCACCTGAGTCGAGCCGCTTAAGAGCGTGATGTTGTCCGCGACAATGGTCGAAGGATTCATCGCCTCGCTGAAATTGGCCGTAATCGTCCCGTTGATGGCAACACCTGTTGCATTGTCGACAGCCCTGGTGGAGACCACCGTAGGATTGTCCGAATCAAGGTAAAGGTCGGGATTGGCAGGCTGCGAACAGGAGGCGAAAACAGCTAAAGCCCCCAGCATCGTGGCAAGCAGGCCCAGCGAGCGGAAACCGTTGATCTTCTTCATTCTGTGTCCTTCTTTCGCGTACCGACCGATGCTCAGAGAGCGCGGGCGCTTGAAACCGATATGCTCGATACGTATATCGTATTCCATATCTATTTATAATATACATATATTATGGCTATTTGTAAAGCTTATTTTATGTTTTATTTGATTTATATTTATGGTATTTTTACAGAATTTGCCACCACATCCGGCTTGATGCGGCTGATTTCCTTTAAGGATGAGGAATTACGCGCTATTTCCGGGATAGTTGAAGCATGAAAATCAAGCACTGTCGTACCGCGGCGCTTGTTCCCAAGGTCGGGCTGTTCATTTTAAAATTCGAGCACATACTTATAGAGAGGATCGCGGGGATAGTGGAGGAACGCACAGGGAAAGATCGTACCCAGCCCGGATATCTCACAGCAGAATCGGGCTTAGCCCAAGAAGTGAACGAAGTCGA